>NZ_JCBAIQ010000019.1:0-118536 GCF_059772165.1 Paenibacillus sp. TY11 | reverse complement strand
TACAACCATTACAGATACCAATGGAACTTAAAAAGGATGACCCCTGTACAATACAGAGATCATCTTCTGCAAGCAATTTAGTCTTTTTTTAAATGGTCCTTTACATAGGGTACAGTTTAAACGGGGTCAGCTCTTTTTTATTTATTTTTATTTTTTATCCACTTGCAATAGCGTTACCGTTTTAAGAGAAATGGCATCTTTTATTTGCTCCTCCGCGATGACCTTAAGCTTAAGCAAACTGGCAATCTTCGAAGTATCCGGCTTGGAAAACAAACGCCATAGCTGCGGATCAGGCAGTGAATCATACAGCTTCGTATGATCGTATTCCTTGCGGTGCTGCTGCACAATCTTGACCCGGTAGTTACCAATTTCCCAATCCGCCACTTCCTGCTGCGCACAATGAGCAGTAATGTCATTACGCAAATCAGTCAGTTCACCTTCAAATTCTTTTTGCTTTTGCTTTAACTGATAATAGCGACGCACCTTGTTTTCCAATTCCATCACGCTCCTCTGCTTACATATGTATGTTTGCGGAAGCGTTTTAGGACAAGTTTTATGATATTAGGATTTAAGGTACAGCTGCAAAAGCATTTCCCGGGTAATGGAAAGGTCCATAAGTTGAGCCATCATCATCCAAACTTTATTTAGGCACATTCGCACCTGGATTTACAGGCCCTGCTCCTTTGGATTCCCCTTTACGCTTCATATAATTGGCCCAGTATGCCGTCAGAATAGGTACCAAAATTGAGGTCACTATGACCGAAGCGGCAACTAATGCCGTTGCAGACTGCGCTACAGGTAGAAACTCAGGCTTGATGTTGGCGACAATGACGGGATTCGCTACTGCTGCACCTGCTGTACTGGAGGCTGCAATTCCTGCTGTACCGTTGCCTCCGCCGATATATTTGTCTGCCAGAATCAGTGGAATCCCTGTAATGATAATAACAAAAATGCCTAATAAAATACCAAGCATACCTGTCTGGACAATGACACTCAGGTCAATGGAACAGCCAAGTGCAAAACCGAAAAATGGAATCAGAGCTTGCGTTGCGTTCCCAAAATATTTACGAAAATCATGATCCAGATTGCCCAATGTGAAGCCGACCAAAAATGGTAATACCGCCCCCACAAAAGTCTGTGGTTCAAAAACGGCCAATCCGGTACTACCTAAAATAAGCATGGTCACCAACGGACCCGATTCCAGTGACATCAGCACGAATGCTCCTGCCTCTTCCTTAGAGCCATATTGCTGCATAATGGAGGCGTATAGCCCGCCGTTCGTCATATCCATAGCCGAGATCAACGCCAGCACCGACAAACCTGCAAAAAGCCCACTCTCTACGCCACCAACAGGCAGCAATCTGGACGCAATGATCGCCACTACCCAGGCGACCGCGATTTTAGTCAATACGAGCGTTCCTGATTTACGCAATACGGTGCCCGTTGCTCGTACATCTATGGAAGCACCCATACAAAAAAACCACACTGCTAAAATGGGTACCGTACCCGTCATCAGCCCCTTGGTAAAAGATCCAAAATAGTCGCCTGCCCATGGAGTAAACGTATGAAAAAGTGCGCCAATAAACAGCGGCACCAGCATAATGCCCCCTGGAATTTTATCAATGTTTTGTTTGATTTTCATAACTTCGTTCAACCCTTTCGTTTTTGCCAATGCAAAAACAAGGCCGTTTTATTTGCGGCTCAAGCCGAGATCGGGAATCAGTCTTGCGAAGGTATCATGACTCTCCTTCAGTTGCCGCGCGAATGCCTCTGCATCCTTGACACGCAATCCTAACCCATGCTTGCGCATTTCCTCCCGGAATTCCTCGTCTTTCGTCCCCTTGATCAGTGCATCCGCCAGCGTTTGAGCAACTTCATCCGGTGTATCCTTAGGTACAGCCAACCCTCTCCAAGTGCCGATAAAATGTACACGCAGCCCAGTGGCTTGCTGTAGTGTCGGCACTTTTGGAAACGCTTCCGAAATCGTGTCTGCCTGGATCGCCAGTATGCGAAGTTTCCCCTCGTCCACGTATTTCTTCACTTCTGCGGGACTGACGGGTACAGCATCCACGAATCCGCTCATTAAAGCGGAGACGGCTGGGCCTGCTCCCTCATAAGGGATATGGGTGAAGCGGACTCCGCTTTTCTGCTCCAGCATCGCGGCAGCGAGGTGCCAGATGCTCCCTGTGCCTGCATTACCCATTTTCAGCTTGCCAGGATGGGCCTCGGCGTCCTCCAGAAATGCTTCCGCTGTCTTCCATGGTGCATCCGCCCGGACCGTAATGGCGGAAGGGTCCATATTGGTTTGGAGCAGCGGTTTAAAGCGCTCATAGGTGAGCGGCAGCAGTCCCAAATGTGGTAACGTAGTCAGCTCAGCGACCAGATACGTTACGGTATAACCGTCCGCCTGCGCCTCAGCCCCTTCCATAAGCCCGACAGAACCGCCGCCTCCTGTTCGATTAACGACGATGATCGGCTGACCGAGATGCTTTTCGGCGGCTTTCGCCAGCGCTCTCGCGGTAATATCCGTACCGCCTCCCGCCGAATAAGGAACAACGAGTGTTATTGGCTTTGCAGGAAATATACGGCTGTGATCCTGCAGGGTGCGGTGATCCACATATTCACTGATACTCAAGGCAGAAAGCATAGCCACTCCTGCCGCAACCAGCACATATTTTTGCCATGGCTTTTTCTTCATTACGCTTCCTCTTCTCCAAAAATAAACTGGGCCCGTCATGCGCCCGTTTTCACCCCCCAACGTTTTCGGTCATGTTGTTTGCGTTAACATGAAGTCAATGTACCGCAACGTGGAGGGCTACAGCTATCGCTTAATCTTCGCGTTTATCTTCTATTTCACCAAAGTATCGACCTTTTGACCGATCTGCATATTCATTGGAAGATTTGCTGATTTGTCTGAATTTCCCTGGGGTCACTTGTTTATGCTTGCGAAATACACGAATAAAGCTGTTCTCATTCCGATAACCGACCTGATCTGCAATTTCACTAATTTTCAGATGAGTTTCGCACAGTAATGTGCATGCTTTTTTCATACGTAGTCCAGTCAAATAGTCGTAAACGGTACTCCCCGTCTCTTCTTTGAACATACTGCTCACCGAGGACACGCTCATGTGAACCTGATCCGCAATCTCCTGAAGCCCTATGTTTAAATGTAGATGATGCTCCATATAATCAATCATCTCTTGCACACGCACAAAATCCTTGGATTGTCTGCGACCATTCCATTTATCTTCCATATCCGTCAAAATGACGACCAACAACGCCTCAATGTCTTGAAGGTCTAGCGTCAGAATCTGATTCCAGTGGTAATCAGCAAGCTTATCTGGCGGCGTCACACTCTGAGTGGCACACCATTTTAGTAAATCTTCCAGCAATTCATGGACAGACAGGTAAACTTGGACTGGGGCTATCCTGTGAAGACGAAGTTCTTCTACCCATTGGCTGATTAGCTTGGCACTTGCACCAGGTTCCTGTGACTCCATGGCACGAATCATTTCCACACGCTGATTGTCCAGCATTTTTGAATCCTGAGCCTGCTCCTTTGGGAGCACATCCGCTGTGTCATCCTTTTCCGCGCATATGCTGTATTCCATATTTGTATGTGAACGTCCATACCCCTCATACAAACGCAAGTTAAGGGCCTCTTTTCCTTTTACAAAGGACTCCCGCGCCTCTTGAATGTCTCTGACTACATGACCAATCCCTATTGAAATAGTCAAAGGAAGATACTCACCGACAACCTGAATCAGCCTATCAACGCTTTTGTGAAGCAAAATGCTCTCTTGGGCAGCAGACTCCGTACCAACTTCATATGGACTCCCGCTGCACTGTAGCAGCACAACAAAACTACTCTCCTCCTCCGGCGCGCTTACTGCTCTCCAGTGGGGTTCCAGCATCTCCAGCAAAATATTGTTCAGCGCATACTTGAGCAGCATTTTATCCTCTTCTGGAAAGCTTGCGGCCCACGTAGAATACCGGTCAATGGACACGATCATGACAACCAAAGAATTGCCGTCCCAATCGGAAAAATACTGTTCCCATTTCATACGCATTTCCTGTATGCCCATTCTACGCTGGATGACATCTTCCATATATTTGGAACGCAGCTCAGGCAGGCTTCGCTCTACCACCAATGATTTCCGGTGAAACTCTCCAACCAGCTTGCTAATCACAGGTTCCAGGTCATACAATCCTCCTTGGCGTGTTCCCTTATTGCCCGAATTCAACAGGTTATTAATTTTTTTCATGGGGCGAAAAGCTGCATAATTGTAATAGTAAACCGCTGAGCACCCAGCCAGTATAGAGATAAAGGCCAGCCACAGCATCATATTGCGCGCCAGCTTTACATTTTTCAGCAGCTTGTCCATCGGAACGAGCGATACTAGACGCCAGCCCGTTACATCAGAAAAGGTCTGGTTCGCCATATATTCCATGTCCCCTATCTCCACATAAGCATAGGGACTCACATCCAGTTCTTTCAAAACCCTGCCCATATCATTTAAGGGTAAGGACGATCTCAGCTTGGGATAGATCAGCTCGCCCTCCAGATCATACACGTATTGCGAGTTGGATAAATGAATATACAGTTTGGAAAAAAAACGGTCGTAATCCAGATTGATTAGCACCGCGCCAATGACCTTGCCATTCTCTACTATGGGCCTGGCCAGCGAAAGCAGCTCCATCGTCGCATGCTGGCGATCGGTGCCGTACCATCTCCGCTTAATCAGCAACGGCTTTTTTTGGATGTCCTGAATCCAGGGAACCCAGGTCGTATCCGGTGCCTGCTTCCAATCAGGCAAGTAACCATAATTGCTGGATACGAGAGCATGATTGTCCAAAGAAATGACTTCAACCGAATAAATTTCTTCGTGCGAAGAAAGGGCTTTCAAGTATTTCTGAAGCCGATCTATGACGGAAGCGTTGTTTGATAGCGATTTTCCATCCATTTGGGCACGTACAAAAGCCTCTACGTCCGGATGATAAGCCACATCAAGCGCCTTGTTATCAGACTCACGAAAAGCCCGATTGGTCACATCCAGATTAATTTGCAACAATTCTATATTGGGGGTGTTCAGCTCGGTATCCAAACCTTCACGGTATCCTGAATACGATAGCAAGCCGATCACGCTAATCACGAGCGACACGCACAGAGTGAGCAGTAGGATCAGTCTTGTCTGTTTATTTTTCAATATCAATCGAAGCTTAAGTCGCATCATTCCCGTAACTTCATCCTTCCGGACTTCGTTGTCCATCTTCCTCTTGCCAATATATCTGGTGACATATTCTCCCTAAATGTATTTGACGCAAGAGGCGGAATTCCCTGCCTATGTAAATCAAACTTAACAGAAGTCACATAATTAAAAAAAGAAGAAGTCCCCCTGTATAGGATAGAACTTCTTCTTTCGACTACTTATATTCATTGTTCAGCAAAAACAGATATTCGTTTCACCGTGTTTAGCTCGTCTTTTCCACCTGAAAACGATCCAGCTCCCGCTGCATCTCCTCGCGAATCTGACGAAGTTCTTTTACCTTCTCAGCCGACTCCTCAAAGGAACGCTTCTGCTCCACTGTGGAAGCCGTAATCTCTTCGCTGCCTGCGGCGGACTGCTGAGTGATTGCGCTGATATTTTCGATAGCTTGCTGCACCTGTACGCTCAGTTCTCGCGATACATTCATGTCCATTGATAGCTTGCTGACTTGGCCAGCAATTTGCTGCACTTTGCCACTGATCTCTGTGAACGATTCTCCGGTGGAGGTAGTTGCCTTCTCCTGCTCACGGAACAGCTCCTGACTTTGCGCCACAGAAGTCTTCACCTTTTCCATAGCCTGCGTAATACCTTCGACAGCGGTATAAATTTTCTTCACAGCAGATTCTGATTGATTCGCCAGCTTTTTCACTTCATTGGCAACTACAGCAAAGCCCTTTCCCGCTTCACCCGCACGTGCAGCCTCAATGGAAGCATTCAAGGACAACAGCGACGTCTGGCTAGCAATTTCGGATACGTAGCCGGTCATGGTTGTAATCTCGGCTGCATTGGCCTCCAGCTCCTTGACTGTCTGCTCCACTTCGGACATGGCTGAACGATTTTCTGTAACGATGCGCAGTTGATCGCTCATTACCCGCGTACCTTGCTCAATAACACGCAAAGCATCCTCACTATACGCGGTCGATTGCGTTGTTTCCAGCAGATTAGATTCAAACTTCAACTGCATCTCGTCCACAACACCTACCGTTGACGACAGATCCTCAGCAATTTTCTGACTGCCTATCGCCAGTTCCTCTGTTGACGTGCTGACTTGTGTCACAATTTCCTTCATGGCTTCATTATGCTGATCAATATCCCGAGCCATCAGATCGACACGATTACCCGCCTGATCAATGGAGAGTACAATGTTACGCAAGTTCCCGATCATGACTCGGAAAGATTCATTGAGCTCGTCCAGCTCATCGTGTCCCTTCGTTTGGGCGAGCTGCACTGTCAAATTCCCCTCGGCAATTTGCTTCGCAGCATCCGTTAACTTGCGGGTTCTAAGAGCAAGCTGCCTGGAGGTATATGTATTATATAGCCCAACCGCCACCAGAAGTATAACTGCACCTGCCAAGGCCAATTGCCAAGTAAAACGAATGCTCTTGGTCAAATCTTCTGTGTATTGGTCATAACGTGCCTTGGTCAGCAGATCCAGCATAAATACATCGTTTTGAATCCCCTGGGCACGCATGGCCTCCCGCTTGGACTCTGGGCTGTTTTGGGTACTCATTGCTTTTTCCGTTGCTACTTTCAATTGGCTGAATTTAGTTTTAATAGTATTCAGTCGCTTTTGCTGCGCTTCGGTCTGTATCATGCCCTGTGAAAGCAAAGCAATCGTTTTTTCAGACTGAGTCAGCTGATTTTGCACATCGGCTTTGTTGCTCTCCGTCATGGAAGTAGAATAATTCTGTAGCGCCTGCCCCGACTGAATCAAATAGGCATTGAGCTGCTGTACATTCAACATAGCCGGAACAAGATTACTGCTTTGCGAGTTAATACGAATTAATTCAAAAATAATATAAGCCACTAAAGCCAGGCAAGCGATCAGGGAAATCATCGCGTTCAGCACCAGTTTACCTTGCAGTTTCATCAGCATTCATCCTCCGTTTGCAAAAATTTATTGGGTAGGTACAGTAAGTGTGCCGGATTTGATTTTTTCCATTAAATCATCCATCACCTTTTGCTGATCCGGCTTCAGTGTCACGACACGAATAGGCGCCAGACCTATACCATCTTCCGCAAGACCAAACACCATGTCCTTCTCCGTAAATTTTCTTTGATGATCTGCAAAGCCTTTGACTACTGTATAAATTGCACTGTCTACATTTTTAATCATCGAGGTCACTACCGCTTTTTCCGCAATGAAAAACTGGTCGCTATCGACCCCGATGGCGAATTTTTGCTGCTTCTGTACTTCTTGTAGCGCACCCACGCCCGTAAGGCCTGCTGCTGCATAGATGACATCAATCTGATCCTGATTGATCATGTCATCTGCAATTTGCGTACCCAGCTCCGGCTTTCCAAAATCTCCTGCATACGTAGCGGTGACTTTGGCATTAGGCTTGACTGAGTGAACCCCTGCGCTATATCCAATTTCAAACTTTTTCAGCAGAGGAGATTCCACGCCTCCGAGAAAGCCCACCTGTTCAGTGCGACTCGTTAAACCTGCGACAACTCCGGCCATAAAGCTACCTTCTTCTTCTTTAAAGGTGATAGAGGCCACATTCGGTAAATCTGATTTCTCATCCACGATTAAAAATTTACGTTCCGGATATTTTTTGGCAACGCTTTCCAGACTGTCCTTGACCATGTAACCCAATCCAACGATTAAATCAGCTTTTTCTTGAGCAAGCTGCTCAAAAGCAGCATCATACGTCTTGGTCTCAGATATTTCCCGGTATTCAAAAACAATTTTCCCCTCATCCCGTGCCTTGACCAAACCTCGAAAAGCCGCGTCACTGTAAGATTGGTCACCCAGACCAATATCTGACAGTACGATTCCCACCTTAATGGGCTGGACCTTGGTTTGTGCTACCGATTGCCCACATGCACATAGCAATAATGCAAAGATTGTGACAATGGGAATCCACCTAAAAGTTAACAATATAGCTCGCTTCTTCATGACATATCACCTCAACATAATTTGGAAATCCCCAACATCTTTATATCGGTTATAAAAGCATATTTTTTCATAATAATTTCTGTAAATTCAGTTCTTCTATTTTATTATGAAAAAATAGAAGGGACTGACCACCAGGCTCGAATAACATCGCCTAACAATCAGTCCCCAATCTTATTTACTTTTACTCCATTTGGAAGCAATCACTTCGGTTTTACTTTCTATGAGATCCATGACTTCCTCGCGGTGTTTCGTCTTGAATAAATCAATCATGTCCATCAAGTCGTTGCGGTCTAATAGTTTAACCCCGTTGACAGCAGCAAGTGTTTTACAGGATTCCGTATAACGACCGGAGGTGATGACGACAGACTTGTCGGCCGCATAATAACGCATGGAGGTATAAATTTCCTGCACCGCGCCCAAACCTACCGGATGTTGTACCCCATAACGTTTGGCCTGAATGACAACCCTCACGCCTTCACGGTCTGTAAAAACTAGATCCGCTCCAAAATCCCGGCTACTGGTTGTTTTATAGATGTCCTTATAGCCAAGCGCGGATAACAACCGCTGCAAATAAAGCTCAAATTCCGAGCCATCCTCCATACGATCTATATCCTGAATTCCAATTTTGCGTGGGTCCAGATCACGTAAAATCTGATTTTGGCGACCACGTACCAGTCCCCTGATGATGAGCGCAAGCAACACTAAAAGTACAATGAGTCCTATTCCTAATTCCTTATAAGCCAATAATTTCTCTAGCAACATCCCACTTCCCCTTTTCTACAATAAGCGTAGCCGTATAATCCTTAACAGGAAAATCCCCTATGCACGCTGGCTCCCATATACATCTCCTTTATAACATAACAATAGCCCCGCCAGATTCGACGGGGCTATCTTCGTCTTGCCTCAAAGCTGTCTAAACTCCATACTCCGCATAATTATTCACGATTCAGCAAAGATTCTCCTGCAATACCAGGCTGAGTCATTTGGTACGGGTCCAATATAATGTCCAATTCTTCCTCGGTCAGTACGTTATACAGCAAGCACAACTCACGCACCGATTTGCCAGTCGTAATTGCTTCGCGAGCAATGCGTGATACCACCTCATATCCGAGATGCGGATTGAGCGCTGTAATAATACCTACACTATTCTCTACATATTCACGACACCGCTCCACATTCGCTTCAATTCCTTCCACACAATGAATGCGGAAGACATGGAAGCCCTGCTTCATGATTTCCAGCGACTGAAGCAGATTGTAGACAAGCACAGGCTCCATCACGTTCAGCTCCAGCTGACCAGCCTCAGAAGCCAGGCAGATCGTATGATCATTGCCAATGACCTGAAAAGCAATTTGGTTAATAACTTCACACATTACCGGATTTACCTTGCCCGGCATAATGGATGACCCTGGCTGACGGGCAGGCAGACTCAGTTCCCCCAGTCCAGCACGCGGTCCGGAAGCCATTAAGCGGATGTCATTAGCCACCTTAGACATATTCATCATACAAATTTTCAAGGCAGCAGACACTTCGGTATAGGCATCCGTATTTTGTGTGGCATCCACGAGATGTTCGTCAGCTTCCACAGGGAAGCCACTGACCTCTGCCAGTACCTCGGCAACACGCTTAATATAACGACGGTCTGCGTTCAGGCCAGTCCCCACCGCAGTTGCACCCATATTAATCGTTAGCAGGTGTTGTTTGGTCGCACGGACGCGTCCGATATCACGACCCAGCACACGCGTATAAGCCTGAAACTCCTGCCCTAATCGGATCGGTACTGCATCCTGCAAGTGGGTTCGACCCATTTTAATCACACTATCAAACTCATTTGCCTTGCGGGAAAATGCTTCCTGAAGCTCACTCATGGTGGCTAACAGCTTATCAATCATACTTAATACAGCCAAGTGTACGGCCGTAGGAAAAGCATCGTTCGTCGATTGCGCCATATTAACATGATTATTAGGACTGATCTCCTGATAATCTCCGCGCTGCTTGCCAATCAGCTCCAATGCCCGGTTCGCAATCACTTCATTTGTATTCATATTAATGGACGTGCCTGCGCCGCCCTGAATCGGATCGACGATAAAATGGTCATGAAGCTGTCCTTGAATGATCTCGTCAGCTGCCTGAATAATGGCCTCTGCTTTGGGGCGGTGCAAGCGGGTTAGTTCCATGTTTACCGTCGCTGCTCCCTTTTTAACGATCGCCATGGCTTTAATCAACTCAGGGTGCAGTCGTTGGCCTGTAATTGGGAAATTTTCTTTTGCCCTCAGAGTTTGTACACCGTAATAGGCGTCTGACGGCACTTCCTTAGTACCTAAAAAATCATGCTCCAGCCTCATATTCTTTGATTCCTCCGCTGTGTTTGCTACGTTCTTCAATTCAGAACAGCCAAATTGACATAAAAAGACCTTTTCTGATCCCCTCTTCATTATACGTTCCTATTCCCGTGCTTTTCCAGTCGAATAAACGCGGAAAAAGGTTATGTAATCCTATGACAAGTTATGATTACCCGTATATACCACAGTTATTCGGTAAATGCTCAACTATGACTGGAATACGGTTTCAATGGCTTGTAATAATATCGAGTGGCGTGCAGCTGACCATCGGCTGATTGAGCATAACCCGGAATAACGCCAGCTTCTACGAACCCGATAGACTCATAGAGTCCATTGGAAGGATCACCCACCCGCGTATCTAGCACCAGTAACGTTCTTTCCTGACGCAGTGCCTCTTCTTCCGCTGCCTTCATTAACTGTCGTGCGATCCCAAGCCTGCGTCCGGACGGATGCACCATAAGCTTAGCAATTTCCGCACGATGAGTAGCGTTAGCTTTTTGAGCCAAATGAAGCTGGACCGTCCCCACAGGTACTCCGTCCTTCTCGGCAATCCACAGAACTACACCGTCCTCAAGCACACTGTTCCAATAAGCTGCTGCTTCCTGATAACCCAGTGGCGGTAAGAACCCTATAGAGGCACCGTCTGCGACCACGTCGATCAACAGCCGGGTTAGTGAATCTGACAGTGCTTCGCTCATAGCTTGAACAGGATAGACTCTCATTTCGTTAGACATTGTGATTCCTCCCGGTGAGTTTGATAACATACAACAAAGAAAGTAAACTATCTTTTTAGGATAGCTTACTTTCCATGGTATTTATTTCACTTTATCCCTTTAGTTTTCATTACTGCTCTACCATATAAAAGAACTCCCACAGATGACCATCCAAATCCTGAAAGCTCCATCCATACATAAAACCATGATCTTGAGGTTCGTTCGAGGGCTTTCCGCCCGCTTCCAAAGCCTTGTGGACGATTTCGTCCACCTTTTCTCGACTCTCCACCGATAAGGCAACAATCGCTTCTGTGCTTTTCGTGGCATCCGAAATTTCCTTTGTAGTGAACGCTTTAAAACGTTCTTTAACCAGCAACATGACAAAAATATGCTCACTGACAACCATACAGGTTGCATGTTCATCGGTGAACTGAGCGTTAAATTCAAATCCGATTGTAGTAAAAAAATCAATGGAGTGCTGCAGGTTTTTAACTGGTAAATTCACAAAAATTTGTTTAGCTGTTACTCCCACGACATTTCACCTCTTCATTCGTCATAAATTCTACTTTTTCACACTACTTCTCCACAAAAGATAACTTAACTATCGTAGAAAGTCAATCAATCTGACATTTATATAGTGATATCTACTGTTCCCAATTTAGCTTGTCCAGCGTTCGAGATAATACAGCCGCTGCTTCTGCCCTCGTCACGGATGTAGCCGGGCCAAAACGGCCTTTCTCGTCTCCCTTCATAATACCAAGTCCAGACAGGGTCTTCACAGCCGGAGCTGCCCACGTAGAGATCGCCTGTACATCCGATAATGACACGGATTTACTTCCTGTTGCTTCTTCTGTATTTTCTTCTGTATTCCCAGCGAAGCGTAAGGCTCTCTCTATGATCACAGCCAACTCCTCCCTCGATACCGGTGTATCAGGTCGGAAGCTTCCGTCAGCATAGCCGTTGATCAGCCCGGCAGCAGCTGCGGTACGTACGGAATCCGCATACCACGATTCGGATTGAACATCGTCAAAGCTCGTCAGCGTGCGATCTGTATGCTCCAGCCCAAGTGTACGAATCAGCATCGCAGCCAGTTCGGAGCGTCGCACCTGACCTTCAGGCTCAAAGCGTACGTTCGCTAAGTCCATTTCACTAGTCGCATTAGTTGTAGACGCTGATGGATTGGTCCCCGCCACAACCAGGCGAGTTGCCAGACGTGTAATATCCTGCTGCGCCCAATGGCCGGATATATCAATGAACGATTCGTTTTCTCCAGAAGCCCCGCCATCCAGCACAGCGTAAGTCCCTCCCGAACGACCATACACGGTTATTTCCTCGCTCGAAGCGTGAAAAGGAACGGGTTGATAGGACACTTGTCCGACTTGGTTGGTCGATACCTTCACTACAGCGAGCTGGCCTGCATCGACCGTTGCAGGAACACGTAACAGATAACGTTCATACCCACTACCTGAGCCCCCGTTACCTGCCAAAGGCTGTTTCCGTCCATCCTCGCTTCTCAGCTCAGCTGTGATATCCAAAGCCTGTAACAGTTTGCGTCCTGTCGGAACATCCAAGCGTTTAGCCAATTCTTCGTTCAAAGCGACGGAAACATTCAAGGATATTTGTTTTACAGGCACCTGCCAGGTATCAGCCAGCTTTTGAAGAGACAAACGACTTGTTGCTACTTCATATCCACCCTGTGGCGTTTCTACTCGAAGAGTACGAATACGGTTGTTCAAGGCGGCCCCCAAAGCTTCCCCGGTTAAATGAACCTTGAACGTCTTCGCTTCCGCTTGCTCTCCTGCACGGATCACAAGCGTACCATTCGCACCGTTTCGAATCGCATTTTGTATTTCAGCTGCTGTTACTTGAGCGACTGCCTTTTTCAAGCCGTTTTGCTCCACTCCGGTCACTACAGTCTTGACTTGCACAACATTTGTACCAGACAGGCTGCTTCCATTTTGTTCACTACCGGCAGTCTGACCCTGTCCATTTACCGTTCCATTCACGTTACCGCTGCTGCCATTCCCAGTGTTGGTATTTCCCTCGTTATCCTGCTGATCCTCCTCATCATCGTCGTCATTTCGGCCACTCCCACCATCTGTTGGTGGTTCTTCCGTTTTACGCGGCAAATCTATTTGCGCAACCAACGGATCATGATCGCTTACCCGTCCGTCCGCCGCACTAAAATTCGCATTCATATGAACGATATCCAGCACGGATGTTTCGCTCAGAGACGGGCTGACCAGCATATGATCCAATGTTTGCGAATTACCCTCATAAATATATGAGTACCGCTCCTTTTCATCCAACTGGTCTATGAGATTGGTCAATTCCTGCCCCCGCAGCAAATCCAGCGTTTCAGAGAATTGAAAATCATTCAAATCACCGAGCACCACCATATTGGCCTTAGGGTTTACTTGCAGTACCGACTTTACAAAGCCGTTCACAATCGTTGCAATCTTCGCCCGCTGTATTTCGCTACTTCGCACAGGCGGCTGAATCCCTCCAAATGGAGCTTGATCGCCCCCTTTAGAATTAAAATGGTTAGCGATCACAATCACCTGTTGGCCTTCAAACTCAAATTCAGCGGCCAACGGCTTGCGTGAGTCTTCAAATGACGCATTCAGGGGATCAATCCGACCCGGGTTGAGAGTGAGTCCCTGCGCCCCATAAGTGACAGACGTCACTGAATCTCCTTTAGGTTTGTCTGTCAGCGTAACACGTTGCGGATTGTATAGGAAGCCAACACGGATGTTACCACCGGGAGCGCCGCCATCCTTATTATTTTCAGGGGCAATATCCGTAAAAGCGTATTCTGGCCCTCCATGAGCACGAATCGCTTCCATGAGCACGCGGAAGCTTTCAGAAGCGTCTGTGGTGCCATCATCTTTCTCACCGTTATTGTCCTGCACTTCCAGCAGTCCTATGATATCCGGATGATTCAAATTCACGGCGATAGCCTGTCCAAGCTGATCAATCCGTTTTCCATCACCGGGATCGAAGTTTTCCACGTTAAAAGAAGCTACTGTCAGTTTGTGATCATCCCGTATCAAACGCGTGTTTTCTGGCTCGAGGCCACCCGGTACAATATTGGGTAGACGTTCTGGCAACAGCTTATAATTGCTAAAGCTATAGCTCACCACACCTGTGATAGGGCCTGCAAAACGATCGCCTGTTTTCAACGGGGTCGAAGGCTTCGCGTCAATCAAAATCCGTTGCGGATTCAGACTTCTTTCTGTCAGCATGAATCCACCTGCCTCCGTCACTACCTCACTTGTGTTCGGACCGTTATCAATTCGGACTGGAATTTCATAGCCATAAGGACCAATCACAGTGGCATCGTTCAACTCTACACGCATTGCCTCCAGACTTTCGAAAAAATCCAAGCCATCTTCCTGCGGATCAAACACCGTCATTCCGTCATTATCCACAACAGATGTCGGCATCACACGTCCCTGTTTTCCTAACAAAACTGGAGTAGGGAGCGGACGTTCATTGGCAATTACCTTAACCGAAGAAGCCACAATTTCTGTGGTCGTCAGGTCGATTGGCTTGCTAGCATAAGTTCTTTCTGTGTATTCCTTCACCGAACCGCTAACCCTTACCTCATCCCCTACCTGTACACCGTGACTAGGCTTGTACACTAAAATGGCCTCGGATGTTTTTTCATCCTGATCCACTTGATCATCCAACTCTTGGATATAGAAGCTGCTTCCCTTCACCATCGTGACAACGCCTTCAATATCCGTTACTTTTTGTCCCTCATACGGTGAACGGTGGGCTGCTCCCTGTATATCGTGGATGCGAAGCTTTTTAGGCAAGTAGACATCTGCATATACACTTGCCCCAACAGTCACGGATGAAGGTTGCATCTCCTTTTCTACTGTAGGTGCAGGTTCTGCCGAAGCATTTCCACTGAACAACCATTCCGGGCCTCCACCTGAAAGCACCATTATTACACTGAGCCATGTAAGCCCAAGCCTTTTTAATTTCATGGATAGCATTTGTTCTATGTATACTTGTTTCATCAAAAGATGCTCTCCTCCCCATTTTTACTGTGATTACGCTTACAAACATATTTCATCTTTTAAGATACCATAAATTAGTCAATTCAGTACCTTAATTATGTAAGGATTTTGCAAAATTCGATTCCAGTCGCTCCAAAGTGCAATATATAGACGCACTAGACCACTTCGATCTATATATTGTTCATTGGAAGTCGCTTATTGAAGTTTTGCAAAACCCTCATATAAAAATGAATCCTTCTTGCCGTAGCATAATCAGATCATATTATTGTAAACTTGTTCTAATACAGAAAAAGGTGGCACATACGCTATGGAGCATTTGCTTAACGATCAGGTTAAAAACATTCAAATCAGCGGCATCCGCAAAATCGCCAACAAAGTTGCCGCATTACCCGGAACCCTGTCATTAACGATTGGACAGCCGGATTTTCCTACCCCTGCGCATATTATGGAAGCTGCTCATCGGGCCATTAATGAAGGACGCACCTCCTATACACCTAATCCGGGACTACCGGAGTTACGAGAAGCCGCAGCGGCGTTTGTAGCCCACAAATACGGGTTGAGTTACCGTGGTCTGGATGAGGTTATCGTGACGAACGGGGCCAGTGAAGCGCTGGATATTACCTTACGCACGATTTTGTCACCCGGCGATGAAGTTATTCTACCTGTCCCGATCTACCCGGGTTACGAGCCATTGATCCGTTTGTCAGGCGGCGTGCCAGTGTTTGCCGATACCCGCAGTAGCGGCTTCAAGCTCACGGCCGAGGTACTGGAGCCTTATCTGACCGAACGGACAAAAGCAGTCATTCTCGGATATCCTTCGAATCCAACCGGACGAGTGATGAGCCGCGAAGAACTGGAAGCGGTCGCGGATTTGCTGAAGGAGCGCGATCTGTTTATTATTTCGGATGAAATATACAGTGAACTGATTTACGATACACCGCACGTGTCCATTGCAACTCTTCCAGGTATGCGGGAGCGCACCATCGTGATCAACGGTCTGTCCAAATCACACTCCATGACGGGATGGCGCATTGGTTTTACACTTGCACCCGCTGAAATTACACAGCACATGGTCAAAGTGCATCAGTACAACGTGACCTGTGCCAGCTCGATCAGCCAATATGCTGCGCTGGAAGCCTTAACCGCTGGTGTCGATGATGCACTTCCGATGCGTGAGGAATACCGCAAGCGCCGTGACTATGTGCATGGAAGGCTGACAGACATGGGAATTCCGCTGGAGAAACCCGAGGGAGCCTTTTATCTTTTCCCTTCCATCGCCCATTTTGGATTAAGCTCGATGGATTTTACCTTGAAGCTGCTGGAAGAGCATGGAGTGGCCGTTGTGCCAGGAGATGCCTTTTCCTCCTATGGCGAAGGATACATTCGCTTGTCTTATGCTTACGGACAGGATGTGCTGGAGCAAGGGTTGGATAAAATAGAGAGGTTTGTTAGGGGAATTGTGAGGAGTTAAGGTGGGAGGAGGCTTCGCGGTCCATTTGATCTTCCGATCGCTGTTGCTGTGGGATTCTTCAATTGTATAAAACATTTTATAGGTAAGAATCCTTCAGCAAAGGCGAACGCTGTCGCTTCTCCAGATTCAAATGGCCCGCTTCGCTCACTGCCCACCTTAAAGTCCCTCAATCCGCTAACGTGTGTGTAGTATGGGGAAAAGAAGTACAATACTCACCGCTTTGCGCGGTGAATAAACAAAACAGGCCCTTGAACCACCTGTACGGGTGGTTCAAGGGCCTGTTCGCTCTTCCTCTACTCCCTCACCTGGGTGTGGGATTCATGGGTGCGTAGCTTTAAGCACGGTGCAGCGGAGGGGGCGGAATGGTGCTGGACAAGCGAAGCGGTCGCCTTTAAATTGAGATTTTAACCTTTAAATATTCAATCAAAAAAATCGGAATTTAACAGCGATGGTAAGCACCATCCGCCACCGCAGCGACCTTTAAAGCGCAAACCTGATTCACACGCCACTCCCCTACTTTAAATGCATTTTGAATTGAAGGAACAATTCATTGTAATGAGCCAGCATGCGCTTGCCCAGGTTGTCGTATACTTCCAGCTTGTCTGTAATTTCAGACGGAGGATAGAACCGCTCATCGCCAGAAATATCTTCAGGCAGCAATTTCTTTCCATCCTTGTTTGGTGTGGAGTAACCTACAAACTCGGCATTTTGGGCGGCTACATCGGGCTGCATCATAAAATTGATGAATTTGTGGGCCGCGTCCACATGGGTAGCTGTTTTGGGAATAACTATATTATCAAACCACAGGTTGGACCCTTCATCTGGCACGATGTAATCCAGCTTGTCGTTTTCGTCCATGATTTCGGACGCATCGCCGGACCACACAACTCCGGCAGCAGCTTCCTCGTTTGCCAGCAACATTTTAATCTCGTCACCGACAACCGCTTTGACATTGGGTGCTAATTTCTCCAGCTTCGTCAAAGCCTGCTGCAAATGTGCCTCATTCGTATCGTTCAAGGAATAGTGAAGGCTGTTCAGCGACATCCCTACGACTTCCCTCGCACCATCAACCAGCAACAGGTTATTACGCAGCTTCGGATTCCACAGACCGTCCCAGCTATGAAAATCAATTCCTTTCGTCAGCTCCGGGTTAAACACAATCCCGACTGTACCCCAAAAATACGGAACCGAGTATTGGTTATTCGGATCAAACGAAAGATTTAGATAATGAGAATCTATATGCTTCAAATTCGGCAGCTTGCTGTGATCCAACGGGAGCAACAAGTGCTCTTGCTTCATTTTAGCCAAAGCATATTCCGAGGGAACCGCTACATCAAACGAAGTGCCTCCCTGCTCGATTTTTGTCAGCATCGCCTCGTTGGAGTCAAATGTCTGATAAATGACGGTAATTCCCGTCTCCTTCTGAAACCTTTCCAGCAGATCAGGGTCAATGTAGTCTCCCCAGTTGTAAACCGTCAGTGTGTTGCCACCGGAGTAGCCTTGGCTGGAATTCAGCCATGCTGCCACCCCCATCAGGCCAAACGAGATGATAAAAATGGACAGAAACACGCGCACAAGCGACTTCATCTAGGCACCCCCATTTCCGCCGCAGGCTCTTTTTTATCATTACGATTCGCCTTGCGCATAATAAAGTAGTACCCCACCACCAGCAGTACAGTAAACAGGAAAATGAGCGTGGATAGCGCATTGATGGACAAGGAAACCCCTTGACGGGCACGAGAGTATATTTCTACCGATAAGGTCGAATAGCCACTGCCTGTCACAAAAAAGGTCACCGCGAAATCATCCAGCGAGTACGTTAATGCCATAAAGAAGCCCGCATAAATCCCTGGCTTGATAAAGGGTAGAATCACCTTGGTCAGCACATCCATCCGGGTGGCACCCAAATCACGTGCGGCATCCACCAGAGATGGACTCATTTCCTGCAACCTCGGCAATATCATAATGACCGCAATCGGCACACTAAATGCAATATGGGATAATAAAACAGAGTAGAAACCCAGCTTAATCCCAACCATCGTGAACAAAATGAGGAAAGAAGCGCCAATAATGACATCCGGGTTCACGATCAGTACATTATTGAGCGACAGCAGCGTATTTTTGACTCGACGGTTCTGCATCTGATGAATAGCCAGCGCCCCCATGATGCCAATAATCGTAGCCAACGCAGACGACAGCAGAGCAATCACCAAGGTGTTAATGACAATAATGATCAAGCGAGTGTCTGCAAACACCTCTTTGTAATATTGGAGTGTAAAACCTTCAAACTCATGCATCGTCCCTCCACTGTTGAAGGAATAGTACATCAAATACAAAATAGGTGCGTACAACACGAGAAAAACGATCACCAAATAAATATTCCCGAATCGGTTTTTATTTACCATGCCGCACCCTCCGTTTCGTTCCCGAGGTGAGCAGCATAATGATCGCCATCGCTAAAATCAGGAACACGGCAACCGTAGAGCCCATGCCCCAATCCTGAGTAACCAGAAAATGCTGCTCTATCGCCGTCCCCAGTGTAATTACACGGTTACCTGCAATCAGACGGGTAATCATAAACAGCGACAACGCCGGAATAAACACAGCCATGCAACCGGATCGCACACCCGCAAGCGTTAACGGGAAAATAACCCTGCGAAACGCAGTCCACTTGGAGGCTCCCAAATCACGGGCAGCGTCCAGCAGTGAAGGGTTTAACCCTTCCAACGCGTTATAGATGGGTAAAATCATAAAAGGCACAAAAATATAAACCGACACAAACACAAAGCTGGAGCTGGTAAACAATAATTGCTGACCACCCAACCCAACCATACCTAATACCGCATTCACCGGACCATAGGTACCGAAAATCCCGATAAAAGCATATGTTTTGAGTAATAAATTAATCCATGTCGGCAAAATAATAAGCAACAGCCACAGCTGCTTATGCTTGGTGCGTGTGAGCAAATACGCCGCCGGATAAGCAACTAACAGTGAAAATACGGTAATCAGAAATGCATACCAAAACGAACTAAGCGTCATGCTCAAATAAACGGGTGTCAGAAACTGAGCATAGTTGCTGAAAGTGAGATGACCATCCACGTCAAATAGGGAATAGTAAAACACAAGCACAACCGGAGCCGCCACGAACAGCACAATCCATAAATAGTAAGGCAGCAGATATGCTGCTCTTGTATTACCGGACATGCTGATCTACCTCTTCATAGGCTTCCAGACGTCGATCAAACTCTTCCTCTGTTTCCCCGAACCGCATCACATGGATCGATTCCGGGTCAAATCGTAGACCGATTTCACTGCCCAGCTCCGCCTTTTTGGTAGAATGCACGAGCCACTCCTGTCCCGAATCATCATAGCAGCTTATTTCATAGTGAACACCACGGAACAATTGGGTATCCACCTTTACACGCAGCTTGCCTTCAGCAACACTGGTAATCTCCAAGTCCTCTGGCCGGATCACAATTTCAATGGGTTCGTTCGGACGCAGTCCTCCGTCGACACATTCAAACTGTCGACCGTTGAATTCCACTTGATAATCCGCAATCATACGTCCTGGGACAATATTGGATTCGCCAATGAAATCAGCAACAAACCGATTGATCGGCTCATCATAAATATCATTTGGCGTACCACTCTGCTCGATCTTGCCTTTGTTCATGACAAAAATTTCGTCCGACATGGCCAGCGCTTCCTCCTGATCATGCGTAACGAAAATAAAGGTGATTCCAAGGCGCTGCTGCATTTCACGCAAAATATACTGCATTTCTGTACGCAGCTTTAAATCCAGTGCAGACAACGGTTCATCCAATAAGAGAACATCAGGCTCATTGACGATAGCCCGTGCAATGGCTACACGCTGACGCTGTCCCCCGGACATCTCGGAAATTTCCCGTTCGCCGTAGCCTTCCAGATTGACAAAGGACAACGCCTGTGTCACCTTCTCCTGAATGTCCTTTTTGTTCATCTTTTTAATCCGCAGACCAAAGGCTACATTTTCAAACACATTCAGATGCGGAAATAGCGCATAATCCTGAAAAACCGTATTTACCTGCCGCTCATTGGCTGGCACACGATTAATGAGTTTACCATTCAAATAAATAGAGCCCTCTGTCGGCTCCGCAAAACCTGCAATCATACGCAGAATTGTCGTTTTACCACAGCCGGAAGGACCCAGCAGTGTATAAAATTTACCACGCTCAATCTCAAAGCTGACATCCGCCAGCACCGGGGGATCGTTGTCATATTGCTTGGTCACCCGTTCAAATCGGATGATGGTTTGCTCTCCCATAACACCCTCCTTCAAAAATTCGACTTCATTCCATTTCATTCTCTTCATTAAACCTATTTATTCAGGCCGTATCATTTACCCTTGAGACTTCCATGTAAAATAGTCTGTCAGCACACGAATGGCCACGCCGATTGCTTCCTCCGCAGGCTCCAGCTTGGCATGATGCAAACCATAAGGCGTATCAACGCCAAGCCAGAACATCAGACCGGGAATTCGCTCCAGAAAATACCCGAAATCCTCGCCAGTCATCGCTTCCCCGCATTCAATAAGCTGCACATCCTGCCGATTACTAATCCAGTTCATGAATTCCTCGGTCACCTGAGCTTCATTGTACACTTGCAAATAATTGGAGCCATAATGAATCTCGGCATGGCATTCAAACCCAGCTTCCACACCACGCACCAGCGCTTCAATCCGTGATTTAACCAGCATCATCGAATCGGCTGACAACGTTCGGATCGTACCCTCCAAACGGGCTGTTTCCGCAATAATATTCTGCTTCGTGCCTCCGCTAACCTTACCAACGGTAATGACCGCTGCATCCAGTGGATTCACATTACGGGCTACAACCGTTTGTAATTGTCCCACCAGCTGACAAGCAGCTACTACCATATCATTCGCCTTGTGTGGATACGCAGCATGTCCGCCCGTACCCTTCAGGTCGATGAAAAGCTCCGACGTATTGGCAAATAAGATGCCCGGGCGAGTCGCAATCGTGCCCACAGGATATTCCGGTGCAACATGCAGTGCGACAATTTCATCCGGTATCCAGTCTGCCAGCTCCGTACTGTCCCGCATAGGCAATGCTCCGCCAGGCCCTTCCTCAGCAGGTTGAAACAACACAACTAGGTCATCCTTAATCGGGTGGCTTGCAAAGTGAGTAACAATTCCCAATCCAATCGTCATATGTAAATCGTGTCCACAAGCATGCATATAGCCGGGATGGGTCGAACGGAAATCGTAACCTGTCTCTTCTTCAATCGGTAAACCATCCATATCACAACGATATCCATAGCGGCGTTCAGGAGCTATTCCATGAATGAACACTAACACGCCCGTACGCCATGTACGAATTTCCAACCGCTCCTGAGGGAGCGTTTCCAAATAATCCAGCAAATATTGTTGTGTTTTGTACTCCTCAAAACCCGGTTCGGGAATTTGGTGTAAATCCCTTCGTATTTGGACAAAAGAACGATAGTCGACCGTACTCATTACTGCTACGCCTCCTCTTTATAGCTCATCAGCTCTTATCGGGCAAAAGAACAAAAGGACAAAAGCCCGGCGCAGCCGCCGAGCCTTGTCCGTTGTGCTTCGTCCCTAAGTTATGCTGTCAGTGCATCATGCTTCTGACAAGGAATCGTTCACCTTTGGTACATAAAAAAACTTTTGCCTTCTTACAGAACGCGCAGTTCTTTCAAAATTTCAGTTTTAGATTTGGTCTTATCATCGACCTGTTTGATTACACGTGCAGGTGTACCCGCCACTACGGAGTACGCAGGAACATCTTCAGTTACAACCGCTCCGGCTGCAACAACTGCACCTTTACCAATTCGTACGCCTTCCAGTACAACCGAGTTCGCACCGATCAATACTTCGTCTTCTACGATAACAGGCTGTGCGGACGGTGGTTCAATGACACCTGCAAGGACAACGCCTGCACCGATGTGGCACATGTTGCCTACTTTAACACGACCGCCAAGTACAGCATTCATATCAATCATCGTGCCTTCACCAATGGTGACACCGATGTTAATCACTGCACCCATCATAATGACTGCGTTGTTACCGATGCCAACCATATCGCGAATATACGCGCCTGGCTCAATGCGGGCATTGATGTCTTTCAGATCGAGCATAGGAACAGCAGAGTTACGGCGGTCATTTTCCACCACATAGTCTTCTTCTTTAGCGTTTGCACTATCCAGTACAGGCTTGATGTCGGCCCAATCACCAAATACAACACCGCTGTCTCCGGAAATAAAAGCTTGAACATTCTCGCCAAAAGATGCGGAAGCCAAAGCTCCTTTTACATATACTTTAACAGGCGTCTTTTTCTTGCTGTTTTTAATCACGTTGATGACTTCTTGTGTATTCATTTCGATGGACATAGTAAATCTAACAACTCCTTCATCGCTTCATACGACTTCGCAAGCCGGAACGAGCTTATTCTCTCATCCTTTATAGCACAAAAGTGCAGGTCTCGCAATTACAGTTTAGACCTTTAGAGCTCTAACCTAGCACCTAAAATAACAAGTTTCAGCAGTTTGACTGCCTTAAATCCATTATTGTAAGCCAGCAACCGCCCGACATCAAAACAGGGTTATTTATTAGCTTGCAAGCTCTCCAGCGATGTATAAATGAAGGATTCGAATCCTTCAGCAGGTTCACCTTGTGGAATGTTCACTTTCACGATGAAACCACCTGTTTTATTTTCTACAACAATATATTGTTGTGTCATCTTCGAACCGCTCGCTTGCAAGAACAGACGGCTACTGGACAACGCTTGAGGCACGGCTGCTTTGTCCAGCTTTTGCACCTTG
Organism: Paenibacillus sp. TY11; assembly: GCF_059772165.1. NCBI lineage: Bacteria > Bacillati > Bacillota > Bacilli > Caryophanales > Paenibacillaceae > Paenibacillus > Paenibacillus sp. TY11. Next base: position 94,967 of record NZ_JCBAIQ010000019.1, on the reverse strand, counting down.
CCGATGGAAGCTAGATCCTTCTCGCCTTCTTTTTGAAGTTCATCCAGATTAAAGTCGGAGGGCAGCTTTGTAATTTCAGCGTAATAGTTATCATCTACAGCTAAGGCAACACGGTTTTGATCGGGAAACAGGGACATCGGATCAAACACATACAGTGAATATCCCTCTCCTTTTGCCAATGTTGCTGTCTGCTTTTCCTTTTTTCCTTCAAGGGTAAGCTCAAAAGTTTGAGTCTTCGAGCGTTCCCCGCCTACTTCTTGACCAGAACTTCCGTTTTGACTGCTATCTGTTGCAGCCTCTGTTTTTTGTATTTTCGTTAAAGTCAGTTGCTTCGCCGTCGCGTCGCCCTCTACTGCTTTTTCGTTGTATTCAAACGCTACTGTATCGCCTTCTTTAAGTCCAGCTATCACCGTGTCCAGTCCCTCCCCCAATTGGAAGGATTGGGCTTCACCATTGGTTTCAATCTCAACCGTATGCGGGTCAGCAGCTCCGTTGTATACACCTGTGCCTTTTTTGACCTCCGGCTCAGCGACCGGCTCCGGTTTGACTTCCGAATGTTGCGTTTGCGGTTGGTCTGCACCCTGAGGTGCGTTGTTATTGGTTTGCGGTTTCGTTCCACAGGCTGACAGAGCCAGCACTGCCACTACAGTCAGTAGTATGATTGAAAATGTGTTTTGTTTTTTCATAAAATCCACCTCCACTATGATAGACGAGCTTGTGCAGCAAAAGTTCTACGCAGCATCTCACTTAAAATCCTACCTCCTGCTCCCGTTTATTATATTCTCAGGATTTTGCAAAATCCTAATACCACGGGAATGTCAGGTACGGTATAATGAGCTGTATTAAACCTAATTTTTTGAGATACCGATGGAAGGAGCATAGACGTATTTACTTTCTTCCATACGGATGGAGCTGCCACATGAATCAAGCACACAAACCGTCGTTTTCCTTTGAATTATTGTACATCATAGGTATTATCGCTATTTCGTTCTCCTCAATCTTCGTAAGATGGTCTGAAGCCGAGGTGTCCGTCATCGCTATGTACCGTTTGTACCTAACCAATCTGATCATGCTGCCTTTGGTCTGGAAATACCGCACCGAGCTGTTTAGCCTGACCCGCAAGCAGTGGATGCTGATCCTCTGGTCCGGCATTGCTCTGGGGCTGCATTTCTTGCTCTGGATGGGCTCACTGCGACTGACCACCGTTGCAAGCTCTACCGTTATTATGACATTGGAGCCGATCCTTGTCATGCTCGGTTCTTTTTTGTTTTTCCGGACGGGCACGAATCGCGCTATGCTCATCGGAATGGGTATGGCTTTTATCGGCTCACTGGCCATCGGAGCTGGCGACTTCCATGTCTCGGGACAAGCCCTGCTCGGGGATGCACTGTCCTTCTTGGGTATGGTAGCCGTGTCCATCCATATGCTGATGGGCAAGCATCTGCGCGAGCATTTGAGCGCGTTTGTCTATAATTTTTGGGTTTTCGCCATCGCAGCCACATCACTTGCGCTGTATAATGTGGTCAATGCCATTCCTTTTACGGGATATGCTCCACGGGAATGGGGACTGTTCCTGCTACTTGCCATTGTGCCTACGCTATTCGGACATTACCTGTTTAACTGGCTGCTCAAATACATTAACGCCACTGCGGTGTCGATGGCGGTACTCGGCGAGCCCGTTATTTCTTCCCTGCTAGCTTGGGTCCTGCTCGGGGAAAGGCTGTCTACTTTACAATTTGGTGCAGGCTTTTTCATCCTGTTCGGGGTATGGATTTTTATCCGATACGGAGCAGATTTTAAAAAGAAAGTCATCCACCAAAGTGAATTGCCCGACACTGAGCATCCCCTGAAGGCCAGCTCTTAACTTATTTACCCCATTTTCATAAACTATACTCAATGAATTAAATTTACTGTTAAATAAAGGAAGGCGGAATCCTCTATGAAATCCATCGTATCCAAACGCTGGCTGCTGGCCCGATTGTATGAGCCGGACATGATCATTGCCGACTGCCGTTCCCTGCTCGGACAAGCCGGGGCTGGACGGACTCAATTTAATGAAGACCATATTCCAGGGGCGGTTCACTTCGATTTGGAAGAAGACCTTACTGCTCCTCTTGGTGAGCATGGTGGTCGCCATCCATTACCTGATGCGGATACACTTGCCGCACGTCTGAGTCGTGCCGGGATCAACGCATCTTCACGCATCGTCGCTTATGATGACCAAGGCGGTATGATGGCTTCCCGCTTCTGGTGGCTCCTGCGCTATCTCGGGCATGAGCAGGTATATGTGCTGGAAGAGGGCTACAGCGCTTGGAAGGAAGCGAAGTTCCCCGTTACGGCAGACCAGCCGATTCGCATTCCAAGTACATTCACACCAAATGTACAGCCGCAAATGCTCACAAATATGCAAGAAGTGCAACGTGTATCCGAAGGTTCGCTTCCTGATAGCTCTTACATATTGATTGATTCGAGAGAGCGGCCGCGTTTCCTGGGGCTGGAGGAGCCCATTGATCAAGCAGCGGGGCATATCCCAAGTGCGGTGAATTTCTTTTGGAAAGAAGTATTGGACGAAAAAGGCAGCTTTAAAAATGTGGAACAATTGCAGCAGCACTTTGCCGACCTTGACCCACATGCAGAAATTATCGTGTATTGCGGTTCCGGCGTATCCGCCTGTCCCAATGTACTAGCCCTGAATGAAGCTGGATTTAGTAAGGTCCGTTTATATCCGGGAAGTTGGAGCGACTGGATCAGTTATGAGGAGAATCCGGTGGCGACCGGAGAGGAATAAAAAGTTTTCAACGGATATACAGTGGTTCTAAAGACAGATACACCGTCCTAAAGCGATTAAACTTACGGCGGTGTATTTGCTTTGTTCAAAAGCACAAAAAAATCAACTTGAGATAAGTGAAGCATAAAACGATGTAGTAGAAGTTGCTTGCTTTTTTGAATAGCTATCCAATCTTTTGAACAAATATATATCTTAATTCATATTTTTTCTGTTGTTTTTCTGCATATATCAGAGTTTCTCTTATGGAACCCGTTTCTAATATATTCAAATCATTAAAATGTCCTTTTAAATCTTCTTCAGTAAAGAAGTGAGCATATTTACCTTTCTTGTATTCATATGTTCCTTCTTCAATTTCCCTACCCACACCATTATTAAAATCACAATCAGAAAAACATGTGAAATACATTACTCCCAATTCCTTCAAATGCTTCACGCAATTCTGTATCAGTTTTTTTCGATCTTCTAACAAAAATAAATGCAATAAATCATAACAATATATTCCATCATACCTTTGGCATGTACTAAACTCTAATACCGATTCTTGAATAAAATTCGTTTTTAAGTCCCATTCTTTTGCTAGATTTATAGCTGAACTAGATATCTCAATTCCATCAACCTGAAAATAAGAAGAGAACGCCTTCGTATTTCTTCCATATCCAGCACCAGGAACCAAAATATCATGTACATTATTCTTTTTGAACAAATCTATAGCTTGGGTTACAGTTTGACTTGGTTCACACCCCCAAATCATCCCTTCTTCAGTAAATCTTTTGTTCCAATAATCCCCCATATGATTCACCCGCCTATATACTCACATAGCTCTTCTTTTAAGCTCATCAATCTGTCTGATATGATGTTGATCATGCCAGATAAAATCTCTTAAATATGATATTACAGTAAACTTCCCGTTAGCATATTCTTTAGTAAACTTATCGTCTTCAAAACTCTCTATACTCTCCAATATCATGTTACGATACTGAATAGTCATTTTAATTAATTCTTCTTTCGTTTTTGTTTTTCCATATTCAATAGCATCCTGATTAAATTGTTCAAAATCAATATGTGTTAATATCAAAGGTGTATTGTTTAATATGGGACTTATTGCTGCATCAAAAAAGTATTTATCCCACAGCAGTATATGACTTACGACATCCTGAACTGACCATTTATCTTCGGCAATCTTTATGTGCCAATCCATTTCACGAATCTCAGAAACAAAACTGATCCATCCTTTGAACTCCTCTAGTAACCGTGACTTCTCATTCATGGTATCAAGCTCCTTTTTTCAAATTATTCATTGTTCCTTTGCCATTCATCTGCTAAAATCGCATATTGATATGCATTATGCCAAATGGGTTGTCCTTCTTTTCGCATCAACAAGCGCTCCAATAATCTACACGATGAAGCGTTTTCTGGATTACACATCGCAATAATCCGATGAGCCTTTAACTCTTCAAATCCATATTGCAATACTCTTCTACTTGCCTCCGTAGCATATCCATTTCCATAGTATCTTGGGTTGAATATGTATCCTATTTCCCATGTTAAAAACTCAAAGGGTACGGTTTGATTAAAATAAATGTGTCCTATCATTTTATAAGTAATCATGTAGATCATTCCAATCATCAGATCGAAAATTTCTTATAAGTAATCTTTCTGACTCTAAATCTATCATAATTATAGCCTCTAATACGTTTATTTAGCCTTTGTCTGAATTACTTTTACCGATCATTTAAACCCTCTCCATTGAGAATTTTCTGCATACATTTTTCAACCCTTGACTCCCGAGTTTTGGATTGTTTGGGTGCACTCAGAATCCGTAAGGAGCCGCTGCTTGGATATGATGTTAGGCGATACCCTTGATCTCTTTTGAGTTCCTTAAAATAATCCCTATTACTACTGTATTTTAACTTCTCAAATCAACAACCATCGTGATTGATGAATCAACTTTCCCAACTTCTTTAAATCCGAATCGCTCGTAGAGTTTCATTGCCGCTGCATTGCTCGGATCAACACTGAGGGATAATTTTTTTATGTTCCTCTTCCTAGCTTCTATAAATAATTCATCCATTAAGGCCATTCCGATTTTTCTCCCCCTGTATTCTTTTAACAAAGCCATTCCTAGTTCGGGTACATCATTATCAATAAATCCAAATCCCTTATTATCCTCGTTAAAATATCGAACTGTTATTGATCCGACGGGTTCACCCTCATGGTTCATTGCTATAAATCCAAAATCCCCATCTCTTCCCCAACCTTCAATATACTTTGATATATAAGGGTCTTTTATTATCGCTTTATCGAATGGCTCTTGACCTTCTGGGACAAATAATGATTCATATAACATCTCCCATAAAAAAAACACATCATCTTCTATTATTGGTCGGATTCTGTATTGCATCATTGAAGTTACCTCATTTCTAGATTCTCAAAGGTTTCGCATAACGTTTCTGTATTCATGAACCCCAAAGGGGTTGTCTGCTGAAATCCCTCTTCGAATTTCAACTCCCAGACCTAGGCTCCATTGTGAACGCAGCTTGAATATTATATTTTAAATGTCACTTCCTTCATTGATTTCCTCAACGTTAATTTTTGTTCAACTCCTTTGTCAGTATTATTTCCAGAGGTTCATTCTCAAGCATTAAACATCCAGCATCTCTATATCCAAGCTTTCTATAAAAATGTTGAGCTCCTTCATTCGACTGTGTTGAGGTCATGACCATTTCAAATCCTTTTTGTTTCATTAATTCTTCCCAATATTGGACAACTTTTTTACCAATACCTGTTCCTCTATACTCCTCATCTATCCATATCATATTCATAAATGGTGTGTTGTCCCAAAAAAATCCGTATCTCATCCAACCTATTTCTTGATTGGATTCTCTAATTATTAGAATTTCATTTTCTTTTATTTTTGGTCCTATAAGTGTTTTATGTATGTGCTTGTCTCTTAACGAGATATACTCATAATCTGATTCAATCGCAAAATCAATCTTCATTGTAAATCCTCCCTTTCACTCTTCTCATTAAATATCTTCTTGGTAACACTTAGCACTGATGTCTCATAACGTTTGTACATTACATAAGTTTATAGAGTCTTTTCAAAAATGTATAAGTCACCTTCTTCTCTAACTTTAGTAAACCCACACTTTGAGTAGAAGTGACGATTCTTGACACTCCAGCTAGGAGTACCCAGCCACCATTTAGTGCTGTCTGGAAATTTATATTCAATTTTCTCCATCACCTGCGTTCCGATTCCTTGATTCTTAAAATTTGGATCAATAAAGATTCTTCCTAGATTATGCACTTGATTACATTCTACAAATATCATAGCTCCCCCGATTATTTCTCCATTAAAGAGTACTTGAAATATTCGCAATTTTGCATCATCTCTTCTTGCCAGCTTATGGAGTCATATCCTATTGGCCCAACGGTTTCGTTATTATAAAAATGCTTTGATTCATCCTCAAAACTGGCCTTTTGTATTTCAGCAAGTTTTTGTGCATCATTTTTTCTAGCTTTTTCTAATGTCAGCACCAAACATACCTCCATTGTCTTTTTATTTTTTCTGGGGTTGTCTGCTGAAATCCCTCTTCGAACTCCATCCCAACAGGCCAAAGCTCCGTGAGGATTCGATGCTTGAATATTATATTATCAGAAGTTACCGAACTTCTTCACTATGCATTCAAAATCAATCTGCAAATTTTTTTATCAGTGAATTTTCTTATACGTTCTTTTTTCATTTTGTAGTTTGATTATTAGTTCATATGCATCTCTTTCACTTTTCTGAGCTTTTAGTGACTCTTCTTCTGTTATTTCTATTTCTATCATTTGAACCACTATTCCACCAGCATCAAAACTAATGAATATTCCCCCATCTCTTCGAATTATATTAATCCCATAATTAGCAAAGAGTATATCCATAAAGTGACCTCCAGATCTTTCGCGTTCTTTATACTATAGCTTTTAGTACTTTTGAGATCTTATTATTATGTTTTTAGTAATTAAAGAATTTCTGATAACGTTTGTGTATAAAGCCTCTAAATTAGAGACTCAAATGGACGATGTTCGTTCGTGTCCCTCGACACCACGGTTCAGCAAATTCCAAAATTGTTCAACCATGACCGATGCCGGATATGGCATCGAACGAGTAATCCACCATTCCAATATCCCCACTGCCGCTGAAATTAAAAATTGCACCGTAATGTCCCTGTTCATTTCCTGATCGAGGTTGATCGAATCCAGATGCTCGCCCAGACTTTGCCGAAACATTTTCTCCATTTGGTTCCGAAAAACCGTACTTCCCTTGTTCGTCAGCATTCTAGAGTAGAATGAAGCATGCTGCTCCAAATATTCAAAACTGCGCAGTAATGCGGTTTTGGAAGGGAGATGAAAGAAGTTATCTTCAGACATACAATTGCGCAGTAACTCGTTAATTTGAGCTTCCATGCATTGATCACGCAGATCGTACTTGTCAGCGAAATGCAAATAAACCGTTCCGCGATTGACATTCGCTTCCTCCGCAATTTGATTGATCGTAATTCTCTCGAATTCCTTTTCTGCCATCAGCCTCATAAAAGCATCAATAATGGCTTGCCTCGATTTTTGAATACGCCTGTCCATATCCTTCTCCCCTTTGTACTATCCGAAAAAATGAACACTTCGAAGTCCTCTGTTGAAAAATCAACAACCACGCTTGTTTTAACCTTTGAACCCCATATACCGCTCTGATACATTTACTTTATAAAATTTATGTTGATGATTCAACATATGTTCAATTTTAGAGGAGCCATACTCATGAAAGCTATTGTTTTACAATGTTTGGATAATTTAATTTACATTGAATTAGGAGGGTTTAAAAATTGAAACTTACAGGAAACACGATTTTTATTACAGGCGGCGGTTCGGGAATTGGACGTGCGTTAGCAGAAGCTCTCCACAATCTTGGAAACAAAGTTATTATCTCCGGTCGACGTAAAAAGCGTCTGGAGGAGACGATTAAAGCGAATCCCGGCATGTCCGCAGTGGAATTGAATGTACAAGATCCTGCCAGCATAAAGGCGGTCGCAAAGCAGTTAATCAAAGAATATCCGGATGTTAATGTCTTGATTAACAACGCCGGCATCATACAATCCGATGACGCGGCGGGTGTGATTGATGAGGATGTTTTGATTTCGACTGTCACTACAAACTTGCTAGGTCCCATTCGGTTGACTTCTGCATTCATCGAGCATTTGAAGTCCAAAGAAGAAGCGGTTATCATCAACACGACTTCAATACTCGGATTTGTACCATTAGCAACAACTGCTGTATACTCCGCGACGAAAGCAGCACTTCATACCTATACGCTTTCCCAAAGGTACTTGCTTAAAGACACATCGGTAAAAGTAATAGAAATTGTGCCCCCATGGGTTCAAAGCAACAACGATGAACCACGTGCGATGCCACTTGATTCATTCATTGATGCAACAATAAAGATACTTGGCACGGATACAGACGAAGTTCTGGTGGAAGAAGCGAAAATGTTTCGAAATAACCCTGGCCTGAACGAAGGTATTTTTGTGACCCAGCTTAACGATACGTTGAAGTCTGAACCTCCAAAGATCCATTGATCCATCTGTAATTTAATTTTCAAAAATTTAGGCGAGCATGAAGTAGACACTCAGCTCCGTCTATTTCATGTTCATTTTATTGCAACTTGCTCGTGGAGTAAGAAAAAGCGCCAAGCGGTCACACCCATGTTTACCTCTTAAATAATTTCGTTGATTTCACATAACGTTGGGCATTCCTGAAGTTCAAGCAGTTTAAGGTGACCATTGGGAATACTCGTCAGACTTAACAGGTCGAATGTGTCCGGTGAATCCGCTCCTCCGAAATGCCTCTTCCAGACCAAGCGTAGAGCTTGTTCTGCTCCGATGAATTTAATGCGATGTTAGATGATGTCACCTACTTTTTAGAGTTGCATTGAAAGTAATTATTATTCTTGTTTCCATTTATGTGTTTTGAGTAGTTTTCCAGTTTCATAATAATACTTTATTACTTCAATCAAAGGAATTAATTCTATACAAATGTTATCGCAATAATTTCCTAACTGACCACCAGCAACCAGAAGAATTTCATTGTTTCCCTGTTTATCGTTCATAAGAGTATATATATTACCATCAATTGTAATAGACACTATGAAATATTCCGGTCCGCCTCCAACCAATGCTGAATCTGTATCTGATACCTCAAAAAAAACTAATGTAAATTTATCTCCATCGAGTTTTTTTAAAAAACTTAAAGTGTCTGCCCATGTAGGATTCATAACTATTTCTTCATTGAATGTGGTCCCATTCCATTCATCAATACTAATAGATTTTATCATTTTTTCTTTTCATCCTTTATAGATGGTTTTATTTATTTAGGTGCTTTCATCTAACATTTCCGCCTCTATGACGTGACCTGACCCTAGATAGCTTATCTTAGGTCAGGTTGTGTGTTATCTGAATATGCTTCTGTGCTTGACACCTAATAACTTACTAGTACTTCATTCAAAGTGTCAAATCCCTAGATGTAATATTATTAAGTCGTCATTATCTTCAACTAGATTACATAAGGTAATTAGTTCAGAGAGAATTTTTAATAAATTAGCTTTTCTTACTTCAATTTTTTCATATTCACCTTTATCGATTTGGTCTCTCCAAAAATAATTCCCTGTTAACTTTATTTCATTTGGAGCATTTTTAAATATCTCATACCAACCTGTAATAATTTTTTTAGTACACTCGCTCCATTTGGATAAATATCTGTTAACCCATAGTAATTCAACCCGAATCTATTTCCAGTTTCATTTGGTATCCACTTTAATGTATCTGAAAAATACTGAAAGAATTCATCATCTAATTCAACTAAATAATCGATACCTGATTTACTTTTATTAATTCTCCCATTGTTATTCCTAACAATTTGATTTAATTCAAAGCCAATTTTAGGAGCTATAAGAAACTCATGAATTAATGGCATTCTATTCACCTGTTTTCTTAAATGCTAGTCTTTCAGATAACGTTTCTGTATTCATGAACCCCATTAGGGGTTGTCTGCTGAAATACCTTTTCGAAATCCACCTTGCAGACCAAGGCTTCACAGAGTCGCTGCTTGAATATATGTTAGCCGAAGTACTGATCCTCTTCGAGTTTTCACTCAAAATACTCATCTTTCTTTTGCTTGTATAAGACTTTTCCAAACTCTTTAGTTGGTGAGATAACCCGAATGATTCGACTAGCATTTATAGAATTCGTCAAAACAAGTTGACAGTCCTCTAGGATATATTCCATGAATGCTGCATCTGTTAAAGTTTCCTTATAATCATCTGGATTTTTCTTAATTACTTCCTTCCCCAGCTTTAAAAAATCCTGATCATGGTTATGTACTTCGATATTATTCCATACAGCTCTTTCTCCGATCCTCCAAATGATTGCATTCTGTATTTCCATACCTAATTCAATTAGCGTTTTTATAGGTTTTTCGCTTCTGTCACTTGTCATGTGTCCTATAAAATGACCAAAATAAGCAGGAAAATCAGACTCTTCCACTCTAAATACAAATCCATTATATTTCTTTCTGTCTTTTCTAAATCTCTTTAATGCTTTCATCCACCAACGATCCAATGCAATATGTCCTGTTAAAGGAAAACAGTAAACCCCGTTCCGACTTTTTCTAATTCCGTTTTTCAAGATGTTTTTTGAGTAATTCACAGGTGATCAATGAACAACAAGCACATAAACAACCCCTATAATTATGAATTTACAAGTATATCGGCTAACGTTTCTGTATTCATGAACCCATAGGGGTGTCTGCTGAAATTCCTCTCCGAAATCCATCCCCAGACCCAGGCCCCAAAGGAGCCGCAGCTTGAATATTATGTTATGCGTTTTTACTGCCATCTTTGAACTCCTTACAATTACCCTCTTTCTTATATGTCTTTCCATTTCTCTCTTCTTATTAGGTTTTCGATTTGGGATGCATGGTGTTTGTTGTGCCAAATAAATCTTTGTATAGCTGTCTCTAATGTAATTATTCCTAATACTTCGGTTTGTATAGTCCGTTTATACTCTTCTATACTAAGTTCTTTCAGCAACACTAAAAAGCGATGATGCAATATTTCAATAAGTGATAGCGAATTCTCTACGGGCAACTTCTTGTAATCAATTAATTCTCCCCACAGATTTTCTCTATATGTATTTGCTAATGGATTATTTTCAGTTAATCCTCTTTTAAATCTCAGGTACGCATTCATATCATTATCAGCTAAGTGATGTATGACCTGCCTTACTGTCCAACCGTTCGGCCGATACGGAGTCTCCAATTGGTATTGTTCGAGACCAACCAGCAATGTATTTAATCGCTTAATTAGTTCAGGAATTTGTCTAATAAGATTTATTATTTCATCATTTGAAAGATTGTTTTTGGGTTGAAATTGACCAATCGGATATTTGATTTGATCCATTGTATTTCTCCTTTCTTCTTTAGAATTGCAATAATTACGCATAACGTTTCTGTATTCACGACCTCAGCGTATGCTGAGTGTCCGGCGAATGCCGGACCAAGGACGAATGTCCGCAGCGTGAATATTATGTTATAGGATGTCAGCACTTCTTTGCACAACCTATAAAACTACTTATTATTTAAATTGAAGATTCAAGGTATTTTGATAGAAGCAATCTTTCTATTTCTTCAATCAACTCGCAGACTAGCCCGAAACTCTCAAGGCAATAATCATACGTTAAATACGACTTATATGTAGTTTCATTTTCACCTCTATTGTGTACTGCTAAATCGTCTTTCAGTGAATGAGTAAATTGATTTCTGATTTGCCTTAATTGTTTAATCTCTTTCCAAAAGTCTTTTGGTAGATTAACATTCATATTGCACTCTCTACGTATAAAATCTATATATTTATTGATCACTGGTTTATTTTGAGACGACATAACAAATTCTTCCCCTATTTTATGGGCAAGTAAATCAACTATATTTTTCAAGGTGCTCTCAAGAATGCTATAAAGTAAGGAGGTTATCGATATATACAAGTATTCAGTAAAGTAATTCTCAATATTATAGTATGATTCTTCTTGAGCATGTCCCATCTCGGCACTAATAGGTTTTGAAAGACTTCTTTCTAAATATTTTTTTCTTGTCTCAATGAATTCTTCAATGAAATCTTTATTTATATTTAAGTAAAGCAATAAAGAATTTATTCGATCTTGAAATACTGAAAATTCAATTTCTGACGAATAAGTTTGATAAAACAATTCTTGTTCTATTACCATTTCATTTACCAATTTATAATCATTCTCACAAATAGAATCCAAAAAATCTAATTGATCTTGCTCGCTCATATTTTCGAAGTCTAGTGTTTGTTTCGACACCTCATCTACATACCTCATCAGCTTACCTCATTTCAAAAAATTATTAAATTCACGCTGATTTCCTATAACGTTCCTGTATTCATGACGTCCGACGTAGTCGGATGTATCTGCTGAAATGCTTCCTCGAAATCCATCCAGCAGACCAAGGCTCCATAAGGAGCCGCTGCTTGAATATTATGTTATACGACGGAGTCACTTCTTGAATCTGCTTTCGGCAATTGGCTTTGAAATTTTTCGATAATTCTTTCTAACCTTCTAATAAGATCATCATATGTAACAATATCCAACACATTTTTATACTTTCTTTTAATAACTTCTAAATCTCGAAGTTGTTCAATACCAAGCTCTTCTTCTCTTCCAAGAATTAAGATAGCATTAGGATTTGTTATGTTAATCTTGAAACCATCCGGAAGCAAATCCTTATATTTATTTGTTAGTTTTATTTCACCTTGTCTACCCGACTTGTTTAAATGAAACAGATACTTTTCTACTTGCATGATAGTACCTGAGAGTTCTCTAACGGGGACATAATTATCTCTATATGTTCTTGTCGAAATCAAGGCATTAGAATTAGGTTTTTTTATTTCAACAACATCAACATTTCCATTTGAGTCAACTAGCATATAATCTAATCTTCTTTCTTTCAAATCGTAATCGTCGTAGACGCTTACTTCTTTAAATACTGTGATATATTTAGGGTAAATCAATATCAAAACGTCAATAATTTCGTTTTGCCAGTCTGATTCAGAATAGCCTTTTTCATTCTTAAGCATATCTTTAAGGCGATTCAGCACTATCTGATACTTAATGGTTTCGTACTCAGCAAATGAAGCACTTAAGCTTGACTTAGTACTTTTAGCCACTGACTTTTTAGACATGTAAGAATTATATTCTGATATAAAATCTTGTTTAATATTTACATATTCTTTTAATATACAGCTAATCCTTGCATTAGAATATTTCTGTAGTTCAGTAGAGTTAGGAAATACCTTTAATAGCTTATTGAATTCTTCCATATGTAAATCCGATTCTTTTGGTCCAATAAACAAATCTCCTTCTATCACATCAAAAATCTTCCTGAAAATAGATATATTATTCCATGTCTTAAATATATTCGGTTGAAATTTTATACTTTTATGGATAAATAACTCATCCTCTATCCCGATTGCAGTTTTCTTGACTCTAAAATAGTCGCCTTCTAAATTTGCAAAAGAAAATTGTGCCTCTTCTATTATAGTAAATTCTTCTGAACCGATCTCTTTATATAAATCATCCTTTTCAAAATAAAAGGTTCTGCCTATAGTTATCTTCTGGTTATTATCAAATTTTTTTGTTATCCAATATAATCCATCCCTTGGTGTGTATCGAATTATAATTTCATTCCCGATTTCTTCGAATCTAATCATAAGGTCTCCTTAATAAACTTTTCTTCATTGTAAGCTTAATTTAATTTCCTGTATTCAACTTACAATTTATATTTATTGGATTGTTAAACACGATTCCATTTGTGCGTCAAAGATCTGCAATTTAGATTCTGTTGTATAACATTCTCGTATTCACGACGTCCGACGAAGTCGAATGTGTCCGGCTGCTTCCCGAAATCCCTTCTACCGGCCCGAGGGCTATTATGGCTCGATGCGTGAATGTTATATTATACGAGGCCTCTTCTTCTCCAGAGACGTATACTAGTGTCCATGCATTTCTTGATAAACTATTATCAACTGCTACAATATTAATTAAGTTGTATATCTCATTTGGTTTGGAATATAACTCCATAAATTTATTAACGGTAACAGGCAAAAAATTTCTAGTTGACCCGTGCCACGACCACATACTTCTATCTCTCATTTCCTTCATAATATTTAAATTAATTCTATAAATTAATCTGTATGGATCTCCTCTCCATTCCTCTGGAAGGTGTGATAATATTTCATTTAGTCCCGCAGAAATCCAAATCAAAGCTTGTTTCTCACTGCTTTCTTTGTTACTCCATAACATCTCAGCTGTTCGTTTAATACCCATCACTGTATCCCAATCAGCACCTAAGATGCCCCGATCATTTAATTTCTTTGTTCTATATTCAACTTCACTGGTTGGCCACCAATCTATTATTTCAGTTCCAATGTTAAGATTAGAATTTAGCTGTGGTTTTATCATAATTTTTTCGAAATTCTGCTCACTAATAGATTTATAGCTATATTCTTCAATAAAGTGTTTCCAGTATGAATAGACTTTCTCCCATGAGAAATCATCTGTGTTCATATTGTGTCTCCTCGTATTAAGATGGTTTCGTATAACGTTCCTGTATTCACGACGTCCACCAACGGTGGATGTGTCCCGGCAACTATTTCATCGCCTCTTCTAGCCGGACCAAAGGGCGAAGAAGTCGACCGAAGCGTTGAATACTTTGTTATAAGATGTCGGTGGTTTCTTCGAAATAAATACTTTGTTCTTAGATATACTACTTATGATCAACGCTATTGAAATATCTAGTTCACTATTGCAGCCAGTTAGCTAAACTAAAGATTTTTACCTGCCGATTTCTTATAACATTCCCGCGGCTCACGATCATTCCTTCCTTATTAACGCTTCAGCGAAAAAAGCGGCATAGCGCTTGCCACGCAAGGGCTGTGACACCCGAAGGAATGTCAGTAAACCGACGTATTAGCTAGCTGTAGTTCGATTTTAATTCACATATTTTGTTTACAATGAAGTTCTCCATATAATATAGTTAGTTTTCTTCCATCTATTTACGCAATACGCTTCCGTAGTAATCACATGATTGTCGTCCCTTTTCAGTTAAAGTAATTACCCCATTCGGAGAATCACGGAAAGGGAGAATAATGTCCTTATCAATTAAATCATGGATGATCTCGATATATAGTATTTGCCATACGCTATTTAATCGATCATCCTTCTCAAACTCATGACGACCTCTGACATAATTCAAAACCGCTTCAATTGATGACGTTCCACCATGAGTGTTTTTAAGATGATCAATGACATTTTGTTCAAATGCATTGAAATGTTGTTTATATTCGTACTTATCAAGTAAATCCACTAAACCGCTGCTCATTATTGCTTTCTCAATGTAGTCATAGTCTTCATACAACCTGTTAAACTCGTTGCTATCTCTTGAATATCCAATTTTGAAATTATCCATAAAGTTCTTATAATAATCTTTGTGATTTATTCTAAAGTGATCTGATCCGAAGTTGGCTTCAACAAACCTTATGTCCCAATTCACGCTAACCCCCTCAATGTTCCAATTCTTCTCGTTAAAATACTGATCAAAATCTACCAGTCTAGCTTTGGGTTTTTCTTTGGTGTAATACATGTAATCAACAAACACCAAAAAATTCGTATTCTTGTCATCGTAATATACGGCTCTTGGCAGTAGGTATTCACGGCTATTAGTGCATCTTTCAAGACCAACAAGCTTACGTTTATCGATTTTATCAAAACCTTCGATTACTTCTATAAATTTCTCCACTAAACCAATTTCACTAAAGGTCAATGAATCTCTTGATGATAGATAGATAAAATACTTCTTGTAGTAAGCCATCCAAAATGAAGAATCCTGTGTGTTATACAATTTCCACGACAGCTTTTTTGCTGATTCATTAAAAAACATATCAATCAAATGATAGTTATGAGGTTTCATTAGTCTTCTTTCTATTTCAATCGAATCCCAATATCTAGCGCTAACCTTTGTGAAGTTGTTAATATCCTTCAAATGATTGATTAATCCTGATGAAGGTTGCGTAGAACACGCTATTAAAAAACCATCTGCACCAATAGCCAAGCAAGTTTCCATAATCTGTAGATCATTTTTACCTACTGATTTCTCGCTATGTGCATTGTGCTTACATTGTACAACCCATTTTTTCTGAATCTCTCCCAATTTACCTTCATAGGACTCAATGGCAATCAAATCCTTATCCCCATCCGGTCCCACTCCGGTCCAGTGAATCTCAAAACCTTCCGATAACAACAACTCTTTGACAAGTTGCTCAAACTCGACTCCGCTTTTTTCCAATTCTTTAAAATCAAGCACCTCGTCACCCTATTCCTTTATTAATTAACTATGTTATATCTAAATTCAAAATCAAATTACAGCTAATGCTCGTGTATGCATGAATCCGAGAAGCTTAAGAGGCGTCTGTCTGGGTTCGAGGGGCTTAGCCCCGTAGGAGTTGTCAACTGATTCCGCTTCCCCGAAACCCTCCTGCAGACCAAGAGCCATAAGGTCCGCAACGTGAAGAAATACGCTTTTATAAGATGTCGGCTAATTCCTGAAAAATATAGTTTTCAATGAACATCTTTCAAATTTAACTCCGTTGAATTACCCTAAATAAATATATCTTTCACCGATTTCTTATAACGTTCCTGTATTCACGACTCAGCGTATGCTGAGTGTCCGGCGAATGCCGGGCCAAGGGCGTATGCCCACAGCGTGAATATTATGTTATCTGCTGTTGATGCTCCTTAAACAACTTATTCTAGCTCAATACAGATAGAATAATAAAAAAGGCTTTCGAGAAGTTCTCGATTGCCTCTTTTCATAATGATTTCTAAATCACACAGATCACTAACTTATCATATCTTCCAATACGCTTGCTGCTGTAGACATTAAGCGGTTCATGTCAGAAAATAAATTCATGATTCTCTTTTTCGCTTTAATCAAATCTTTTTGAATAGGTGGAATTGTTCCTAACATTTCTTTTATCTCGTCGATTGCCTTTTCAGAGCCTTTTAAAGCAGAAAACATTTCTTCAGTCATATTCACAAGTTCTGGGTTAGTTGCTAACGACCCATCGACTTCTTCTATTATGGATACTGATTTACTGAATGCATCTAAAAACTCATTTAAATGGGTACTCATTTCTTTTGATTCGGGTTCAAACTTAGAAGCAAAACTATTCATTATTATGGCTATACGACTGATCGCTATTTTCATTGCTTTAATGTCAGTTGCATTTTCCATAGCTGCAAGCTTTTCGGTTCTTAGAGTGATATCTTTTGCAAATTCAGTGACTAAGGATTCAATGCTATTAAAATTAACATTCAAGTAAAAAGCTTTCTGAGTTAACGTAGTATATAAATCAAGAAGTCCGTCTTCATCTTCATCTTCGATTTCAAAATCTTCTTGTTGATCAGCGACTATAACGCTCGTATGGTTAGTATTCCAATTTTTTAGTTTCATAGTAAGATGCGCTCTTAAAAAACTTTCAAAACTATCAATTCCTTCGTAGGACCAATAGTATACTCCTTCTTCGCCAATTCTACTTTTGAAATCTTTTATCAATTTTAATTGATTTAAGTCCATATCTCTAGGCGATATCGGCGACTCATTGAAGTAAAACATTACTTCTACATTTTCACCTGATCGCGCTCTGTTGTATGCCCTTTCAAATTCTTCAATAGTACCCGAATCAGCTCGAGCTGTTTTCGTTCCTGCTCTTGACCAAAGAACACCAATGAATATATCATAATCATCATCAATTTGTTTATTAATGATGTCTTGTGCATCAACTCCCTGAATAGAAGGTGAAGTGCTATTCTCCCAATTGACCAATTGAAGCCTTACATTAAAAATATCTCCAATATCTTTATTAAGTTGGTCAATTACTACTCCTACAATCCCTCGCTCTCCAATTACGTCTCCAGGAGAAGCAATAAATACTTTTAAAATTTGAACATTTTTCATTTAAACTCTCCTATCTATTTAATATGTATTAAATTCAATTTTAAGTAAAAATAATAATTGATTTACTTTTTTATTATACTATGATCTTAATAGTCTGCATACAATATGCTTAAAAAAAATGAAATAAATTTCTCGAAATTTGTATTATATAGTACAGCTTTTTTAAATTTATTGTGTTGGTCAATTGCAGATAACGTTCCTGTATTCACGAACCCCGTAAGGGGTTGTCTGCTGAAACTCTTCTCCGATATCCATCCCGCAGACCGAGGCTCCAAAAGAGACGCTGCTTGAAGTTAGACGCTGTTATTGTCTTCATTGAACAACCTAATTTTCTTCTTTAAGTCTAAGCCATTCTTTCACCACTAAATGTATAAGTAACCTTGCTTCAGTAATATTCATTGGCTTCCTAGGTGGTTCATAATCTAATGCATGTCTTGCTTCTATACCAATGGCCTTATAGCTATTAGCTGTTTGGGTAAATCTCTTGAGATTCTCAGATGAAACTGAAGCAAACGATCTAATTCCAGCGTCTTTGTCAATCACCTCAAAAATCTTATACAAACCAACCCAACTATCACTATCATGAGATATCAACCTGATTATTTTATTCACCAATTCATCTTTTAAAGATAATTCTATCCAATTCAGTACAGAATCAGCAGGATTATCATGATTACATACTTCAATTGTTCCATCAGCTCTAATAATTTGATAGTTTGCACTTGCTCCTCCTGATCCAAAAAGGTGGGCTGAAAAAAACAAAATACGGCCACCATCGTCTTTTAAGATGTAAATATCTGATAAACCAACCGTGTTACGAGTTCCTAATGATAGTTTTGTTGTTCCATTTATTAGTTCAATCAATTCATCTACTTTATCACAAACTTCATTATATTCATCAGTTGGTCTGATTTGTGATGATTTTAAGTAATACTGATTCCCTTCCTTATGGATAGCTAATTTTTCTGTATTAAGTAATTTTGAAAGTTCATAAAGATCATCTTCATCTCCAGTTAAACAAACAATCCATTTCATTAAAATCTTCTCCACTTATTTATTAAATAACTGCAATAATTGCGTCTAACGTTCCTGTATTCACGACCCGACGCATGTCGGGTGTCCGGCGAATGCCGGACCAAGGACGTATTTCCGCAGCGTGAATATTATGTTATCTGAAGTAACTTTCTTCTTGATTAATCCCACATATCTATTATTTCGCTTTTAGCACCTTATATTTAGGGTCTGTTGGTTGTCTGACAGGAATTGAATATTTAAATGTCTCACTCAAAAAAGCATTTTGTAGTTCGACGATAAAATCATGTACGTAGCCTAAAAAATCAAAAATATACTCGTTAAATTATTTCGTTCTGTTCTCAAGATCTATCATTTCTTCTTCTGAAAGCACTATCCCGTTTAAATATCTTGAATAATAAATCCCACCTAAATACTCACTATACCTACCTATCACTTCTCTTATTTCACTTAGCTGTTCTAAATATATGTCCTTCATTCCTACAAATTTATTAAGTACAACTTCTCTCGATTCAAAAAAATAGGTGAATTCAAGAATTGACTTAGAGGATTTTTCCCACAATTTTAAAACTTGCTCATTTGGCTTTTCCCAACGACTATTATGAATTTCAAAATTCATTGCGTATTTTGTTCGCAGATCACCAGGCAAAAGAATTAAATATAAATTCAATTCTCCAAGTGAGTCTCTTGATTTTGCAAGTAAATTTATGGCTTCATCAGCAGTTTTAATTTGCATTTCACGAACAAACTTTTGTTTATCTAATTCAAGATTTCTTCTATGCTGCTTATTTAAATTAGTTATAGCTATCCACCAACCAACAATTGCTATTAAGGCAGATAAAGACCACCCGATAATACTCGGCCACATATAATTCAATCCTCTTTATGATTTTATAGTTATTTCAGATAACGTTCTTGTATTCACGACGTCCGACGAATGTGGGATGTGTCCGGCTGCCCAACTTCTTAGCCAATACATCAGCCGGACCGAGTGCCGAATGGCTCGAAGCAGGAATATTATGTTATCAGAAGTTCATGTTCTCCCTGAATTACTTACACAGTATGAATTAAAAGAAATTTATCACTTCACATATCCAATTCATCAACTGTAACCATATTGTACTTTTTATTATTAATGGACCACTCTATGACTAACTCCTCTGACAAACTTAAAGGATGTGTTTTCTTAATGTGCTTTAGATAGTGAGTTCTTTCATCTTCGGGTAGAATCTGACATGCAATTAACATAGCTCTACGACTCCAAGGATCTAAAGCCGAGTATAGTTCTTTAAGTTCCCGTATCCATGTAGAAGCCCCAGCCTCATGAGCGGCAAAGATAATCTTTCTTTTAGCTTCTGGTGAAGAAGATTTATATAAAGAAAGCAATTTTTTTAAATGATTTAGATCAGAATTGCACGCAAATAAGTTCAAAATCGCTATATAGAAATACTCGTTAGCCTGAATAAGCTCATCCTCAAGTATTGTTACTACCTGATCACCTAATGTCAGAAAATCATCTTCAAAGTTTCTACTTGCTGAAATCAAGTAATGACAAACATCACTAATGGCTGGAATTAATTTATTAATATTGTCTATTGTATATTCAATACCACCTGGTGCGCCTAATTGACCAAGCCTTCTATATAACCATCTAATTTTCTTATAATCTGGTTCAATTACATTTAGATATTTTTCTAAAACTTCATTGATGTTATAATCGGCAAACAATTCCTGATCCTCTGGGTCTAGTTGTCTAAAATCTATTCCTTTATAGGAACCAATGGTGTACTTTTTTAAGACCTTAATCATTTGATCCTCATTTTCATTTAATGGATTATCATTTAGCATATTTTCGCAAATTTGAGCGAATACTTCCGATTTAATGATATCGGTTTTTTGGTTTTGTAATACAAGCTTTTGTTGTTTATCCAATATTTCAGCCATCCGATAAACAGTAATTTGAGCTTCTTTTTCATCGTCGCAAAATACATAAATATCATCTGCATAGCGACAAAAGTCAATTCCTTTTATGCATAAACTATCATCTATTGGGATTAAGGTCATTTCAGCAAGCAAATGTGAAGAATGCGGTCCAATAGGTATACCTCTAGATACCGTTTTTGTGACGTCCTCCAGCAAACGCATGATAAATTTAATTATTGAGTTTGGTAATCCTGACTCACCCAATTGATTTTCTACAGTATGATGGTAAATCTGATTATAGAAATCTGATATATCCATCTGAACTACGTATCTTTTTCTCTTACTTTTTTGTAAGCAGGATGTCCAAAATTCTTTCCATGAATTTTCATTACTATAAAAGGTTCCATCTCCCTTTGGAGCGAATCTATAACTAAATACTGTATTTTCTTCCTTGGGTCTCCTACGATTTTCGATCAAATGACCGTATTCAAAGATAACCGCCGCTATTAAAAGACTATCAATTGGATCTAGCTGAGTTGCAATTCTATATGACAGTTCTGTTTTAGGTATAACGAATCTACGCGCGGGACTAAATTGATGTTGTGTTATGTCGTAATCTTTTAACCTTGTTATTACCTTCTCTTTAAGATCGTAAAAGACATTTATTTCTTTAGGGCTTGGAAATAGATCTGTATCTTTTTCTAATTGCAGATGGTTAATAGCCCATTTTATAGATTCCTCTTTAAGCTTCACAGTACTTCCCCTTTCATCTCTTGACTATGCAAATATGCCTTTTTGTGATATTGCTTTTCATGAATTTCTGATAACGTTTCTGTATTCACGAACTCTTACTGCCTTAAGCGACCAAAGGGAGCGGCCGCGAGTCGGTTAGGCAGTAAGGGTTGTCTGCCTGATTTCGCTTCTTCGAAATGCCTCGGGCAGACCAAGCGGTGTTAGCCGCGCAGTGTGAGTATTATGTTAACTGAAGTTCCTGCCTTCATAGAATATGCTAATCACCATAAGTACCTAACATATATGCATTCATTTCCTCTATATATTTGTTGTGTAAAGGAAACTTATTACGGCACAAATCTACCAACTTATCTCTTAATATCTTATCTTGGATCATGTACTTACACATATGCTCAAACTTTGCAAGCTCAATAGGTAGAGCTGGAATATTTAGATTATCATATAAATGAAATAGTTCAGTAAAAACTCCAAGTGTTACTCCCACTACATCGTCATAAACTAATTGAGCTTCTCTTTTAGTATCATCCCTATTGAAATATTGATGGAAGTTATCATTAAACAAGTTAAAGTCTATCTGCATATAGCCATCAAAAGTATAATTCTCTTCATTCCTTGCCTTTGATAAATGATCATATTTGTTGTCAAAAAGTTCTTCATAAGTTATCTTAGTAAATTCAAGTTCGTCATGATTCAAGTCACAGTAAATTCTCCATGTATCATCATGCGAATTAACTCTCTCATTATCAAATATTAGATGACCTCCTTTGTTTTTTATATCTAATTTCAAGTGCATTGAATAAGAAACAATGTCAGCATCATAATCAATTTTATTAGGGTTATATTTATTTGATAAAGTTTGATATCGCTTTGGATTTGTTATTCTAAACACATCTTCTATAAAAATAAATTTATCACTGGTAATTCGATAACTTTGAATGCCGCAAAGAGTATTAATTGCTCTTGCAAGATATAGCTTTGCATAATAATTTGTAATCTCTATCCAATGAAGAGCTCCTGATAAATATAGATTCTTTGCTGCTAAATAGTTGTAGAATGCTTTATAGAAATAAAATAACGATTCATGTAGCAATGTAACTCTCAAAAGTTTCATATCTTCTTCATCAAGAGGAATTATGATTTTTGTGCCATTCTTATATTTCTCAAAGAAATCTACATTTTTATTAAAATTTTCATGCATAAACTTAGGAAGATGCCATTCTCTTGGACGTGGTACACCGGCCCTGAATTCAGTATATTCTGTATCTTTGTAAAAATTAATAATAGCATGTCTTAAGGAATTCATTGATTTTTCTCCTTTTTAATATTACTTTGCGGGAATTTCAGTTAACGTTCCTGTATTCATGAACCCCGAAGGGGTTGTCTGCTGAAATGCTTCCTGAAATCCTTCTCGCAGACCAAGGCTCCAAAGGAGCCGCTGCTTGAATATTATGTTATACGATGGAATCACTTCTTCGATTAACCAGCATCCATTCTTGATTCTAATCTTTCATTGTTCTGCTATATGTTCCAATAAATCTCCTGGCTGACAACCTAAAGCCGCACATAATTTATCAATCACTTCTAATGATACATATTCGTTCGTATTGAGTTTCGCCATTGTAGCAGACGAAATACCTGTCATTTTCAATAAATCCTGCTTCTTAATCTCCCTGTCGATCAATAATTTTTGAAATGGTTTATAACTAATCATCTGATATTCCTTTCACACATCGAGTGAATTTTTCTTTAATTATATGAAAGTATATTTTCTTTATCAAAAACATCTTCAACATGTATTGACTTAATTATTTGATATGATAAAATTATGTTTAATAAGTTGAACTTTTATTCATAAAATCAAATACATTGGATGGTGTTCAAAATGCATAATTCTTTGGAAGTCTTACTTGATTCACTGATTCAGACTCGAATTGAATCTTTATATGGCAAGCTTAACAAAAACAACTCCAGCTACAACCAGTTCTCATCCGAACGGAATCTCTATTTCAAGCAGTTACATGAAGGAGTACCGGAGAATATACAGAAGACCCTTTTCCTTTACGACGATGCTGAGCTTTCTGTTCAAGCTATTTTAGAACGTGAAATTTATTTGCAAGGTTTTAAGGACGCTCTTCACCTGCATAACGAATTACATATACCTTTAGATTGAGAGCCTTCTGGCTCTTTTTCAATTTGATTCTGTCGTATAACGTTCAGGCATTCACGAACCCTCACTGCCTTAAGCGACCAACGGGAGCGGCCGCGATGCGGTTAGGCAGTGCAGGGTTGTCCGCCTGTTAATCTTCCCTGAAAATCCTCGGGCCGACCAAGGGGCGCGACAGCGACCCGCAGCGTGAATGTTTTGTTATCAGATGTCAATACCTTCCTCGAACCTCTAAAAATCTTGGAGTCAGTTTCGCTTTTGTTTTTATATCTTATAGTTTTCTTGCCTTTATCACAAAAGTTACTGGAAGCATTTTTGCTCTCTTTGCCATATCGCTGTTATCATCCCGCAATTGCATAAACTCATAATCACATTCCTCAATCATTAGCTCAATTACAAACCCAGCTTTTGCAAGCGCGTTTACATAAGTTGACAGCATACGGTCCGCTAACAATAGCTCACCTTCATCAACTGCTACCGGATACCAACCTTCATTAAAGTAACTCTTATTAATTACAAACCTATCATTTTCTGTAGTAACCCATCTGTGTATAGGGTGAGACCAACTGAAAATAAATAGCCCGTCTTTTTTAAGGTAAGAAGATATTCGTCGAAAGGTACCCTCAAGATCGGTGGTCCAACCTATGGCATAAATTGAATAAACATAGTCAAAATAATCCGTCGGGATGCCGCATTCTTCTTCCATGGGAGAACATATCAATTTTGCTGCTATTCCACATGACTTCAAATGTTGCGCTGCCTTTTCAATTTGTCTTTCTGAAATATCCACAGCCCATAGTTCAGATGCGTTTCGTTCCCCTTGATATTGCAAGGATTGACCATTTCCGCAGCCGATCTCCAGCAGTTTTTTTCCTGAGATATCACCAAAGAGCTGGCACTTTTCTTCTGAGATAAATGCTCCATAATAAGGGAGCACGATTGCTTTTAAGAAGTCATTGCCTTTGGTATCCCAATATAGGCTGTTTGTTTTATGAACAACATTCTTTTTTAAGTCTTCCGAGCTGCCGACACCATTTTCCCCATCAACAATAATGCTTCTTCTATTTAATGAATTCTTGTCCATGAAGGCACCTTCTCTTAGTAGATATTTATATTTGAGCATTTCAGATTTGCATTAATTTCTGATAACGTTCCTGTATTCATGACGTCCGACGGAGTCGGATGTGTCTGCTGAACTCGCTTCTTCGAAATCCATCAGCAGACCAAGGCTCCATAAGGAGCCGCAGCTTGAATATTATGTTATAGGATGTCAATGACTTCTTCGCAATTGCTAAATACTCTAAGATCTCATTTCATTTATTATGCTTTGAAGACCTGAAAGATTTCCTTTACCTAGTGTTGAATAATAATTTACATGCTTTTGGGATGCATCTAAAGCTTTTATAAAATACTCTTTTCCAAAATCTCTTTTTATACTTTCAAACAATAATCTATTAGTTTCATTATTGAATGCCCTTTTATATACTTCTCCGCTCATCATCGCCAGAAATATGGTGATAAACGCTTGTGCTGATCCTTCATTCATTCCTGTGACCTTATTAATCTCTATCTTTCCTTCAGTTCTTGTAATTTGCCCTGAATATACCTTCTTTGCTATTTCATAAGCTACTTCGCTCATTTCCATAGTGATTTTCATATATTCTCCTTACAAATTTAGATATCGTTTTCATGATGTTTGTATATCCGCTGATTTCCTATAACGTTCCCGCATTCACGACATCCCACCGCCTAACTGCCGCTTGCGGCAGTTAGGCGGTGGGATGTGTCCGGTGAATTCACTCCCCCGAAATGCCTCTTCCGGACCAAGTGGCGGACTTGACCCGCCACGCAGCGTTGAATGCGATGTTAACAGATGTCCACGACCTCTTCGAATTACATACGATAAATCTTTATATATTCATTTCTTTAATATGTAATCAATAAATCCTTGTCGTATTTTTTTGCCCTCATAGATTCTTTCCAAAACTCGATCTTCTTTATAGATTAATTTCATATCATCAAACATCGCATCAGCTTCATTGTAATCATAATACGAATGGATAACTGGCTCATTATCTTCAATCTGTTCATATTGGTTATCTCCTAAATCAACACCTTCTCCAACCCGAAAATCCTTAACGGTTAGGAAATTCACAAATAATACTCCATTGGGTTTCAATACCCGTTTCATTTCATTGATTGATTGTTTCACATCTTCTTTTCTCATATGAAACACCGAGTTATATGAATACACAAAACTAATCGACTCGTCACTAAATGATAAAGATCTCATATCACCATGTTGTATATTTAAATTCTGTCCTCTCATTTCTGCAAATCGATTCGCTTTTTGAAACTGTTCAATATTCATTTCTATTCCAATAGTTTTGTATCCATAATGTGCAAATAGACTTAATGGAGGGGAATCTCCTCCCGCCCCGCAGTCCAATACTGTTCTTTCCATACCGCTTTCATTACATAAAGCTAAAAATCTATACAGTGGTACTTGTCTGAAAAGCTCCACAACAATCGTCTCCTTCGTCTTTTGGTTTTATAGTTTTATTGTTTCGTGGATTTCTGCTAACGTTCCTGTATTCATGACCCCCGAAGGGTTGTCTGCTGAAATGCTTCCCTGAAATCCTTCTAGCAGACCAAGGCTCCGAAAGGAGCCGCTGCTTGAATAGTATGTTATATGACGGAATCACTTCTTCGATTAACCAACAGTCATTCTTGATTCTAATCAGTCATTGTTCTGCTATATGTTCCAATAAATCTCCTGGCTGACAACCTAAAGCCGCACATAATTTATCAATCACTTCTAATGACACATATTCGTTCGTATTGAGTTTCGCCATTGTAGCAGACGAAATACCTGTCATTTTCAATAAAGCCTGCTTCTTAATCTCCCTGTCGATCAATAATTTTTGAAAAGGTTTATAACTAATCATCTGATATTCCTTTCACACATCAAGTGAATTTTTCTTTAATTATATGAAAGTATATTTTCTTTATCAAAAACATCTTCAACATGTATTGACTTAATTATTTTACTTGTTAAAATTATGTTTAATAAGTTAAACTTTAATTCATAAAGTCAAATACATTGGATGGTGTTCAGAATGCATAATTCTTTGGAAGTCTTACTTGATTCACTGATTCAGACTCGAATTGAATCTTTATATGGCGAGCTTATCAAAAACAACTCCAGCTACAACCAGTTCTCATCCGAACGGAATCTCTACTTCAAGCAGTTACATGAAGGAGTACCGGAGAATATTCAGAAGATCCTATTCCTTTACGATGATGCTGAGCTTTCTGTTCAAGCTATTTTAGAACGTGAAATTTATTTGCAAGGTTTTAAGGACGCTCTTCATCTGCATAACGAATTACATATATCTTTAGATTGAGAGCCTTCAGGCTCTTTTTCATTTTGATTCTGTCATATAACGTTCCTGTATTCATGACCCGACGTATGTCGGGTGTCCGGCGAATGCCGGGCCAAGGACGAATGTCCGCAGCGTGAATATTATGTTAGATGATGTTAATATATGTTCTTCGAATCAAAAATCTCTACTAGGTTCAAAATTATAATAAGCTCCAAATCTATCGTAAATCCTATCTACTGCAACTTCAAAATCTTTGATGATGACTTTAAGTTTTTTGTCATTGACACTTAAATCCATACCTCCTTCATGAACAAATGTATTTCTTAACTCAACAATTTCTTCAATAGAGTCAAAAAGAGAAACTTTTCTGTTTAAAATCGGCTTGTTTAATACAGTAAATATATCTAATTTTTCATCAACCTTTTTAAAATTTTCTGCAACTATTCGTGGTCTTTGAAATGAAAATTTTTCAACTAAAGCCTCTTCAATTGAGGTATTCCCAGCAGAGATATCTCTTAGATTATTTACTGAAAACCGCGCTTCTTTAAACAGCTTGTCCCTATTATCTGTATATTTCAATATCACAATAAATGATTTCTTCAAATATTCTTCCCAAGTTGCTACCAAGTAAGGTATTAACAAGTTATTAGAAAAGAATCTTGGATTTAGATCATCTATAAATGAAATGCCTGTATGCTCTACCCTTGAAATATCACCTTTCAAATTCCTTGAATCTAAATATATTTTGGGTTTAATAAGTGCATTCTTGTAAACCCACCTAGCGATAAAAAGTCCTGCTTCTAACTCAGTAGGGACTTTTTCATCTATTATAAAATAACGGTTTTTGCCCTCATCCGTTGAAAAACTTCCTTTAAAATAATCTTTTATATATTTAATAGTTTTATTTTGATGTTCTAAATCCCAATAACTTCTCCCTGATCTAGTTCTTGTATAAACTAAAATATTACCGTCTTTCTTATAAATGTCGAGTTCTACTCCAACATACGATCTATAATTCTTATATTCATACCAAAAATAACTTGCTAGCATACCTTGATTTTTGAATTCGTTTCTTTGCTTTGTGTAGCCTAACAAGGCTATTAAATTTATTAATTTATTATAGGCTGTACCTTCAGGAAGAATATTTTCTGAAGTAAAACTCATCTTTAAATCATACTCCTTTGATTAAAAACAATTAATTTCACCTAACGTTCCTGTATTCACGAAGTCCGACGGAGTCGGATGTGTCCGGCAGCTTCTTCTCCCCCGCAATCCCTCTGCCGGACCGAGGGCGTATGCCCGATGTGTGGATATTATGTTATGCGATGTTAATCGCTTCGAAGCACCACTTACACAAGTTATTAGATGATCTTGAATATTGATAACGAATTTTTAAAGCCTTCTCTTATGTTTACAAGATCATGCAATGTTATATACTTTCTAGAATTTTCAAAGCTCTTCAAATTTTCCTTCATAATTATAATATTCATGTTTTTCTCATCAGTAATATCAAGAGCAATATATGGTGCTCCATTATGAATAAAGAAATTTCTACTTTCATCTAGGACTCTAAACCACGCTGTGTCGCTTGAAGCAACTCTAAGTATTCTGGCTAACTCTTGTCCTGTCTTATCTTTATGAATAGATATCCCTATCGCGGTATAAAACTCATAAATATACTGGCTGAATAATTCGCAGCAGGAGTTGATCTCAAACAAAAATGCATCGATATCGATTAATAAATCCAGCTTCAAATCATCGTTTATGCAAAGAGCATATCCTTCTTTGTCCTGTGTGAAAATATGCTCTTCAGATACATTCATTACTTCTTTACTTAACAGCTGTATACTATTAGTAAGTCTTTTTAAGAGTCGGTCTATCAGATCAAGCCTTATTGCTATTGACATAGAGAAATCATTAAATTCATCACTAGGTGTAGCAATACGGCCTTCTTTTATTGCTTTATGGATTTCTGTAATAACTCTCAAGCCTCATTTATTTTTGAAAATACACTCAAAATGAACCCATTTTTCTACCATTTTGTTAGACTCCTTTCTTGTCTTGATGAATTTCGCATAACGTTGCTGTATTCATGAACCCCAGCGGGGTTGTCTGCTGAAATCCCTCTCTGAAATTCATCCGGCAGACCAAGGCTCCAACGGAGCCGCTGCTTGAATATTATGTTATCGGAAGTTACTACTTATATTTATCAACATGTATTTTTTCTAGTTCAAATTTTTGGAATTTTCATCTTTAATATAAGTCCATATCTTATAAAGCTCTGCTACTGTTTCCTTCAGAGAACTAATAAAAGATTGGTAATCAACAACTTCTTCAGGAATTGTTGCTTCATGTGCGACATAACTACTAATTGAATAAGCTTTTTTTAATGGGTATGTTACATGATTAGGTAATATACCTTTCTTATTTAATTCAGATACCAAGTAATGTAAAGGCTTTTTATTATCTTCTTGAAAAACTTCGAAGTAGATTTGACGCAGTAACCCCTCCAGAAGTACTCTTTGTTCAACCACTTCAAGTATTTTTTCCTTATCATTGAAAACTTCCTCAAATTTAACTTCTTTAGTCATAAGATTATTATTCAAGATGTTCGGCATTGTTTCTATTCTTCTCATGAGGTTTTCTTGTTTTTTCATGCTTCTAGATTTTCTATCGAAAAATTTAAAGTTTCCAGCAAGCATTCTATTTACTATAGTATTCATGAAAGAGTTAGAAAACATAATTAATATAACTGATATAAATATTAATATATAAAGTAATAGTTCATTTACTTGATATTTCTCATATAATTTACTTATGATTCCTATCGCTGTTACAACAAGAAGAAGGCTTATCATCAAAGACAATCTTGAAGAAATTAAATTATTCTCTTCGCTGTTATTTTTTTCAGTAGAAGAAATATATTCAAATCCACAACTATTTATAATTTCTTCTACTTCTTTTAAAAACTTTAGCCTTATACTATCTGTAATATGTTCATTTTCATATATTCTTGCATATACCATCATACTTATGCCTCTAACGTCCAATCTTAATTTACTATTTTTCAGCAATTCATAACCTTCTATGATAGAGTTCAAATCTATAGAAGAAACTGGAACACCGCTGTTAACATGATTGCGTATTACTAAACTTACTATTTCTTCTTTTAATCGAATAACTTCTTTTTCCTGTTCTCTCCTTCGTTTGTATTCCTGATAAATAAAAATCAATATTCCTATAAGTAAAGATAATATGGTAGCTGAATTCACTAGAGACACAGAAGATATCAAACTATTCCAAAAATCAAACATAATAGCCTCCATTTTATATCTACAATAATTTCCGATAACGTTCCTGTATTCACGACCCAGCATATGCTGGGTGTCCGGCGCATGCCGGGCCAAGGACGAATGTCCGCAGCGTGAATATTATGTTATGTGATGTCTGCTTCTTCTTCGAACTACTTAGACAGCTTGTTTGATTTCTTTGCCATGCTTTTAAACTCTTCATATTTCTCTTTAGCAGCTTTAATTTTACTTTCCACTACATAAGGAGCATCATCTGAAAAACTGGGTAGTTTCTCATTTATGTAATCGTATAATGATTTTTTCTCAGCAGTCGTCGGAATTATCGGCGCAACAGGTATAGGTAGTGGCTTATCTTCTACTTCTATTCCTTCATGCAAATCAGCCATCCCAAAAGAAAGAAAATTATGAATAGCTCTTTTTCTATCTTCTTCTGTCTGTTTATAATTTCCGTCCGAATCTAAATGGAATCTATCAAATTCCACCATAAGTAGTTTATGCGGCTTCCTGTCTTTATTCCTGTAATATAAGATCACTTCAAGTACTTCCTCACCTGCTAATTGAGGAACAGATTTATGCTTATGATCTTTAGGTCGGGCGATCTTTATAACTTTGCCTGCACGAGATACAAATAAATATCTGCTTTGAATCATCTATCTCACTCTTTCTCTCTTATTTAAGCTGATTTCACATAACGTTACCGTATTCACGACGTCCCACCCACTTAAGGACCCTCCAGGGTCCGGCTGCGCTTGCGCAGTTAGTCGGTGCGGATGTGTCCGCTGAATCCACTTCTCTGCCGATCATATCTCGCGGACCGAGGAGCCGCCAGGCTCCGATGCGTGAATATGATGTTATAGGATGTCAGCGTCTCCTTTGAAATACTCAGATTATACTAATGTGAAATCATCAATTATTTCAACAACTTCAATTTTTCCATTAATCAGAAGCTCAGGGAGTTCGTTTTTTACATTTCCCTTCCAATATTCTCTAGCCTGTTCGATTTTTTTTGAAAATGATACTCCGTCTACCTTTGGTAATAGGTTCCCATCACCTTCAAAATAACTCCCTGTTACTCGTAGCTTAACAATCTGCAAAACCTTCCGATTAAAAGAATCAAATATCTCCTTCCATTTCAAAGCATCCTCATAACTTCTCGCAGCATATAAGCAAGACAATCTAGAAGGATAATCCGGATATTCTTGTAATCTCACCATTTCTACTATTACTTCTCTAACAGATCTGATCGTTTGTCCTGCATACTTCATCGTTGCTGCAGCGTTCTCTTTATCCAGCTTCAATCCTTCATTTGAATAATGATCATGTAAAATCTTAAAAATATCTTCACCGTTATTATTTGTATATGTCTTCTCAAAAAAGAAATGATACAGGTTGTTCTTCTGGTTTTTGTCAAAATTGATAATCTGTCCAGGACTCATTTCTTTCCTAGTCACAATATGATAAACAAGCATTTCGTTCTCATTCATAGTCTACCTCCGTTTGACCATTAACGTAAAAAAAAATTCAATAAGTAACTAACAATATTGATTTTGATATTTAATTTTTACGCTGATTTCCTATAACGTCTTATTTACGAACTTCCGAAAGAATGCTCTCTTCGTCATATTCACGAACTTCGTGAATCCTGCACTTTTCTCCTTATTCCGGCACTTTCTGCGTTTCAATGCTCCAGCCCGCTGATCCGATCCAACGGACTTTGAATCCGCCCAATGTCCCGTCTGCTCACATGTGTATACCGCTCCGTCGTTCGCACACTCTGATGCCCTAGCAGTTCCTGAATATAGCGAAGATCAATCCCATTCTCCAGCAAGTGGGTCGCAAAGGAATGCCTTAGCGAATGGATACTCACCTGTTTGCGAATGCCCGCTTCAGCCAGCGCTTTTTCAAACACTTTCTGCGCTGAACGTTCCGTCAGGTGGCGGCCTTCCCTCTGCCCTGGAAACAGCCAGTCTTCTGGCTGCTCCACCCCTATATACTGCTCGACCACCGCAAAAGCCGCTTCGGATAGCAGCGTTTGCCGATCCTTCCTGCCCTTTCCCTGACGAACTTTCAGTACTTTCCGTTCACGGTCGCAGTCTTCAAGACGCAACCTCACCACTTCGCTTACCCGCAGCCCGGATGTATACGTCAGGTACAGAATAGCCTTATGCTTTAGATTTTTCACTGCTTTCAACAGACGCATAACCTCATTCAGGGACAGCACATCTGGCAGTTTACTCTCCTTTTTCGGACGAACATAGGCGGCGGATTTGGACTGCTTTAGCACATGGCGAAAGTAAAATTTCAGCGAGCTGATCGCTTGGTTAACATAAGCGTGCGAAAGGCCTTTTTCGAGCAGCGCCAACGCATATTTTTGCACCGTCGCATCATTTATGCTTGCTTCGGTCCCTTGCAATCTTGCAAAAAAGCGTTCCGTTTGCGATATGTATGCTTTAATCGTCTTGCTGCTGTAGCCTCTTGCCACCAATGCATCGCGCATTTCTTGCCGCTGATTTGGGTTCCATTCACCTCGTTCCGAAGAAGAGGGAACCGCATTAGCCTGCGTGTCCCGCCGATCCAGCCATTCCAGGATGAACGGCAGCTCTTTATTCAAGCGCTCGTCGCACTCGAACTTGCAGCTCCGATACGCTTCCAACATGCTTTCTACAGCCGAGATACTGTAAGGAATGGTCCATATTTTTTCGTCTGGAACCCATTTCCTGCTCGGTATGGATCGAATCCTTCTCGCCCCAACCGTACGCCGATCGTTTTTTCATCCCGATAAAGTAGGTTTATCTTCATCTCACTTGCCTCCTTAGTATATCAGCCGTTCAAAAAATTGGAAATCTAATTTTACACAAAAAAAGGGACTTAAGATAGATATTCATCTCAAGTCCCTGATTCTTTCGGAGTAAATTATTGATCTATTAAGCCCGATTTACGTTACCATAAAATGTCTTACCTTTATTTGTCCAGTTCCTCCGTCACATCATCCCATAGCATCGCCGCCACCTACCATGTTACTCGACCTTAAACTGTTTTAATTCGTCTTGAAGTTTATTGGACAATTGGTTTAATTGTTTGGATAGTTCAGCAACTTGTTCGAAGCTCTCCAATTGTTCCTGCGTGCTGGCGCTGACCTCTTCGGTTGAAGCGGAATTCTCTTCGGTGGTGGAAGATATGATCTCCAGTGCCTGCAAAATCTCATCTTTGTGCTTGTGGACTTTGGAAGTGTTCGTGCTGATCTGGATCATTCGCAATTTCAAATCTTCCAAATCCTTATTAATGCTAAAGAATACTTGCTTCGTGTCCTCCACCGATCTGGCATTTTCTTCTGCAATTTTCAGCCCATGAACTGTATGCTCAACCGATACGCTGGTTTTTTCTTCAATTACACGTACCTTCTTGTAGATTTCCTGTGTCGCCAGCGCCGTCTGCTCAGCCAGCTTGCGAACCTCCCCGGCAACCACAGCAAACCCTTTGCCCTGTTCTCCTGCACGTGCAGCTTCAATAGAAGCATTGAGCGCCAGCAGGTTGGTCTGCGTTGCAATTTGGTTAACCGTATCCACGATGCTGGAAATCTCATGACGACTCAGATCAATCTCCTGAATAATAGATGACATCGCTTGTGTGGAATTGTGATTTTCTTCTGCCCATCTGGATAACTGATCTACTACAGCAAGCCCCTGTCCGCTTTGCTCAGCAGAGATTTGCACCATCGTTTCGATGGCTTTGGCATCATTGGCAATTTCGTCAATTTGGCCGGATAATGCTCCGGTTTTTTGTAAAATGTTATCCGTTTCGATGGATTGGTAGTTCGTTGCATTGGCAATTTCATTAATCGCTGTCGCCGTATCGTTCATCGTGATCGCGGTTCTGGAAGAAATGGATTGCAAATCATGAGAAGACTGATTCAAGACTTGAGCTGAGCCACCCACCATTTGGAGCATGCCTTGAATTTTTTGAACCATATTGTAAATTCCTTGAGAAATTTGCCCGATTTCGTTGTTGGAATGCGTATCAAACTGAACGGTCAAATCTCCATTTTCAATCAGCTTGATTTTTGCAAGCAGCTTCGGTATGGATCTCAACAGATAACGGAGCGTTATATAACAAATCACAACGAGCAGGATGGTGGCTACCGCAAAACCGCCAATAGTAATCCAGGTAAAGGCTTTTAATTCTGAGAGCACCTCTTCTTCAGAAATGGTTAAGCCTACGGACCATCCGGTATCTTTACTGGTTGCATACCCAATGTAACGACGTTCCCCATTATCATTAATTAGCTGTACTCCGGACTCACCAGCAATCATTTTCTTTCCGATCTCCCCAAGATCACCTGTGCTTTCGTTAATCTTTTCTTTCAGCACTTTATTTTGATCGGGGTGATACAAAATATCACCTGTTTTGGATGCAAGAATCGAATAACCTGTGCTTCCAAGCGAATAGCTTTGCATAACGGCAGGGATGTCTTTGAAAGCAATATCGACAGCAGCAAATCCGATTAATTGGTTACTGCTATCTTTGATCGGATAGAAAATGCCCATGAGCACACTACCCGAATTGACGTCAATATAGGGATCTGAGTAGTATAAACCGTCTGCTTCTACAGCCGGCTTGAAGTACGGGCGTGTTTGGATATCGAAATCCGGGTTGGAAGCAGCACCATCATTCTGAAGAAAGAAGCCTTTACCAGATATTCCAGCAATCCAGGCGTCGGCAAAAGATGGCTCTGCCTTTACAATGGCTGCCAGAGTCGCTACTGTTTCGGCAGCATAAGGAGAAGTTTTCACCATTTCTGCCGATGGGGTGGTTTCTAAATATTGCTTAAAAAGATTGTTCGTTGACATTTGTTTGACAAGTGATCCCTTTTCCTTAAACAACGCATCGAATTGAGTGACAACGGCCTGCGTCTTGGTCTGGAGCATGGCCTCTTGCTGCTTGACAAGTATGCTTTGCGTGCTTGCAAACATGAACGTCCCCAAGGTTGCAAAGACGACAACGATAATGACTAACAAGACCATAGCCAATGTGTTGGCGATGCTGGATGATCTGAATACGTGCTTCTTCATATTTTGTGACATGCTGCCATCTCCCCGAGGAATATTGAGTGAAAAGCTCTTAGATAATATGTCGGAAGTTTGCAGCTGTTTTAATAGGTTTTTAGTATATACAATTTAAAGTTTCGCTATCTGATTCCTCATAGATTCCCTCCCAACCTGTTCGGTAACTCCAGCAAAAGATTAGGGCAGCACAAAGAGCCTCCGTCAGACGTAGGCTCTTTACTAAAAACTATATATGAGAACGCAGAGTTTTGCGGATTTAGAGCGTTTCAGCGATCCGTAAGCTCAACCCTCATTCTCCGTCGTTAACCCAACTGCATCGTTGTGATACACGTATCGTTTTTTTCATATGTAGAGAATTCAGTTTCAGCCGTTTTACCTTCATGATTCACGCTAATACGGTATGTTTTATCCCTCGGTAGCCATAGATCAATAAAACCATTGGATTGTGATTTCATGGCGGCATTCTCCATGATGACATTCCCTTCGGAGTCGTGAACGGTCACATTGAACGCTCCGTTTTTTATTTCGCCTTGGCAGCCAGTTAGACTATGAGTTGCACAAGGGTGGGTCTGCTCCACATATGGTGCAATCGAAACAAAAAACTCGTTGTCAGGCAAATCATAAGTTATGGGTTGGGTATCGTCCCCTGTGACAATCAACTGACTGGAATTAATGGAAGCAGACTGGGCTGTTGCCTTGCCTGCACTGATATCATGCACCAATTGCTTGATATCTGTCGTCTCATGTTTTTCCGCCCCTTCTTTCTGAATATTTCCTGCAATTAGGTACGTCCCCAATGCGGCAACAACCAACCCTGAAGCGACTAAGATTCCTTTTTTCATCTGGAGTTCATCTCCTCGTCTGTTTTGTATTATTATAAGGGAGAATGCACCATTATGGGCAAAATGGGTGCTGAAGTCACCAGATATTCACATATCTGTGCTATGATTCAGTCATATTTGTATAACATTAGAGGATTACCGATGAGCGAAGGAGCATGATCAGCTCTTCGGTCTCAACGTACAAACACCCCACCACTCCTATCGAGCCATGGGGCACAATTCTTTTTAACGGTCCCTGTTCACGACATAATGTATTAAGTGCTTCAGAAAAGCAATATTACGTGGGATTTCTTCCAATGCTTCCATCGCGAGGCAATAGTGTTCCCACATCTCTTTACTGGCACCTTCAAGACCAAGAATGGACACGAAATTCGAATTGTTATTATCAGAATCTTGGCCAACAGGTTTTCCGAGTAAGCGCATATCTCCTTCCACATCCAGCAAATCATCTTTAATCTGAAAAGCAATCCCCATATGATAGGCAAATTTCTTCAAAGCAGCAATTTCCGACTCCTTGACCTGTGCAAGCATGGCTGGCATAACTAGACAAGCCTCAAACGCCACTCCTGTTTTGTAAAAGCACACCATATTCAGTTGCTCCAAGGTCAGTGCCTTTCCTTTGGAATCCAGATCCATCGCCTGCCCCATACACATATCTTCTGCTTTCTGGGCCGAGTATTGTATCAAAGCAAGCACCGTTTCAGCATTGAACTGGTCAAGTGACGATTGTTCCCCAATCGCCTTCTGGATCAGATACAGACCGGTTAGTTCCGCGGTGGCGCTATTGTGCACCTGATGCAAGGTCTGACGCCCTCTACGGGTAGACGCATTATCCTGGGAAGGCAGATCATCAAAGATCAAGGAGGCTGTATGCATATATTCCAATGATCTCAGAAGAGGCACAATTGCCGATGCATCTAATCCATATTCGTTCACGCCCATGACCCAAGTCAATATAGGCCGTATCCGCTTCCCGTCCCCTTCGAGACTGTAATTTGCAGCCTCAATAAGCTGTTCTTTCATGGCCGGAATCCCTTGAGGCTTGGTAATTTTCAATTGGTTGTTAATCTGCTCACGGACCATTTTGACCGTATTGAAAAAGTCTTCTTTTTCCCTCGCATCGTTTTTCAGATGGGTAATCATCTGGTCCCGAAGCAGCTTATCTAAGAAATCTACATCATCCGCTTTTTGTACCATCTTCTGAATGAGATTATTAAATTCCGGATTTCCGGATGCAAAGATCTCCATCGTTTCATTATACTTTTCAATACCTACACGTTCTTTATAACGTTTGAGTCCATTCATTGCACGATCCAGTATCACCTCACGAGCCATGGCATCGGAGTCATATACGTTATGGATCAAATAGGAAATAACCGCCCAGTATAATTCAAAGGGATTGATAAGATCAGGTCTCTGATGATGATATTTTAAATAGTAGGTATAGGGTGTTACCGCACCGTCTCTCATATCGTCAACCATATCCGCAAAATCATCAGCAAGCTGGTTATAGATACCATAAAAGAATGTTCGTTGCTCAAAACCCTCATCCGCAGGAGCACTAATCACGGAACGGACAATCAATCGGGACGAAGAAGACTTCAAAATAACGGGTATATAAAGCTCTTCATTAGTATAAGTAGCTCGCGTTAGGTCCTTAACACGGTCAATATCTTGAGCATGAAAAAAGACATAGGACTGCTCGAAAAAGGTTTGCTGTGTGTCTGGCCGCTGATGTTCCTTAATATACTCAAATGCATCCGAGAGCTCCGAATGTATGTATTGAATCAACTCCATATGTTTTCCGGTCCAATCGCCCAACTCAGGCACAGATCCACTAAGAATCGCGGCACGTATCATACGGGAATATTGTTCTTTCTCCTGAACGGTCAAAACCTGGGAATCGAGAAGATCATCAATGAAAGGATAGGTCAGACCATAGGAGTACCCAAGCCTGATGGCTTCATCAAGTCTGCGAGCACGTTCCACAGGCAACACTGTATCGTCCATTTCTTCCATCACATGCAGAATAACCCCGATAATGATCTTAATCAGTTTGCGCTGGGCTTGCTCGGAATCCATCTCCTTGGGAATATGGGAGGATACGGACCTAAGTTTGTTGATCACCCAAATTATCGCGGTTTCTATACCTTCCCTCTGGGCCCATCGATACACCCCGGCCAAATTCATAAATTCCGGTTGGTCTCCCCCGTTTGCACTGGTGGATTGGATCAAGTGTTTTTTTACGTCTGCAATGACACGCTGAATCCGGGTATGTGTGTCAGGAGAATCCAGAGCTTTGCCTAGGTCCCTCATATAAATATAGGAGACACTTCGGTCCAGATAATCATCCAATTTGCCTGTATAATTCAGCCATTGAATGTATCTATTATAGTCCCGAGTATCAGGTTTTCTCTTTCTCCGCGAAAAAAAGGATAACCATGAGGAATGATGAAGATGATTTTTTTTCCACTTTTGAATGTCTTCTGTCAGGGTAGTCACATAAGATTTGTCTAAGACCTGATCATACAGTAATGCAAAATACTGAATCGCCTTCCGCTCAGCCAGCTGATATCCTGTATTGGCTTGTAATTTTTCATTCATACAATGCATTACCTCAACTTCTCATTTTGTTAAACATGG
Organism: Paenibacillus sp. TY11; assembly: GCF_059772165.1. NCBI lineage: Bacteria > Bacillati > Bacillota > Bacilli > Caryophanales > Paenibacillaceae > Paenibacillus > Paenibacillus sp. TY11. The sequence goes on along the minus strand of NZ_JCBAIQ010000019.1, from coordinate 55,945 downwards.
TTGCATTTCTCCCTGAGGGAACGAACTTGGATCATGTTGTTATCTTTATACGGAAAAAAAACTGTAAGGTTACGAAATTATCATGCTGTTTACCGAAACATCCTCTTTGGCAATATCCATGAAATTGAAAATCAATTAGATATTTACGAAATTTAATGGGGTCGAGGCGATATAAGAAGTAATCCCAAGAGGTGAATCGTCATGAAATATAGTGAACAAAAAAAGCTGGGCTCTGCTCCATAAGAAAAGCAGCCCAGCTTGATCTTTATAGATATCTCCTTAGAGTGTTTGTTCCTTCTCAACCTTCTGCCATAAAGCCTCAGTCAGTTCATCTATCGTCTCCTTCATCGCCAGCTTCTCGCTCCAACGACTTGGGATACCGCTTATTCCGTAATAAGCTCCTGCAATTTGCCCGTACACCGCCCCGGTCGTATCGGCATCATCCCCCAGATTCACTGCCAGCAGTGCCCCCTCTTCAAATGAAGTCGAATGGTGAAATGCCCACAACGCAGCCTCAAGGGAACGAATGACATACCCGGTTCCTTGTATTTCGGGCGGCTCTTTATACCGGTAAGATCCCCGAATTATTTCTTCAATGGCTGCCGAATAAGCGGGCTCGTCCTGCCGCCACTTATAACAGACGTCCGCCGATAACATGGATTCTTTGTCCGCTCCTCGCAGACCTGCCACAAGGATTGAAGCAAGCACAGCACAGGCCTCCACACTTTCGGCAGCTCCATGGGTGGTTCGCGAGCTCATCTCAGCGTACATCACCGCCTCTTCCGGACGGTCCGCATAGGCCATAGCCACAGGTGCAAGCCTCATAATAGAGCCATTGCCGGCAGTCATGGGGTCAACGGACCCACTGTACGGATCTCCAGTAGCTTCGAAGCGATGCAGTGCTGCTCTCGTTGCACCACCGATATCAAAACACGTTCCCGTGCTGCTCATATATCCCAAGTGGTACCAATTGGTGTATCGGCGCATTTGGTCTGCTGGATCAAATCCATCTTTTCGCACCATACTCTCGGCCAAGCAGAGCGCCATCGACGTATCGTCCGTCCACTGGCCCGGCTTTAACCCAAAGACACCGCCGCCCACGATATCCGTTACAGGTTCAAATGTACCTGGACTGCTGAATTCCACAGTGGTTCCCAAAGCATCGCCCACGGCCAGCCCAACCAGGCATCCCAAAAAACGATCCTTGATAAGTGCCATTTTGGTTTTACGCCCCTTTTCAAATGTAATAACTAACGCATATTTTTCCCATCTCGCCAGGAAGGAAGCCCGACACTGCCATTTATTCGTAGCTTAAGGCCTTACAACGACTATCCGGTTTCAATTCAATGAAAATTCCTGCCTCTTGATGGTAAACAAGTGGAAACCGCTCCGTATCTACATATTCCCGCACACCGCTTGAAAGCCGCCATACCTGAAGCGGGACTCCTTTTCCCCATAAGAATAATTGGTCACCGCAAATGGCCATATCCGCTTGGGGGTAAGGAAAAGCCCCGTCTTCAACAGGCTTACAATTTAGGGAGGGGATCGCTGGAAGCACACGCCGGTACCCGGGCTGGGTCATATCGAATAGGACAACAGCCGGTTCAACTCCTTCCTCTCCCCAATCTTCCTCCTCCAGCAAATCGGCATCCATCTGTCCCCAAACCGCCAATGTATCGGGTCCTGTCCAGTACACCGGCCCATCCCAATCTATTGTTTGCCAAAGATGGCGAACCGATGGACCATTCTCCGATTCCCATGGATTCAGCAGCCAATCCGATAACGACCAAGTTCGGACCACTCCTAATGGAGCCCATACCCATCCCGTATCCGCAATCCACTTTCCCCCTGGTGAAATCAGTAGCCTCCCATGAAAATAATCTAGATAGTGCTCATTTTTGCTTTCGCTGTTATAAATAGGGATAGGTCTTGCTGTCAAAAGCATGCCTGTTTCTACATCCGTCAGATCAAGCCGGTTCCATTCCGTCCCATGAACAAGAATGCATGCACCATCTTGGTGTACAAATGCCAGGGGAAACATACTTTTATCGTAGTGATATTCGTCCCGAGATAATTGCATTTTTTCTTGAGCATGGACTAAATCATACACTGCCGCATGCCGTCCAAAACGATTGGAGATAGCTACATAGCTGCCATCAGAACTGGTAACCATTTGGACAGGTTGCATGGGATTAAAATCAGGAATACAAATACGTGTGCACAATTCTGCGCTGCCAGAGCGAAGTTCTAATCTCCACAGTTCTGCTTGTGTGTTTAGTGCCAGCAGGGTTATGCTTTCCTGAGAGTCGCCCTGTAGTGGATGAATGGCTGTAAGACGTCCGATAGACGGTGGTAAATCAGGTAAAGAAACGCGATGGAATGGCATCATTAATCCCCTTTTACTCTGTATAAATAATAATTTATACCCGCATTTGTGAAGCTGGATTTATCGACAAAAAATCTGATTTCAAGCAATGCAGTCAATACTTTCATAAAAACTCCCGGTTTTTTCTTGCAAAATAACTTAAGATATGTAATTTCGCTAGGATCTCTTTTGAGAACAAAATAGGAGTAATTCATCAAGATCAAATGGGAGATGAACTGTTCTGTTGGAGATTGATGCTCATTTATACAGTCTATCAGCACCTCTAACACCCTATTTTTATTAGATCTGTAGGCTTGCATAAATATCGTTGCTTCTACAAACGGCTTGTTGAAATCATCGAATGGAAAATCATATACATCATGACTACCCAGCATGAAGTTAACCCATTGGCCTTGTAAAAATTTTATTTTTTCCAGCGCTGCTTGTGTATCCATATCCATCTTACTTTTGTGAATATGCTCATGCAAAATGTTAATAAGAATGTGCAGATCATAATGTTGTGCGTCTTCCATTCTGTACATGATCCTATTATTTTCAATCGTTAGACGATCATAAATGTCGTCCCCTAAACCCAGTTCAAATAAAAGATGTTGAAGGAAAAGTAGTCTGTCCTGAGCAAACGTGAATTCATTGCCTCTCTCTCTTAGATGTGAAACTTGATATTGATAATAAAAACAAAATAAGTTTTTTCTCCTATAAGCAACATCTTTATGTATATCAAAAACATTAAAAATTAACGAAAGCAATCGAATCAGGCGTTCAGCATCCAGTTCGCTTCGAATGACATGATCCATTTTTGTAAATAGCGACCTGTCAAACAGATCATGCCATCGCACTAGAGAAACATAATCCTGCTCGTTTATATTCAGGGTTAATATTCTTAAATTTTGCTCTTGATCGGGATAAGAATAAAATAGATATTCATGACTTAAATCAGAAATACGCTCATTAAAATAAGCTCTTAATTTGTAATCGTATATTTTAGAAAATGACATACTTATCCTCCTTACAAGTAAGCCTGAGCATATTAAACTAAGCACAAAACATTTTCGAACTCCTATATTGTAAAATTAATCTGGATAGACTGGCAAGGCGGCACAATTACAGAAACATATGTTCTCCATATCTATATTATGATATCTTTAGGCTAGAAATGAAACGTTATTGTCGGAGGTCATAGCCTAAAATTAGAAAGGAATGCAAACCTATGAAACAATTAAGTGAAGCTCTGGCCCGTTTTGCACAACAGCAAAACTTGTATAATGATGCCTACGGGCTGTTCCAAAACCACGACATCCAGCCCCGGATGGAGAAAATTTCAGATTGCTGGGACAGCCAGATTCCTGTATCCCCCGAACTTGAGTATCTGTATAGCCATTATGAAATGATCGATGCTAAGGCAGCAGGAACACACAAATTGAAAAATGCGGCAGTTGAAATCGGGGATGCTGCTGTCCTCTTTTTTGCTGCACCAGAACATCTGTATCGCCAACAACTAGGCTATCGCTGGATTACATCTGGTGAGCTTGTCCAAGAATCTTCTTCGTGGCCGCCCCATCATGTCGTGATTGCCACTTTTAATGACGATCCAGTCATTGTCGATACTAGCGGACCCGATTCCCCTGTATATGTTGCATTCGAAGGCGGTGCGCCGCAGCAGGTGGCTGACTCTTTGGCTAACTTCTTTACTGCTCTTTCCATCCTGACCGAAGGTGCCTGTACCTTTAAGGGAGAATTGAAAGATGAGGACACATACGAAACCAAAGCAGAATATATTGAGCACGTAAAACCGCTGCTGCATCCGCTGTTGAGTGAAAATCAAACCACGTATTTAATGGAATACCTATCCCTTTGTTAGAAATCCTTTTTTTGAAGAGAGGTGGGACTTTTTATGATCTATATCGCATTACTGCGGGGCATCAATGTTGGCGGCAACAACAAGATCGAGATGAAGAAGCTCAAGCAAACGTTTGAAAATGCAGGTATGGGCCATGTGACGACTTACATTAATTCTGGAAACATTATTTTTTCTAGTCAGACCCAGTCTAACCAGGAGCTTTCACTCATATTGGAACAGGCGATTCTGGAGGATTTTAGCTTACCCATCCGCGTCATCGTCCGAAACATGAAAGAGATTCAGAGCATTATGGAGGCACTGCCGAATGAATGGTCTAATGATACACAGATGAAAAGTGATGTAATGTTTCTGTGGGATGAAATTAATGATATTTCCGTTCTGGACAGGCTTCCTTTAAAAACAGGAATAGGCCATATAATATATACGACCGGGGCCATTCTGTTTTCTGTCAGCAAAGAACAAGTCACAAAAAGTGGGTTAACGAAATTAGTTGGCACTAAGCTGTATCAGCAAATGACGGTGCGGAATGTGAACACAACTCGTCAGATTTATAAGCTGATGCAAATGGCTGAACAGGAAGAGTTGCAGGATACGAGTTTTTGACTGTAGTCCAAAAGCAATCTTGGAAGAGTAAACTCAAAAAGGGAGCCTTTTTACGGCTCCCCAACTGTTTTTCTTAAATGTATTGTTTTCCCTTGTCTTTGCCTATCGAACTTAATCAAGCTTATAGGTAAGTAATCCTTCATATGAAATACCACTCACCGTAATGGCCTCGTTAAATTTTAAAGCCTTCGACCAGTTCATTCAGTCGAGCAGCGCTTTCCTTCACCTGATCAGACTGGTGTGCCACTTCAATAGATTTCTCCGTCGATGAAACCATATTCTCAGCAATGTGCTGAGTGGATATAGCAGACTGTTCGCTGGCTGTTGCAATCTCATGGATTGCTCTCACCATGGTTTGGACGGTTGCATTCACCTGCTTAGAGGTGGCGTTCAAATCATTGACCGTGTTTGTGTGTTCAACTGCATCCATGTAATATTGTCCTGCTGTATCCTCAAGCAGCTGATAATCCTTGCCCACCTGGGCTTGCAGGAAGTGCAGTAATTCTTCGGCATTAGTAGTTAAATTCTCTACAGATTGCACAACTTCTTGAGTAACACTCTGAATTTGGTCTACCGCATGTTTGGAGCCGTCTGCCAACTTGCGAATCTCGTTAGCCACAACCGCAAACCCTCGACCTGACTCACCCGCACGAGCCGCTTCAATGGATGCATTTAGAGCCAGCAAATTGGTTTGTGCCGTAATTTCTAAGATAGACTGAGAAAGTAAACGAATTTGGTCTACGGCCTTGGCTCGTTCTAGCGCTTCCTTCATCTTTTCATTGGCCTTCCGGTAAATTTCCTTGGCCGCTTTATTGGATTCACTAGCCGCATGCTTCAATGTTTCGGCTTTTACACTTGTATCATTGGCAGACTGAGCTCTTTCTTGAGTTTTGACCGAGATGTACTCCGCTGCCCGCTGCATTTCTTCCGCAGAATGATTCATGTTTTCGGTGTATGCCGAAGTCTCTTCCATAGCTGCTGACAGCTGTTCGACCGTGGCAGATACATCTCTAATCCGCTCATTGAGATCTGTCATATTATAATTCGTCTGGTCACTCAGTTGGTTAATTTGGCGTGACTCATTGATAACCCCCGTTATGACCATTGAGGTTGAATCTGTCATTTGTTGAATGGCACGCGCAATGACAGCGATCTCATTATTTCCTTTGAGCAAGGTAGGATCAAGTGCTGCCGTCAAATTTCCTTGGGTAATCTCCTCACAGTATTTCGTAATTGTACTCATCCGGAAACGGATATTTCGAATGGCCGCAAAGGAGATGGTGATAAGAATAGCCAGCACGAGTGCCAGAACCGTGATCAAAACAATTGTACGCATTTTAATCTCATTTTGCGTATTTTGATATAAGTTGGCGGATTGCTCATTGTTATAATCTGAAATCGTAGTCAACATCGTAACAATTGCCGTACTGGATTTATTAATCCGGCCTCTCTCTTCCGTGTCATACGTTCCGCTATTTTTTTTGACTGCCATGATTTGCTCAATATCCTGATAATATGTGTCTATACTCCCCCGTAGTTCCTCGTACAATTTCTGTTCCTTAGCATCCAAATTCCTTTGTGAGAATTCATTTAGTCCGGTTGTAACGCTATCTTTTCCTTTCTGTACCTGTTTATACTGTTTATCTGTGTACTCTTTATTATCGAGTATTTTTGTATAATTAGCCCGCATATTGTAGAAATCACTTTTTACTTCAAGAATATTCGTTTGGTGTTGAAAGCGATCCATGTACAAAATACCTTGGCCCTCTTTAGCTTGATACATACCGAAAACCCCTACCAACGATACAATGAGCAAACCCACTAAGCTGATCATAATCATGGAGATCATCGTTGTCGTGATCTTTAAATCTCTAAAACCCTTCCCTTTTTTAGTCCTGTCTAATAGCTTGTTACTCATCCAAACCCCTCCAGATCGTCTATGGATAATAGTTCACGTTGCTCTCAATTTTCACGAGTACTTCGGTCGCTCTCCTAAACACTGTCCTCCACACAAGAAAATGAAGCAGATCACAGACGTGATGCTATATATATCGGTAGAAAGCGCTTAAATTTATAAGAAAAACAACAGTGCTACAAAAATAAAGAATATTCTGATTGCAAAATTCATACTTGGACTTGCTATGTGACTCAAATAGAGATGAGTTGGGGACAGACAAACGTTATTAACAATTTTAGGTGCTCATGAGCTTAGAGAATTTGCTAAACTAGAAGTGGGGTCTTTATACTAAGTGGGACACATATCATCAACAAATCAAAAACAAATACAAATACAGAATGATAGGAGAGAAAGCATTGTGACAAACATACAAAATAAAAAACAAGTATATATAATCCACGGATACACAGCGTCGCCATCCGATCATTGGTTCCCTTGGTTACAAGACAAATTACAGGAAGATGGGGTATCGGTAGATATACTGGAGATGCCCAACTCACAATCCCCCAAACTTAATGAGTGGATCGAGCATCTATTACAAAATATTAAAGTTCTACATAAAGACACCTATTTTATTGGTCATAGCTTGGGATGTGTATCCATATTAAGATACCTACAGCAAGTAAGTATCCCAGAACCACTTGGTGGTCTCGTTTTCGTTTCCGGTTTTACTGATCCAGTGCCGAGTCTACCGTCATTAGATGAATTTACAAATGGCCATTTGGATTATCAGCAAATTACGGATTCGCTAAAAGCGCGTTCAGTTATCGCTTCAAAGGATGACACAATTGTGCCCTTTGCACTCAGTAAGAAACTAGCTGAAGACATCCAAGCCGATTTCCATGAAGTAGACCATGGGGGACACTTTTTACAAAGTGACGGTTTTACCACCTTACCGATGGTATATCAAGTGTTAATTGAAATGATGAATGCAAATGAGTAGCATGACAGGCTTAGTTTGAAAACTTACATAACCCGCAAAATGGAACCGGCGAAGGGTTCATTATTGCGGGTTATGTAATCACTTCTGGAATACGTACGTCTTAACAAGGAGTCGCTCCACAGATGTACTTATAGTCAATACATCAATACAATGCCCATTTTTCCGTACACAGCTCTATAAATGAATGGGCAACCTGTTCACATTCGTCAAATCCCAAACTACCAGAATGAGCAAAAAGAACGGGATACTTATTGTTTCTTTTTTCCTCTCTCATATCAAACATATAGTGGTTTCCGCACCCATCCATCGCAAACGACACAGCACCCGGCATATATTCCGGTAACTCGTAGGCAAGGTTCATTTCTCTCAAATCTTCGGTATTGAAAAACTGAAAATAACGTTCTCCATTTTGAAACTCCCCGCCGTTAGAGTATCTCAAAAAATCCATATAGCTGTCAGGAAATTGCCCTTGGGGCAGATGCCAGCTCACAGGATCTAAAGGTTTATATTGATCATAGAATGGAGACGACTTTGGAAAAGGGTTCACTTGTCTTTGCTTGATTTCGTGAATCTCTTGTTCCGATAGCTTTATGTTCCATGTTTTCAAAAAATTTGCGATTTGTTCATCCGTTGCTTCCAGACTTTTTACAAACTGCTGTTCAAAGTGAATACTCCACATATCAGCCAACCTCCATACCTCGATGCCTCTAAGAGTTGTTATTTCTACCGAGCAAGCTATTCCTTATCCACTACCGCCTGCCATGCTTTTGTAATGTCTATAGGCGACTTGCTGCTGGTCTCCCCTCCACCTTCCTGAGTCCATAGCGGCGGATAATATGCAAATACCTCTCCCGGCTGAAGTTGCTCCATATCCTTCTGCCAACCGTTCCAGCGGAATGTCTGGTAGAACAAGTCCAAATCTCCCTCAGCCAACCAGCTCAAGAAACCGGAATAGGCCAGCTCTGTGGATTCCCATTCCAATGCATCTGGTGCAAAATAGTAGATATGACCGCTACGTCCGAATTTCCCTGTATCCAATCCAAAAAATCCACCTGCTGCATCATAAGCCACAATCAGCATACCCTCAAGTGCAGGAACACTTTCCGGCTCTTGAAGCCCGTTCCATGAGGTCAAGCTACCGAAAATTCCAGACCCACCCGCACCCAGCAAGGTGATCCAACCGTAATCAAACACGATTCCTCCTGTCTCATAGGCAACTGTTCCCAAATACGACTTCGTACTCACCTGCAAACGGTACAGCGTGTCCCCCGTAGCGGATTCCGATTCGGCCGATACAATGTGATGTGAATTCCGGCCTTCTTTCAGAATATTTCTGACCTCTTCCCATGCATGGTTATCCTTATCCACCAGTTCATCAACAGTTAAAGTATGCATGTTCATTCCCCTTCCCGCATATCCCAAAATTCACTTTCAACCTGCGAACTGATTTTTGCAAACCTGCGTTTGATCTAAAATCACCCACTGATTCACTTCGTCGTATCCTTTTACAATGGCCGTGACCTCATGCTTCGGATACATCCACTCGGATGGTGTCTTTTCCTCATATGTACGAGTGTCTGACAATCCGACCGCATGATGCTGGAAAATATGAATAAGCGTACCGTGTGGGAAAAATGCTTCAATATAACCCTTTACCTTAGTCCCAACGGGCAGTGCATTTTTGATTTGATGCCATTCCTTGTTGAAGGTGTGAAGATAATTGGACCAGATTTCTTCAAACTCTTTTTTTGTAACTTTAGTATAATAGGGCTCCGTGTCATCAATCGGTTGCTCGGCTAATAAGAAATGATACTGCTCGTGCTTGCGATTAGAAGCGATATAAATGCCATCATCTTGGATTACAATTTGTCGATAGGCGACACCATCTGAATCTATTTCAAAATACCAGGTTCCCATGCCTGGTTCCGGGCAATCTTTAAGATATTTCATTGGCCCCTCCTATTAAAAAATCAAATCCGTTTTCATCATTTTTTCCCGCCATAGATTCTTATCAAATATGCGAGATATTCCGAACGTGTCAGTCCTCCCGTTTGACGGTTGAACTCATCATACGAAATGTCTTCCAGGAATCCGAATTCGGCCAGTGCTTTTCGACGCTCATCCTGATATAACGGATTATCCAGCGTTTTGTACCACTCCCGCTCTTCCCAAGAGCCAAAACAGTCGGCAACGACACTTGAATACACACCGTTATTTAAAAATTTTCGTGAAGACTTGAACACTGTCTCCCCTTCCGGTTTGGAAACCGTGCCCGTTCCCCAGGACAGACTATATGTTCTTTCTTTTCTACTATCCGTACTACAGCCATAGCCGATGGGGAACACAATATCCTCTTCCACTAACAGCTTATGCCCTACCCGCTCATAGGCACCCCGCATAAAGGAATCATCCATAACAATCCAGGTCGTTTCGGATAATGGGGCGGCTGTGATAGATTCCAAAGCTGTTGAACGGTCACGACTCGTAAACAAATACGGACGCACGAATAAAGGCATGGTCATGACACTGTTCCAAATGCTATCCTCTGCAAACAACTGATCCTTTTGCATTTGGCGCAGATCTCCAATGACCAGTACATATCCATCTGTGAAAAGGTCTATTTCCACGCGGAAGATGTCTCCCGGGACCGTTTTATAACGTTGGTTTTTCATATGCTTCAGTCGGTGCAACCTGCGATCGTAATCCTTGGGCACAAGTGACGGATATTGCATAAGCCAATCGATGATCTCTTCTTTACTATGTAAATGCTCACATCCCGTAATAGGGAGTTTCACACCCGTTTTGCTATTCACAGCAGTAACATAACTAAGAGGACGATCCCTTCGAATGCCTGCTGAAAAGGTTATGCCTTCTGCCTTGATGCTCGAAACACTTGTGTAATTCAGCTTTTTCTCTTTGCCACGAGCCGTTTTAGGCAAAACAAATGCCCGGTCACGCGTAAGAATCTCTACATCGGTTTCTCCATAGGTATCCTCAGTGGAAGAAATTCGCTTGCGAATGACATCCCCATCCATACAAATAAAGTATCCTTCTTTAATTTCTACCACGTCCCAATGCTCTTCCAGCGTCTCCAGCCCGAAGTACGGTCGTAACGTGTTCGTTAGCCAACTATTCATCTGCTCCTCCTGTTCAGAGTACATCTCAATGGACTCAGGCTCAATTTTTCCAGAGACTATAACATAACGTGGTATTTAGCTCGTTTATTCATACACTGTTCCAGCTTGAACCAACTCTTCCTGAATCCAGCTACTGCTGGTAGAAAGCTGGAGCAAGTCGGCAGAGATCTGTTTGACCTGCTCTTGCAGTACATGTGACTGATCCGTTCCTTCCAGAAAGCGACTCAAAAAATGAAGAAATACGTCTACCTTCCTAAGCAGCATCAAAATAGGCAAAGCATCAATCTCGTTGTGGCTTAGATGAACCTGGCGGCTGAAGCCTCGGCAAAAATCCCGAACTGCTGTCGTCTCCTCCGGTTGTCCCAAAAATCCAGATAAGATGACCGCCGGCTCCATGACCCGAACGTCTAGCGTACAAAATTCAAAATCAAGCAGTGCAGTTACTAGACTATGATCCGAATCCTTTACTAACAAATTGGAAGCGTTCAAGTCTCCATGTACAAGCTGATGCGGCAACTCTTCTAATGCATGAAGCGAATCTGTAATCTCTTCATAAGCTGCTCCTATTAACCGCAGCTCTTCATGCAAATCCTTTAGAGGCTCAGGCGGATGTAAACAAAAGCCTTGAACCGTTTCCCGGTTACACAATGGATAGGATTGCTGCAAAGCATAATACGGTCGATAGACTGGAGTCATATCAAGATTGAATGTCGCAAGCACAGCAGATAATTCCCCCGTAGTCTCGCCCAAAGAATAGGCAAAGCTCGAATCCTGCTCCAGGGGTGATATGCCTTCTATGTATTTGAACAGACACACATATTTGCCGCTTTCCTTCTCCAGTTGAGCAAGCGTCTCTCCCGTGACCGTTGGAATAGGCTGGGGTATCCTGAATGATAGAGAATGCTTACTCAGCTCCTGCAAAACCGCATGCTCAAATTCAATTTTATCCCGATCCCTGTGTGTATCGTAGACGCGCAGCACCCCGCTTCGTCCACCACTCTTAACAAAATACGTCGTATTATTCCAACCCCCGGTTCGTTTCTGTAGCGTTCCGTTCCACTCCGGCCAGTGACGTCTTAGTATTGCTTCCAAGGATGTATCCTCCCTTCTTCGTGTCCATAGCATCGGCTGACTCCGGCATGCGAGAAGTATGGTCATAATAGCTTTACAGGTAATTTCATTATTTTAGCATAGCAGATAGCCTATTTTATAGCAGAGGGCGACTCTAATTCATAAGAATTTAAACCGAAGGAGGAATAACTCCTCCGCAAGCTAAGCGTCACAGTGTTTGTCCAAAGTTTTATTCTAAGTTTTTCCAGTAATATTAAGGACAGTTAAAAGGCTCAATTACAATGTAATCGAGTCTTTTAAACAGGACGTACACAAAAAAACAGGACTGATGAATCAGCCCTGTCTTCTACATCATACCCCTTTAGTCAATCTGGATCTGTCTGCGGGAACGATCGTCACCCTGACGTTTAGGAATTTCAAGTTTCAATACGCCTTGATCCAGTTTTGCCTTAATGCCTTCTTCATCAACATGATCCACATAGAAGCGTCGGACAAATTCCCCAGAACGGCGCTCCCGTCGAATCATTTTATTCGTATCATCCTTCTCTTCATGATATTCATTCCGTTTAGCACGGATCGTCAAATAATTATGGGCAATATCGATGTCGATATCTTCTTTTGCAATGCCTGGAAGCTCAGCTTCCACCAGATATCTGTCGTTTTCTTCACGAATATCCGTCCGAAATGTCTGAGAGTTGCTGCTAAATGGAGCAAGCCAGTGGTCATCAACCATACCATTGAAGGATTTAAACATTTGTCCAAAGAAGTCTTCATTTCTTTTACGAAATGGGATCAGATCAAACATGAAAATCAGCTCCTTTTAATTGGTTGTTGTTTGGGTTCCTTACGATTCATATTATAGTACCGAAAGGAGCGAGGCTCAAAGTTCAAAAGAGGCTGAAAATACCGAAATAACCCGATCCTAAGCGATCTGTCAAAAATAGTTTTAGATTTCAATCAATTTGACCTTTTTTGACCTTTTGACTTCACAAGAGACTACATATTCTTTTTCAGCTGGCTTATGCCTGTCCGGCTATCGCTTGTTCCGGCGTGGAAGCTGGATACAAGTGACAGGCTACCTGTCGCCCCGGTGCAGCTTCGGCAAAGATGGGCTGTACTTTGCTGCATATCTCCATGGCTGCCGGGCAGCGGTTATGAAACGCACAACCACTTGGCGAATTTTCTGGACTGGGCACATCCCCTTTAAGTACAATCCGATCACGCTCCGCTTCCGGATCAGCTACAGGTACGGCAGACATTAGCGCCTTTGTATACGGATGCAGCGGCTCTCTGAACACTTCTTGGGTCGGTGCGAGTTCGACCAGCTTGCCCAGGTACATCACACCCACGCGGTCGCTGATAAATTTGACGACCGACAGATCATGGGAAATGAACATATACGTCAGGTCATATTGTTTTTGCAGGTCCTTCATCAGATTGAGCACTTGCGCCTGAATCGACACATCGAGGGCCGAGACTGGCTCGTCACACACGATAAATTTGGGATGAAGCGCCAGTGCACGTGCGATCCCGATCCTCTGGCGTTGACCACCCGAGAACTCATGCGGATAACGATGTGCGTGATAAGGAGACAACCCGACCACTTCGAGCAGCTCTTCCACCCGCTCTTTGAGCTGCGTTTTGCTTAGCTTTTCATGCGTGATGAGCGGTTCTTCCAGCACCTGCTGTACCGTCCATCTGGGGTCAAGCGAAGCAAACGGATCTTGAAACACCATCTGCATATCCGTTCTGAATTTGCGCAGCTGCTCTGTGTTTAGCTTACGTATATCCGTGCCATTAAACAGAATCTCTCCATCCGTCGGTTCAATCAATCTGAGAATTGCCCGTCCAGTTGTGGATTTGCCGCAGCCGGATTCTCCCACGATTGCCAGGGTTTCACCCTGCTGTACAGTCAGGTTAATACCATCCACCGCTTTGACTGCTCCCACTTGTTTGGAAAAAAGTCCTTTTTTGATCGGATAGTGCTTTTTCAAATTACGTATTTCAAGCAGTGTACTCATGATATCCCTCCTGCTGTAGCAAGCAGCGGCTTTTGTGTCCGGGTTCCACTTCTGTAAGCTCCGGGGCCTCTGCACGGCAAATTTCCTTGGCAAACTGACAACGTGGTGCAAAGCGGCAACCTTTTGGCATATCGAGCGGGTTGGGAACCTGGCCCGGAATGGAAGCCAGACGCTCCTGATCACTGTTCAATTGCGGCAGTGAGGCTAGCAAACTTTGGGTATACGGATGCTTGGGATCTTTAAAAAGTGTTTTAACATCCGTTTCTTCTACTACTTGTCCGGCGTACATAATCACGACCCGATCGCACATTTCAGCAACGACACCAAGGTCATGAGTAATCATCAGAATGGAAGTTCCTTCGGACTTCTGTAGCTCACGCATCAAGTCAAGAATCTGTGCTTGAATGGTTACATCGAGTGCCGTTGTCGGTTCATCGGCGATCAGCAACTTCGGATTGCACACCATTGCCATCGCAATCATCACCCGTTGGCGCATACCGCCCGAGAGTTCATGCGGATAAGAAGCGGCTACTTTTTCTGGACGTGGAATTCCCACTTTCGTCAGCATTTCCACAGCCATGTCTTTTGCTTTGTGTTTGCTTACACCGTGGTGGTAGCGGGCAGACTCCGCAATCTGCTTGCCGATTTTGAACACGGGATTCAGCGAGGTCATGGGCTCCTGAAAAATCATGGCCATCTCGTTGCCACGAATCGAACGCATTTTCCGCTCTGAAAATTCCAGCATGTTTTCACCGTTAAACCGTACTTCACCAGCGGCTACTTTCCCAAGTCCTTTGGGGAGGAGCTGCATAATGGAAAGGGAGGTAATGCTCTTGCCGCACCCGGACTCTCCAACGATTCCGAGTGTTTCGCCTTTACCAACCGATAGATCGACGCCGTCTACAGCCCGGATGGTGCCGGCCGCAGTCTTGAACTCCGTCCGGAGATTGGTTACTTCAAGCAGTTGTGCCATGCCCTCTTCCTCCTCCTTGTCCATCATTGAACCTTCACATTCTTCATCTTAGGGAATAAGCTTATTCGGACTTGCCCATCGTTTGCAGATGCTTCATGGTACCGTACAATTTAGTAATATGTTGAAACTCTTTTTCCGAATGAAAAGAGCATTGCCCACGTCCATAAGCTTTGGCTGTTTCTACAGCCAATTTGGCCGCCAGCGCAATATCGCTTTCGTGGCTGGCCCCCGTTGCACTGCCTGGGACAGGAGCAGCGGCCGTGATGGCTACACCAACCACTGGAGCGGAAGTGGCCACCGCTGGCTGCAAAATGCTGTTGATGTGATACAGGTCGTTACCATAAGGTGTGATGTCCTGCGTAGTTACAGCAAACGTGACACACGGTTCGCCAGTAACGGTCTGCACAATATCGACGAGGTCTTCACTAATGCGTAGCACGTAGCCTTCACGTACCGTTGGGGAAATGGCAATACCTTTATGGTTAATGACCCGATTCCCTTTGGTCGTATCAATGGACAGAATCGCTTCCATTTCGGGTGTCACTTCATATTTGTTCATCGTCAAAATATCTACGGGTGAATCCATAAATGGAACTGGATCATGGGGCTGAGTGGGTGCATCTGGACAAATATGCGTACAGATGATCACATCTCCGTCAAGCACATCTCCTTTGGACTGCATGCTCAAAAGTTTAGCCGCCGCCGAAATTGCCGCTGCCGCACCGTCACCATCGGATACAAATCCGATCATTTCCGGTCGTGCTCCTAGTCCACCAAGTCGCCCTACTACACCCAAGGTTGGAGAATCGCCCCCCTGAATGCGACCCGTTTTACCGGCAATGACAATTTTAATAAAATCCGTAGCACCCTTTTCACGTTGCACGGTTGAGACCATAATCTCCGCTTGACCCAGTTGCTCCAGGTAAGCTTTGACTTCTGCCCCGCTGGCGGACGGGCTATCCAAAAGGTCATAAACTTCAAATACTTGTTTCATCATGCGGCAGATCTCCTTATGCTTCTTTTTGTGTTGTTTTCAGATATTTAAGCGCCGTCAAAGCGTATACTTTCGCAGATTGAATGATCTGCCATACAGGAGCTTTTTCATTAAAGTTATGAATCGTCGGCAGGTCGGCAGGCCCGTATTGCAATACAGGGATGTTGTATTTG
The DNA here is from genome assembly GCF_059772165.1 of Paenibacillus sp. TY11. Classification (NCBI taxonomy): domain Bacteria; kingdom Bacillati; phylum Bacillota; class Bacilli; order Caryophanales; family Paenibacillaceae; genus Paenibacillus; species Paenibacillus sp. TY11. The sequence continues at coordinate 39,829 of NZ_JCBAIQ010000019.1, read as the reverse complement.
CGGAATGCACGTGCGTCGCTGGTTGCCCATTGCAGTACGCCATAGGCCTCTTTACCGCTGACCTCAGCGATAGATTCCACAAGTTCATGTACAATCGGCTCGGTTGGCGGGGTCCAGTTGGCATTACCATAAAACCCGAATTGTTTGGGTTTCGTGTCAATGCCTACACTTGCAAGCAATTCTTTGGCTTTGGCCAGTACATCCCGGTGGTCTACGCCAAATGGAACACGGGAATCCACTTGCACTGTGCAACGGTCCGCAACCACATTGACTTTCGTGCCCCCCTGGATCGTACCAATGTTCACCGTTACATGATCAAACGCTTGTCCATAGCTTGGGTTCTCCCGTTCGCTTGCATAACGCTTGGAAATTTCAATGATCTCTTTGACTTCTTCCGGGATGTCCGGCTTGATGTCCCACAGTTGCTGCAACGCTTCAATTCCTTTTGCCGCCTTCAAAATAGCACTGTCACCTGCGATTGGCTGCAAACTGCCGTGACCTGGTGTGCCTTCAACGGTAAATTCAAACCAGCAGCTTCCCTTTTGCCCAATGGTCGGGTTTTGCGGACCTGAAGGCTCTGCGATCACAGCAGCTGTTCCTTCAATCAGTTTTCTTTCCAGCACCCAAGGTACTCCAAGATGTCCCCCGGTTTCCTCGTCTGGAACTACAAGCAACGACAACGCACCTTCGAGTGGTACGCCTAGTTTGGAGAACAGCGCAATGGTAAATATTAATCCGCCCAGTCCTGCTTTCATGTCCGAAGCACCGCGACCCAGGAGATAGCCATCACGTATTTCACCACAAAACGGATCAAAATCCCAACGAGTACGATCCCCTGCCGGCACAACGTCTGTATGCCCACAGAAAATCAGTTTTTTTCCGTCCGCCGTTTCAGCGCCATAATCAGAAATGAGATTCCACATATTCGGCCCGGATTCATGCACCGTTGTTTCTATACCTGCTTCTTTAAGATAGTCCATAATGAACTGACTAATTTCGCGTGAATCACCTGGAGGATTTTCCGAAGGAAACTGAATCAACCGTGAGCATAGCTCAAGCAATTCGTCCTGCCGTTTATCTATTTCATCAAGAACCAACGTTTTCCAATCTGTCATTTCCATTCAGTCCCTTCACGTTTTTCATTTAGCCAACTAAATTTTTTACGATCCATCGGGATCAGCTTCATACTTCAGGTGTAAAATGATAGCCTTCGGCTGTAAAAACCGAAGGCATAAGGTAAGATCACAGCTTACTCTTTATTCAATGAATAGAATCGGATAACCTCATCTGGGTAGTAAACATATCCAATGACGTCTTTGCTCATACCAACAACCCGATTGTATTCATATAGGTACGCCCATGGCGAATCTTGATTTATAAGCTCTTGTGCTTTGCCATACAGCTCTTTACGTTTATTTTCATCTTGCTCTTTGCCTGCTTGTTCCCAAAGCTTATCCACTTCTGCATTAGCATAATGCATATAATTCGAAGAACCGCCGCTGTACATCAGGAACCCGAGATGGTAACCAGGGTCGTTGACGAAGGAAGTCCATTTGGAAATGTATGCTGTCAGGTTGCCTTCTCGTTGCTGTTCAAGGAACTGTGCACGAGCAACATTGACAACATTCATCTTTACGCCAATCTTGGCAAGTTCAGCTTGAATCAATACAGCATCATCTGCCCAGTCCTGGAAGCCGGAACCCAGTGTCATGTCAAAATTAAACCCATTAGGATAACCCGCTTCTGTAAGCAGTTGTTTTGCTTTGTCCAGGTCGTGCTTGTAGCTGTAGCCCGCATCGGTGTAGCCAGGCGTGTTACTCGCTACAGAACTCTTCATTTGCTTTGCTTGACCGTACATGACATCGTCGATTAATTGGTCGTAAGGAATGGCATAAGCAATCGCTTGACGCACTTTTGGATCATTAAAAGGTTTAACTTTGTTATTCATGGCGAAATACAGAATCCGGTTACTTGCATTGGATTGAACCTTCAGATCAGCGTTGGTTTCCAGCTTCGAAACATCCTTTGCAGGAATCTCAATCGCCATGTCCACATCGCCTTTATCCAGCAGAAGTACACGGTTGGAAGCTTCCTTGGTAAACTTCATCGTTACTTTGCTCAGATTTGGCGCTCCTTGCCAGTAGCTGTCATTAGCATTAAAGACAGCTTCTGTCGCAGGGTCCCACTTTTCAAGCTTGAACGGACCTGAACCTGCCGCATGTGTTTTCAAATAGTCGCCATCGCCATTTTCTTTGACAAGCACATCATCCACAATGGAGAAGTTGTACAATGACAGGATTTGCAGAAACATATGATTGGGTTGGGACAATGTAACGACAACGGTGTGCTCATCTGGCGCTGTAGCGGTTTTAATGGAGCTCATACCATACAGGAAGCTACCGGAATCAGAATTTTTAAGCCGCTCAAAGGAATACAACACAGAATTGGCGGTCAACGGGTTGCCGCTCTGGAATTTAACGTCTTTACGCAGATGGAGCGTATAAGTCATGTTATCAGCGGACACATCCCATTTTTCAGCCAGCATGGGCTTAATTGCTTCCGTATCTGCCACTTCGCCGCTATCGGTAGACTTTTTGCCATAGGTCACAAGCTGATCATAGAGCGCAAGCACAAGGGTGTCCGATGTAAGATCACTCGCTTCAGCAGGGTCCATGGTTGACCCTCCCTCCGAGTAAGCAAGTGTAATCGTCTTTGGTGGGGATGAGGCATCTGCGCCTTTCTCTCCAGATGAAGCGGACGGGCTGTTAGCATTGCTCGCACAGCCTGCCGTCCATAGCAACGTAGACAAGACGACAATTAGAGAAAGACTTTTTTTCAACATGGCTTACGTTCTCCCCTTTAATGATCTATTTATTTTTATTTGCTAGAGCGCAGTCTAGGATCAAGAACATCCCGCAAACCGTCTCCAAGCAAATTGAAGCCCAAAATAGCTGTCGCAATTCCAAGACCCGGGAAGGTTACAATCCACCACTCACCGGAAATGATATACGCTCGCCCTTCTGAAATCATTGCGCCCCATTCAGCAATTGGAGGCTTCACACCGAGTCCCAGGAAGCTGAGACTGGCTGAGGTCAGAATGGCGAAGCCCATTCCAAGCGTTGCATTCACAAGCAGTGGGGCAAGTGCATTAGGCAAGATGTGGCGAAACAGGATCGTTCCGTTCGTTACACCAATCGCCCGACTGGCCTCAACAAACTCCTTTTCCCGGAGAGAGATGGTTTGTCCGTGAATCAGTCTGGCGAATTCGGGTATGCCTACAATGCCCACGGCGATGAGTGCACTCATCAGTCCTGGTCCCATCGCTGCAGCAATGGCCATGGCGAGTACCAGCGACGGGAAAGCCAACAGAATATCCATACATCGCATAATAATGCTGCCCATTCGACCGCCATAGAAACCTGCGATGGCTCCAAGCGGTACGCCGATGATAAATGAGATCGACACGGCGATCATCCCTGTCCATATGCTGATTCTCGCTCCGTAAATAACACGACTGAGAATGTCGCGTCCGTAATTATCGGTCCCAAACCAATGTTCTGCACTTGGCGGCAGCAGCTTGTTCGCCGGGTCGGTTACATAAGGATCATGTGGAACGATCCATGATGAGAGGATGGCAATGAGCGTCCAGCCAACGATAAAGATGAATCCGATTAAAGCGAGTTTATTGCCAAACAACAATCGCCAAAAGGTTTTTCGTTTCGGTATAGCGGCTGCATTGGGCTGAGGTACAGCCGCTTTTGCCACCAAATCACTTGCAGTGCTCATCCGAGTACCTCCCCCTACTTTTGTGCTTCGTTCATTATTCGTACCGGATACGTGGATCAATCAATCCGTAAACCAAGTCGACTCCAAGATTGATAAAGCTGTAAATCAGCGCACTTACGAGGGTAAATGCTTGAATCGGTGCGTAGTCAGCCGCCAAAATAGAGTCCGTCACATAGCTGCCCACTCCTGGCCAGGTAAAAATGGTTTCGGTAATAACCGCTCCACCAATCAGGTAACCGACCTGCAAACCAAGTACGGTAAGTGTTGGAATAAAGGCGTTAATGAGTGCGTGCTTATAAATAACAATTCCTTCGCGCAGACCTTTGGCTCTGGCTGTGCGAACAAAATCCTGACCGATCACTTCCAGCATGCTGGAACGCATCATCCGTGCCACAATCGCCATAGTGCCTGTGCTGAGGCAGATTGCTGGCAGGACCAAATGAGATAAACTGCTTTTTAAAGCTACAAAATCACCGGTCATCAGACTATCGAGTACATAAAGCCCCGTAATGTGCGTCGGAGGATTGATGTCACCGCTAATTCGGCCCATTGGCGCAGGAGCAATACCCCATTTAGCATAAAAAATATAAATGAATAACAGTCCAATCCAAAAGATGGGCATACATGCACCGATCAAGGAAAACACACGTGAAATGTGGTCAACAATCGATTCTTTACGGGTTGCCGCCAAAATGCCGATCGGGATGGCCACCAGAATCGCAATAACCAAGCTTGCCAACGCTAACTCGATGGTTGCCGGAAACCGGGTAGCAAAGTCGCTTGCCACTGACTGTCCGGTGTGATAAGCCTGACCCAGATCACCTTGGAACAATCCAACTACATAATGAAAGAATTGAATGTACTTCGGTTGATCCAGCCCCATGCTACTACGAATATTTTCAATCGTCTCAGGTGTAGCCTGTTCCCCCGCAAGCATCACGGCAGGATCACCCGGAAGCACTCTTGAGATCATGAATGTAATGACGACAATACCAAGCAGTGCCGGAATCATTTGTATCAATCTACGTAGTGTGTATACGGCCACAGCCTGTCCCCCCTTATCCGTAATCCCTCGTGTATTTGTCATCTTTCTTTTCATCACTTGTTATTTTGATTCATTGTACTAAGGAACAAGAACAGTTTCCACGTCCTGAATAACTAAAAATAATGACGAATTTTGTCGTTTGTGCACTAAACTAACGTATAAAGTTATTTATATGTAAAGAATTAATGAAAAAAAATCAAAAAGTATGACAACACAACCGTAAAAGTATTGTCGCTTTGCCAGATTACTATATATAGAAAGCACAAAGATCCTTCATCCAATAGGACAAAGGATCTTTATCAATTCACTCTATAAATTCCCGGTTACGACAATGCCATCTACTCGTTCCAACTGCATTCTTGCCCAAGTTGTAAAAGAATCTATGAATGCACGCAGTTCTGGCTCTTTAGCTGGCCAAGCATCCATTTCTGTTAATATCTCGCGCATACCGACTCCGAAATCGGATTATCCCAGCAGGGATCAAGACAACAGGATATCAAAGTCATCCGCGTAGATAAAGATCATCTCCTCTTAGTCAATCTCCTGCCCCTTTTCTTTTTCTTACCCCCAACATAATGATAGCCATAACAGCTACCAGAACCGCTATAAGAGCAAAGGGAATATATTTGTCCACCCGATACAGAGTCGTCGTCAAAATAGGAGCAATAATCGCAGAAATGCCCTGGACAGCAGCCACCAAACCAGCAGCTCCCCCTTGCTGTTCTTTACTGACAGAAAGAGAAGCACCGGCCATAAATCCAGGCATTAGTAAGCCCGTACCTATACCAAACATAAAGAACGCTAAATTGTAGACTACCAAGCTGGTTGAAATGAGGAATAACAGCATCCCGGCAATAAGGAACAGAGAACCGAGCAAAATCATTGGCTTGGGTTGCCATTTAAGCCATTTCATCTGAACGATCTGTACGATCAACATGGCTGCTCCAGAAAACATGAGCCCAAAGGAAACTACTCTTGCTGTTTCTTCGGATGAAAGGCCTAATTGATCTTGAAAATAAAATCCGCCTATAACCTGGATGGTCACAATACTAATCATCGTAACTAATCCTGCAAACAAATACATTCGTAGACCCGGCTGAAAAGGATTAATCCGAGCTGGCTTTTGCTGAATAACGGGTTTTGCAGACGGAATTGCCAGCAGGGCCACTACAAATGCTACAGCAGCAATCACGATTCCAAAATACAAGGGCCACAGCAAGCCAATTAAAGTAAAGGCACCTGCAATAGCGGGTCCAAATACCAGTCCAAGCCCATTGGCCGCGCTAATAATAGCCATTCCACTCCCTCGATCTTCTCCCTCCGTCACATCTCCCATATAGGCTTGAGAGGATGACAATACCGCCGGGATAAACCCGCCTATCAAACCGCGTGTAACAATCAGCAGGACTAACAACAGCCCCCCGCTGAGCCATCCATTTAATCCTCCAAAAAGAGTAAGCGTAAACAGCAAGCAACTTATACACATCCCGATGAACCCAATCAGGATTACAGGTTTCCGTCCTTTTGCATCACTCAGATTTCCCCACACTGGAGCCATTAAGGCCATGGTAATAGAACCCAGCGATATAATTAACCCGGAATGACTTTCTCTTAACCCCAACTCACGAATAAGGGGCGGCATAATTGGAGCAATGAGCATGAGCCCTAGCATAGCCACAAATACACTGAAAAAGATGCTCCCTTTTATTCTATTCATCCTCGTACACTCCTCTGTTATAGATTCTCTCTATGCAGAAGTATACGAGTCATAGCAAAACACTACTGCCTATATACGGATTATTCTACGGTTAAACGGATTTTTATTTTAAAATACTTTCTTTAAGGATGATGGCTTCACTCCGTATTCTCGGAAAAATTGCTCTGAGAATGCACTCACATTATTGTATCCTACAGCCATCGCTGCTTCTGTCACATTGCTTTCTTGACTTTGTAGCAGCTTCATCGCATAATTCAGACGAATTTGACGCAAATATTCAAATACAGTAGTTCCAAAACAAGCCTTGAACCCCTTTTTTAATTTAAAGTCGTTTAGGCCAACTTTTTTGGATAATGCGATTAGTGAGGGAGGATCAATCATGCTAGATTCAAGGATTTGCCGAGCCATATGCAGCTTTCTGACATCTTCTTTAGACAAACCTTCGGGCATGGGTGTTAAATCAAATAATTGAATCATAAACCTATTTAAAATCTCTAATGCCGCTGCTTCCATTAATAAAGGCGATCTATGCACACTTTTCAAGTCTTTTATCAAATGTTCAATCATCACTATACTTCTGTGATCCAGTTCAAAACTAAAGTGATGGAATGCAGCTCCCTTAAGAATTTGATTAAATTCAATAGCTACCTGCCGACGAGCCGCTAACTGTGAAGCCGCATAATTAAACAACGAAACAGGAATGCCAAGTGCAAATGATTTGTATTGTTCATTAACTGGAGGATGGAAAAGCGCTTTAAAATCCTGTAAAAAAATAAGTGCCCCCTGCCCCATCGGGAGTGTATAATCCAGACCAGCCACATTCACATGACGTTGACCGGAAAGCGCAAATTGAAGCTCAATCATTTGTCCTCTGGAAGCAAAGCTGGTCGGGTACGGCTCGTGATATTGAAGGTGCGAATACACAATTTCAATTCCGCTGTAAGTTGTAACTCGGTGGATATGTCCATGGCCCGCTTCCGGTAAAATGATATACGTATGCTCGTTCTGTTGTCTGAACGGAGTTTTTTCCAAATAATGCTGATATATTAATGATAACGAATTTGAATTCACACACATCCACCTCAAATGCTTTCATTCATCCTGATCCTCCAAATGAGAATAGTTATCAATTATATTAGCTGAATTTGAACCGTTTGACCAGACTTATTGGAGTAAGCTGTGAGATATTCGGGGATCCATGAGGGAATTGTTCAAACAGCGCGTACCGATTGAACATGAGCACGCGCTGACTGTATGGCCTTTTTAGAGACAGGCACTAAGATTTAATCCAACTGCTCTCCATTCGTTTCTATCACGCTCTTATACCAATAGAAGCTCTTCTTTCTGGATCTAGCAAGTGTCCCTTTGCCTTCATTATCCTTATCGACGTAGATGAAGCCATAACGCTTTTTCATTTCACCGGTTCCCGCACTTACCAGATCAATACATCCCCAAGGCGTATAACCTATTAAGTCTACTCCATCAGCAATCGCTTCTTTCATTTGCTCAATGTGTTGTTTCAGATAGTCAATTCTGTAGTCATCGTGAATCGAACCGTCTTCTTCCACCGTATCTACTGCACCAAGACCATTTTCAACAACCATTAACGGGATTTCATATCGGTTGTAAATATTATTTAGGGACCATCTCAATCCCTGTGGATCGATTTGCCAGTCCCAGGCGCTTGCTTTTAAATGGGGATTTTTTAATCCCATGGATAAATTTCCGCCCACTTTCTCCTGGTCTGGGTCGGCACTTACACAAACAGATGAATAGTAACTAAAGGTATAAAAATCTACACAGCCTTCTTTTAAGATGTTTTCATCGTTATCTTGCATCGTAATTTCAATGTTATTTTCTTTAAAGTATCGTCTGGCAAATCCGGGATAAGCACCTCTTACTTGAACATCCGAACATAAAAAATTGCTTAAGTTATCCTTTTGTTGAGCCAGCAAAACATCATTTGGATGACATGTAAGTGGGTACGAACACATATAAGCGATCATACAGCCGATTTTGAAGTCCTTATTGATTTCATGACCCAGCTTTACTGCCTTTGCACTGGCTACAAACTGATGATGTAAAGCTTGATACAGAACCTGTTCATCCTTCACTGTAGCATGGGCAAGCTCCCCATTACCCTCCGGCATCATAGCTCCAGCCATGAACGCTCCGAAAGACAAGGTTAAGATATTGATTTCATTAAAGGTTAACCAGTATTTCACAACATCTTTATATCTGTTAAAAAGCACTTCACAATATCTTACATAAAAATCTACGACTCTGCGATCTGACCAACCATTATATTTTTGGGTTAAATGAAACGGTGCTTCATAATGTGAGATCGTAACCAAAGGCTCAATATTATACTTTTTCAACTCTTCAAATACACGATCATAGAACTGTAAACCTTGCTCATTCGGCTCTGTATCATCTCCGTTAGGAAATATTCTTGACCAAGCAATGGACATTCTAAAGACCTTGAAACCCATTTCAGCAAATAATCGGATATCCTCTTTATAGTGATGGAAGAAATCAATAGCCTCGTGGCTTGGATAGTTCATTCCTTCTTCCAGTACAGGCGTAATTCTTCGGGAAGTCGTATGTGTCCCGGCTGTAATCACATCAGCGGTGCTTAGTCCCTTACCATCTACGTTATATCCACCTTCAAATTGGTTAGCAGCCGTAGCCCCTCCCCATAAAAATCCTTGTGGAAATTCCAATTTAGTTGTATTTTTCATTGTTTAATTCCTCCTCAACATTTAATTAGGATTAGACTACGACAGTCAATAAATCCTCTTGATACTCAATCGCCTTCTTTTCTGTTTCAATGACATCCAGGTAATTCGTAGTATTGGCAACGATCACAGGTGTGGTCAAAACATAACCAGCCTCTTTTATAGCTTCCATATCAAACTCCATAAGCAGCTGGCCTTTTTTAACAGCATCTCCCTGTTTTACTTTAGGATAAAAATGTTTGCCTTTTAATTTGACCGTATCTTTGCCTACATGGATGAGGACCTCAACACCGTGATCACTTGTAATTCCAATCGCATGACCTGACGAAAATAATGATGTTAATACACCATCTACAGGTGAAACAACCTTACCTTCAGAAGGTTCAATGGCAATCCCTTTACCCAGAGCACCTGTCGAAAAGGCTTCATCTGTTACTTCAGATAAAGATTTCACTTCACCTTTTAATGGACTCATCACCGTCTCTTGTTTTACTAAAACTTCTTCTTTGGCTGCTCCTGGTGTGCTGTCTTCCTTTTTAGCTTCTTTCACTTCATCATCTTTAAATCCGCCAAAGAACATAAGCAAGAAGCCTAATACAAAGCTTACCAGGATACCGATAACAGCCCCATAAAATCCGTTGTCTATTCCTGCCGGACTGATATAGCTCGGGATAGCGAAAATACCCAATCCACCAATGATGTAACCTTTAGTTCCCATCATTCCTATAATACCGCCGCCTACTGCGGATGCTATACAGCTTAAAATAAATGGTTTCTTACGTGGTAATGTAATCCCGTAAATCGCTGGTTCTGTCACACCAAAAATCCCGGAGATGACAGCTGGAATGGAAAGTGATCTCAGTTTTACATTTTTGGTTTTAAACAAAATCGCCAGTACGACGCCTGTCTGAGCAAAGGAAGCTCCCAGCGTAGCCGCAAGAATCGGATCAAATTTAAGCACTGCTAAGTTGTTCATAGCGATAGGAACAAGTCCCCAGTGTAATCCAAAGATAACAAACACTTGCCAGAAAGCGCCCATGATTATGCCTTCAATAATTGGACTTAAGTTATACACAAAGAGGGTTGCTGCCCCAAGCAGTTGACCTGCCCAAGTCGAGAGAGGTCCAATCACAATCAATGCTAAGGGTACAATAACTAACAATGTGAAAAACGGAACCAAAAATGTTCTCACTACGCTAGGGATTACCTTTTTGAAGAAGTTTTCTATTTTTGAGCCTACATAGGTGGATATGATAATCGGAAGAACCGTTGACGCATAACTCATCAGAATGACCGGAATACCTAAGAAGGTGATATATACCGGTGACTCAAATATAGTACCGCTAAATAGAGTGTATAGTGGTTTGCCCGAGGCTGTTATCGTGCTAAATGTTGGGTACACAAGCGATGCACCTATAGCCATACCTATAAAAATGTTGGCATTGAACTTTTTAGCTGACGTATACCCCAGGAAAATAGGAAAGAAGTAGAACAAACAATCACCTAAAGCATTGAGAATTTGATAGGTACCCGATGTAGTGGTCAGCCAGCCCAAAGCTACAAATAGGGCAGTGAAGCCCTTAATCATACCCGTGGCACTTAAGACACCCAACGTGGGTGTAAATACACCTGAAATGGTATCAATGAATCTATTGAACAAACTCATTTTTTCACCTGATGCTTCTTCTGAATCTCCTGTCTGAAAACCGCCTACAGCAGTAACATCAGCATAAACCTCAGGTACATGGTTACCTATAACAACCTGGTATTGCCCGCCACTCTTTACCACAGTGACAACACCATCCATATTTTTTAAAACCTCTGTATTGGCTTTACTTTCATCTCTTAGTTTGAAGCGCAAGCGTGTAATACAATGAGTTAGACTATTCACATTTTCTTTGCCGCCGACATTTCTGATGATGTCTTTTGCTAATGTCTCATACTTCATTGTAACTTCCCCTTTATTTGTATTTATAAAAAAAGGCAAAACCAAAATAGATCAAATTCGATCTAGGTTGGTTTCGCCTGCATTACCAGTAACAATCCAAGGAGTTATTCAATTTTGTCTTTGGGTCACACGCTGAATATGAATCGTTATATAGAGTTTTTCTTCATCTGACAATACCGTGTCCAAGTATTTCTCGATCTTCAGCATACACCCATAAGCCTTTTTGTACTTTGCTTTCACTTGCCTCCACAAAAAATCGTCTTCCAGTTCTACTTTTTCTTTTTTATTTAATCGCTGAAAGAAGAATCTTAAATGTGTAATAAATCGCTCATAACTGATCGAGTGTTCATCTATGGTGGTATTATAAGAGTATTTAATAATATTCAAGATGTCGTGTATTTTTTGAGTTTGCTGAGCAACATCTGCTACCTTGTTGTAGGAGCTATTTACTTGAGCATTTATTAAATGAAGAGCAATATTACCTGCTTCATCTTCTGACAATCGTTTGCCTGTTTCGTCTTCAATAAACTCCAGTGCTTTTAAGCCAACCGTAAATTCTTTGGGATAAAATTTTTTAATCTCCCAAATTAACGGATTTGCATTTTTAAACCCTTCATCAAACATTTTAAATGCATTGTTCATGTGATCCGTAAGCGAAACATATATATAATCGCTCAATTGTGCTTCTAATATGCTTTTTCCATATTCAATGATGTCATAGCATAACGAAACATATTCTGATGGAACATCCTCTAACAATAACTTAAATTTCTCTGAAGCATCTTTATGTTTAAGCACAAAGACCTTTTCAATTAGATGCTCTTCTACTTGTTCGCCTGCACTCTTTTTGAATGCAATACCACGACCCATAACAACAAATTCATCTCTTTTTTGATCTTTGGCTATTATGGCGTTGTTATTAAATATCTTCGTTATGATCATCTAACTGCCCCCCTTATCCCATCAAATTTAAAAAAGGATTTAGATGCTGGGCGAAATTTCAGATAGGTCACAAAACGGTAATAGCCGATCAAACTTTCGTCGTAAACCAATTTAAAATGTGTAGATTTACAACCTCCATCTTATGAAAGCGTATTCATAAAGAGAGAGAAAAGCCTTACGTTTTCCCTTTAACCACGCCCTATGACATCAATCTTGGCTGCCGTTTCGTTGGTCGACGTTATCATCTTTGTTGTTCACCACTTGTAAGGCTTTACATCACTCACCTTTCTGCGTTATAGCTGAGCCAGAAATGCATATCGTGCAGGATATGCATTTCTGTATTCAAAAAGAAAAGGCAAAACCCAACACATGGAAATCTAATTCCATGTCCCGGGTTTTGCCTTTTCAGTAACAATCCCAAGATCATAATAACATCGAATTTAAGTTTTGCCAACAAAAATGTTTGCGCTTTCTTTTCTTGGTTTTCCCCTATTCTTCGCGGTTGGTAGGCACAACAAATTCAGCACATTTAAATGGAATAAAATGTCAACCTCCAATGTAGGACATGTTTATCTTTTTTCTATTTTGTGCTGTCTGTTCAGTGCGTTCGTCGGAATATCGGTCAGTACGTTGCTCCCATACCTCAGTAATCACGGCGAGCAGTTCTTCGTCACTCGCTCCACTGCGCAGCATCTGACGTAGGTCAAAGCCAGCTGAAGCAAACAAACACGTATAAAACTTGCCATCGGACGATAAGCGGCCCCGTGTGCAGGACGAGCAAAACGATTCAGAAACCGAAGTAATAAAGCCAACCTGCGCGTCACTGTCTTTATAACGATAACGCTTTGCTACTTCTCCAAAGTAATCCCGGTCCATCGGCTCCAGTTCGTACGTATTCTTAAGTCGTTCATATATTTCTTTTTTTGCAATTACCTTTTTGTAGCTCCATCCGGTATCATTTCCTGCGTCCATAAACTCAATAAAGCGAAGGGTTATTCCCTGCTCCTTGAAATAAGCGGCCATCGGCAAAATCTCAGAGTCGTTAATGCCTTTTTGAACCACCATATTGACCTTGATTTCAAAGCCGATTTCTCTTGCATATTCGATCTGCTTCAAAATAACATCAGGCTTAATCCCCCGCCCATTCAACCGCCCAAATAGTTCGGGGTCCAGAGCGTCCAGACTGACATTAAGCCGTCGTAGCCCCGCGTCATAGAGAGGCTTAGCCTGCTGTCCTAGCAGCACACCGTTGGTGGTCAAGCCGACATCTTCCACTCCGTCAATGGACAGGATTTGGGAGACCAGGTCGGGTAGATTCCTGCGCATTAAGGGTTCGCCGCCCGTGAGTCGGATCTTTTTTACACCTAGGGATACAAAGAGCTTCGCCAGCCTATGCATCTCTTCAAACGACAGACATTCACGTTTGGGAAGAAAGGCAAAATCGTCACCGAAAATTTCTTTTGGCATACAATAGGAACAGCGAAAATTGCAGCGGTCCGTCACGGATATACGTAAATCACGGATCGGCCGTCTCAATTGGTCTTTCAGTGGATGTGAACTCATGTGGTCACCTCCTTTTCTAGTTGTCTAGGATGTTATCTTTAACCGCCGCTGACGGGCGGAATAAAAGCTGCGACATCTCCATCCTGCAGCACATCCGTAAGCAACGCATATTCCTCGTTTACTGCAATTCGTACAGAACTGATCGGCAGATTCGGATATCTTTCTGCTATCCAACCGTATAAGTCCCCAACAGTTCGACCCACCAAATCCGCCATTTCTTCAGATATTCCCGTCACCTCACGGAGTCCCGCAAAGTAGTACAGCTTAATCATGACTGATCTCCCCCGGCTTTTTCTTTTGATCTCCGACCCACTGCGTTCCATCTTCCCAAATCTCTCGTTTCCAAATAGGAACTATTTCTTTGATTCGTTCGATCGCGTATTCATTCGCCTCATACGCATCCAAACGGTGAGGTGAAGAAACGGCAATGACAACGGCGATATCACCGATTTGAAGCTCGCCAATGCGGTGCGCAATTGCCACTCGTGTCCCTTCCCATTTCTGTTCGATTTCGCGACCAATCTCTGTGAGTTTTTTTTGGGCCATAGGGACATAGGCCTCATAAGCAAGGTATAAGGTCCGTACGCCTTGAGTCCATTCTCGTACGTGCCCAGTAAAAACAGTCACCGCTCCTGCTTCCGGCCTTAGGACATAATCCGCATAAGCCTGCGGGATAATGGGCTCCGTCACGATTTCAAATACACTCATCTTATCCACCTTCCAGCCACCCGGCAAGCTAATCTCTCATGAAAAACTCTATATAAAATATTATTATTTCTTGTATCTACATTTTTCGTTTAACCAAACAACTGATGATATAGTTTTTGACCTTTGGCAACACTCCGGACACCGTGAATGAGAAGCCTTCCGTTTTTAAATAGAATCATTCGATGCTTAAAGGCATAAAATTCAACAAAATAAGGAGTTCTTTTTACACTATCTGCTATAAGTCTGCCCATTTTCTCTGCATCATCGAGCGTGATCGGACGCTGTGGGTCTGGAAGAACTTGTACCACGTTCCGTCCGCACAGAGCCGCATACGCCGAGCGACGTGATGCTGTCAGTGCAGGAAACGTAGGATGTTCTCCACAGGTTGGACAATCTTGGTTACGGATGCGGGAAATCCCTATGTCCATCTGCATGCTCTCCCATAGATCAAATAGATGAACCTTGCGGCGCATCTTATCACGTCTGCCGCTCAGCCACTTCATGGCTTCTGCACATTGGAGGGCGGCTGTCACCTGGACTGCGGGCGAGATGATTCCAGCCGTATCGCAGGTCTGATTGATCGCAGGCAGCGATGGCAGAAGGCAGCGTAAACAAGCTGACTCGCCCGGCACGAATGGAAAAACAACGCCTGTGCTTCCAACACAGGCTCCATAAATCCATGGAATTCCTGCCTTCAGTGCAGCATCGTTGATAAGCAGACGAGTTTCGAAATTGTCCGTAGCATCCATCAGCAATATACTTTTGCTGGCAAGTTCTTGAACAAGCTCGGCATCCAAATTATCGAGATATGTGTGCAACCGTACGTCTTCTCGTATGGCTTTCAGCCTTTTTTCGGCTGCCATGACCTTAGGCTGCATTTCCGCGGCGTCCTGCTCCGTGAACAGCTGCTGACGTTGCAGATTCGACATCTCCACATAATCCCTGTCGACAAGATGAAGCTCCCCAACGCCCGCTCTTACCAGTGTCTCGGCAATGGCGGAACCCAGTGCCCCGCAACCGATAATGGTGACGACAGCAGCGGATAGATTACGCTGCCCTTCGCCACCAATGGGTCTAAATAAGATCTGTCTGGAATAACGCTCATTCATTAGATTGTGTCCCTTGATAATACAGCCATATGACGAGGATCAGGCTAGCCAGCGCCACTTGGGAGAGTAGCATGAATCCAATGGAATAATGGCCAGTAACGGCATGAATCGTCGACAACAAGATCGGAGGGAAAAAGCCACCGAGACCGCCCATCATGGATACAATTCCGTTAACTATACCTGCTTGTTTATTAAAATAAAATGGAACTAGCTTGAAAATGACGCCGTTCCCCACTCCAGCACATACAGCGATCGCCAAGCAGCCTACTGTATAAAGGGTGATCCCTGGTGAAAAAGCCAAAAGAATCGCAGCGACCGTATAAACAGAGAACGTGCCTACCAGCAGGAACAGAGGCTGAAACCGATCCGCCAGCCAGCCACCGATGGGGCGGAAGAAAGTGGCAATCGCAATGAAGCCTGCTGTACGCATCCCTGCATCCACTTTGGTCAGCTCAAAATTTGATACCAGGAAATTCGGCAAGTACACCGTGAACGCTACAAATGAGCCAAATGTAATAAAATAAAAGAGCGAGAAAAACCAAAGCTTCTCATTTTTGTAAACGCCTTTAATCTGTTCCATAATGGGCGTCTTTACTTTAGCTTCATGACGGTCCCCTAAGAAGAAATTCAAAACGATAAAAACTAACAGCAGAATGAGATACAGCTTCACTGTAGGGGCCCAGCCAATTTGGGTAGCCACAATAGGGGCCGAGAAGGTAGTGACGGCTGTTCCCAAATTTCCTATGCCATACATTCCATTTACAAATCCATGCTTTTCCTTTGGATAATACTTCGGTAGCGAAGTCACACCAACCGAGAACACAGCTCCTCCAATCCCAAGGAACAAGCCACCGATAATTAAATCCATCATCGTAGAAGCTTCACTGATATAGTAGACGGGAAACAAAAGCAAAATAAAGCTAACGAGAAAAACGATTCTTGCTCCGAAGATGTTGGCATAATAACCCAACGGAATGCGCAGAACCGATCCCAGCACGACCGGAATCGCCGTAACCATGGCCAATTTTCCGGGTGGAATAACAATATCCTCCGTAATGAACGGCATAAGCGAAGAAATGATAACCCATACCATGAATCCAAGAATCAAGTTCAATGTTTGTAACGGCAACTGCATTTTTCTAATCATTTAACTCACCTTTTCAACGTTTTTTCTGTCGAATTATTTATTTAAATTTTCTGTCCCCATTGTAGCCTCTGCCGATCTGTTCGAATATAGGGGAGTCCCCTTTACCTGGCAGGGGACTCCCTGAAAATATAAAAAGCCGCTTCTATATGAAGCGGCTTGGTCTGTTCAAGAGATAAGTGTATTTAATTTGTCACATAACCTGGTCAGATCATTCCGATTGATCTGTTGCTCTGCCATAGGAAAAAGTACAGTTTCCTCTTTTATAAAATGTACAGTCAGCACTTCAAAGGCCTCTCCCGCGTTCTTGGCCGCCTCCTGAATCTCATCAAGCGAGAGCAAACTCAAATCGCCCTCCGTCTGATAAAGAAAATGATCGATATAGCCCTCTATTTCACGGTGCTCCTCCTGTATACCGACGAGCGGTCCCTGCTCAAAACCAATGTAGGTTCCTAGCATAGAAAAGAAGTGTTCTTCTTCCTTTTCGGTATGTTTCTTGAGGGGTACCCTAAAATCGATAATCTGCATTCTCAGTTTTTCCAGTTGCTTGCGGCCTTCTTCCAAATCTAGTATTCTGTGCTGCTCAAACCACAATACAATGGCATGCCATTCATCCATCAGATAGGTTAGATAGCGATGCTCATTTTCAAGAATACGCATGGCAGGTTTGGAAAAGCGCAGTTTCTCATTTTCCAGCACGCGGATTTCCTCCATTCATCGGCTAAAAATCCAGCATTTTTTTCTTTAATGCATATTGGACCAGTTCAGGCCGGCTTCTTAAATTCAATTTTTCCATGATCTTCGCTTTGTTCGCTTCCACCGTCTTGACAGAGATGAACAGCTTTTCCGCAACTTCCTTGTTACCGTAACCTTTTGCGACCAGAGGCAGAATCTCCAGTTCCCGCTTGGACAGGATCTCATACGGATCTTCAGATTGTGACGTCGTATCTTTCTTGATGAACTCACGAACGAGAGAAGTTGCCATTTTAGGATGAATATAAGTCCCACCCCCATGAATGGTTCGTATAGCAAGCAAGAGCTCCTCATCTGGAGCATTTTTCAAAACGTATCCTGAAGCACCATTCTTTAAAATATGAAAAAGATATTCTTCATCGTCATGCATGGTCAGAATCAGAATTTTAGTATCAGGGTGGTCCTCTTTAATCTTGCCTGTGGCGATCAATCCACTTTCGCCTGGGGGCATGCTGAGGTCCATGATTAGAATATCCGGACGATATTTAGCTACCATCGTATACGCTTCAATGCCATCCGCAGCCGTTCCGACAACCTCCATATCCGATTGGAAGTTCAAAATCATGGAAAATCCGCTTCGCACAATAGCATGGTCATCCGCTAACACAATTTTGATCAAGTCTCTATTCCTCCTCTTGTCCAATCGGAATTTGTAAAAAGACTTTGGTTCCCTGACCAACATTTGAAAGGACGCCAAAACTTCCGCCTACCAGCTCTGCTCGCTCCTGCATACCATATAAACCTAGTCCCGTTCCAATAGGATTGCTTCCCTTTTCAAAGCCAACTCCATCGTCCTCTACAGTCAAACGAAGCGTATGATCGTGCTCAGTCAAAGAAACTTTAACCATGTCTACCTGGGCATACTTCAAGGCATTGAGAACAGCCTCTTGGCAGACACGGTAAATGACCGTTTCCTTTTCACTTCCATATCGCTTTTGGGGAAGATCCGACACAAATTCAACGACCAGACCAAAACTTTGTTCAACCCTCTTAAAGTGAGAACGAAATGCCGCTTCAAGTCCAAAATCATCAAGTGTGGCAGGGCGTAGTTCCACAGACAGGTTGCGGATATCATCCAGCAGTCGCGTCATGGATGCTTCGGTCTGCTTCATGTTTTTGATGAGCTGTTCATCATTCGTCATATATTTTAATACCCGCAGTTCAACAACCGCGCTCATCAATTCCTGGGCGACGCTGTCGTGCAGTTCCCTGGAAAGCCGTTTGCGCTCATTTTCCTGCGCTTCAATGACATGTTTCATCATTTTGTTTTGATACAATTTTTCCTGCGTCTGAAATTGCGGAGTCAAGTCTCTCAACATCAACACCCGTGTTCCATGTTCAGAATCAATGGTGTGAAAAGAAGCAGCATAGGGAACCATTCGATTGCTCTTCGTTTCCAAGTACACCTGAAAAGAAGCAAAGTCCTTGGATTCTGGCATATTGAAATAACAGTCAAGGCAGGTACGGGGCTCCGTTTCGCTTGTATAGCCCCTGCATGTTCCACATAAAGCTTTGTCCTTCCCTTCATAGAGTTGAATGAGGACGTCATCGCCCACAATCTCCTCAGCTGCCGGGTTCATGGCTAGGGTATTCCCTTGTCTATCAAAAAAGAAAATGGCTTCCGTACTGTTCTCAAACAACTTCACCATTAGCGCACTCAAAGAGCCATTCCCTACAGACAATGTCAATTCACATCACTTCCTTCCCGTTCAACTCTCCAATTCCCCTATGCGCCAAGGCTTCCAAATCACGCATCATGGCTTCGGTCATCAGCTGTTCTTCCCGAAATCCACCAAGCAGTACACCCGCGACACGAGCATCATTCCATAGGGGAACAGCCCCGAGACTCTTGAGTTTCTCGGATTGAACGATCGGATAGTTAAACAGGTTGTCTGCCCCCACATATTGATAAACAGATGGAATGAAAACGGATTTCCCGGTTTTAAACACGATTCCTGCTATGCCCTTACCGGATTGCAGCACAATCCGCTTAAAGCGATCATTTAAATTACCGGCTGCATTTTTCCATTTAATTACGTACTGATATTCGGCCGGTTCAACCAGAGCAAGCGCCATGAAATCATAACCGAAATGTTCGCGTATTCGCTCAAGCTCCCTTTGATAATCCATCCTATTATTCATCGCTCTCTCCTAATAGAATTAGGAAAGAAGGCAGAGCCCGCTTTCCTAATTCGATTTATGTCTTCTGTACAGGATATAACTTCTGCGCACATAGTTCAACGGAACACTCCACACATGTACAAGCCGGGTAAACGGCCAGAATGCAAAAATCGCAAAGCCCATAAGTATATGAAGCCTGAAAGACATCGGTACGTCTCTCATCAGTGTCGGGTCTACACGGAATATGAATAAACCGCGGAACCAGATCGAGATCGTCTCCCGATAATCGAATTCCGGCTGTACCGCATTCGTCACGAGAGTCGCGAACATCCCCATGCATACAATGGCCAAAAGCAATACGTTTACAATCAAATCAGACGCTGTACTTAAACGGCGTACATTACGTATTGTAAAACGACGAGAGGTAAGAATCAACATACCGAGGAACGTCATAGCTCCAAATATTCCACCAACATAAACTGCTCCAATGTGATACAAATGATCGTTTACGCCCAGTGCATGCATCCAGGTTTTTGGAATCCCCAAGCCAGACACATGACCGAGAATAACTGGGATAATTCCCAGGTGGAATAAGAGGCTTCCGATCATCAATTGTTTCTTTTCAATAAATTCACTCGATTTTGCTGTCCAATTGAACTGGTCGTTTCTGTAGCGGAAAATATGACCTACAATAAAGATGACCACACACATATAAGGGAAAATGACCCATAAAAACTGCTCTAGCATCATCATTGTGCGGCTGCCTCCTGTTCTACGCAAGCTTTAAGCGTTTCGCGCAGTCCCTTCACCAGATGAAAATACGGGCTTTCCATTTTTTCCAGCGCTTTAAGCAAATGATATGTGCCGTCTTCCAGGATCGCGATTGGCATGCGGAAGTTTTCTGTCGTCTTCGGATCTTGCGCCCATTCGGCGGCATACAGAAATTCACACATGAGCGGAAGGTAATCTGGCAGCTCTCCATCCGGCATTTCAAGACCATACATCTCGTATAGCACCTTTAACTTGACCAACATTTGTCCCCGTTCTTTTGCATCTTCGAATTTAAAGTAAGTCATATATAGTGCACAATTTTTTTGAAAATCAAAGGTTTCCGTATACATTTCCTGAATCTCTTCCATACTGAACTCTTGCATAAGGGACCAGTAGGTGTTCGCATACGTATATGCCGGATGGTTCGGATCAAACGATGCTTCCAGAAAAGCCGGATGAAAATCCAGCTTTTCTGGGTACATGAGTTGCTGAGCGAAAAACCCGAATGATGGCTTGCATTCATACAACTTCGCTACATTAATCACGCCAAATACCCCCGTAGAAGTTTTCTTCATACATTTCTTTGCCAGTTTTCAAAGGCTCTTCCATCCCCATCGAACTTGCCATACTACAGCCGTCACATCCAGAGCCAGAACCCATGTTTCCCATGGTATCGCCGTAACCAGCAGATCCTTGAGCCCGGTACGGATTCGAATATCCTTCTTTATGCGATGTCGGAATGACGAAACGATCCTCATACTTGGCAATCGCCAGAAGTCGATACATCTGCTCGGTCTGCCGCGGTGTCATGCCGATGCGCTCAAGACGGCTTTCATCGAAAGATTGTCCTGTGGACTGGGCACGCATATAGGAGCGCATCATAGCCATTCGCTGCAAGGACTCCTTCACGGTTTGCGTGTCGCCCGCCGTCAGCATATTGGCAAGGTACTGAATGGGGGTACGCATCTCTTCGATAGCCGGAAAGATCATATCGGGATTCTCAATCGAGTCTTTCCCTTCAAAGTAATTCATGATCGGACTAAGTGGTGGCACATACCAGACCATAGGTAATGTACGGTATTCCGGATGAAGCGGGAATGCCAGCTTGTGCTCAATGGCAAGCTTGTAGACCGGCGAGTTCTGCGCTGCTTCAATCCAGTCCTCCGAGATGCCATCTTTTCTCGCCTGAGCAATCACTGCCGGATCACTTGGATCCATGAACAGGTCGCATTGCGCTTTATAAAGTTCTTTCTCATCCTGCGTAGAAGCGGCCTCGAGCACCCGATCCGCGTCATATAGCATAACGCCCAGGTAGCGAATTCGTCCTGTACATGTCTCGGAGCAGACTGTCGGCAGGCCAGCTTCCACACGCGGGAAACAGAAGGTACATTTTTCCGCTTTGTTCGTCTGCCAGTTAAAGTACACTTTTTTGTATGGACAGCCCGTCATGCAATACCGCCAGCCGCGGCATGCTTCCTGATCCACGAGCACGATTCCGTCCTCGTCCCGTTTGTACATGGCGCCCGAAGGACATGACGCGACACAGCTCGGATTTAGACAATGTTCGCAAAGCCGTGGGAGATAAACCATGAACGACTTCTCAAAATTAAATTTAATCTCTTCTTCGATTTTCTGAATATTTGGATCAAGCGGACCGGTTACATGCGCACCCGCCAGGTCATCTTCCCAGTTTGGACCCCATTCCAAATCCATTTTTTCACCCGTTACCGCAGAATGCGCGCGTGCCACAGGTGAATGCTTTTGCTCGCCAGCGTTGGTCAGTTGCTCGTAATTGTAAGTCCAGGGCTCATAATAATCTTTCATTTCCGGCATGTCTGGATTGTAAAAAATCTTACCCAGTGCTATCTTGGACAGCTTGTTGCCTGACTTCAGTTCCAGTTTCCCTTTGCGGAGCTGCCAGCCCCCTTTATATAGTTCCTGGTCTTCCCAGCGCTTCGGATAACCGATACCAGGTTTGGTTTCCACATTGTTGAACCACATATATTCCGCACCTTTGCGGTTCGTCCAGGTTGTTTTACATGTCACGCTGCACGTATGGCAGCCGATACATTTATCCAGGTTCATGACCATGGCAATTTGAGCTTTAATCTTCAAGCCAGTTAACCTCCTTCATTTTACGTACCGCAACGTACACATCACGCTGGTTGCCGATCGGACCATAATAGTTGAATCCATAACTAAGCTGAGCATATCCACCGACCATCTGGGTTGGTTTGAGATGAATTCTTGTCGGTGCGTTATGACTACCGCCGCGTGTATCCGTGATTTCGGAGCCTGGCACTTGAATGTGCTTATCCTGAGCATGGTACATGAACATCGTTCCTCTTGGCATCCGGTGGCTGACAACGGTCCGGGCGGTTACGACGCCGTTACGGTTGTATACCTCTACCCAGTCATTGTCGGCAAGATCGTGCGCCTCTGCGTCTTCGTTGTTGATCCACACGGTAGGACCTCCGCGAAACAGTGTAAGCATGTGCTGGTTATCCTGGTAGGTGGAGTGAATATTCCATTTACCATGCGGTGTCAGATAACGGAGCACGAGTGAATCTTGCCCGCCTTTTATTTCCCGATCGCGAGGGCCGAACACCATCGGCGGCAGAGTCGGTTTGTAGATCGGCAATGATTCCCCAAATTGTTGGAAAATCTCATGATCAATATAGAAATGCTGTCTTCCCGTCAAAGTACGAAACGGAACGAGACGTTCAATATTCGTTGTAAATGGTGAATAGCGGCGTCCCTTCTTGTTCGATCCAGTGAATACTGGTGTCGGTATAACTTCCCGTGGCTGTGCCGTAATACTTTGGAAAGTGATCCTTTCCGCTGCCCGATCGGCCGAGATGTCTTTGAGTTCCACACCGTGAAGCTCTTCTGCCTGCTCATAAGCCTTTTGCGACACCCGTCCATTAGTCGCGGATGAAAGGTGAAGAATTGCATTGGCTACTTGGCGAGCTGTCTGGATTTTGGGCAGCCCGTCTTTAATGGATTCATCGTAATAAACTCCGTTCAACTTTTTCATTTCCTCATATTCGTCCGCTACAGAGAAGCTGACGCCATGCGCACCTGCTTTCCCACTAGTCAAATTCGGACCGAGTGAGATAAATTTATCGTGAATTTTAGTATAATCGCGTTCGATGATGCTGAAATTCGGCATGGTTTTGCCCGGAGTCGCTTCAATCTCACCCTTCGTCCAATCCTTTACAAGACCCATCGGCTGTGAAATTTCGCCCACACTGTCGTGTGCGAGCGGCGCAGTCACAAGGTCTTTATATATTCCTGGCAGGTACTCTTTTGCCATATCCGAAAAGACTTCGGAAAGCTGGCGGTAAATATCCCAGTCCGCGCGGGATTCCCACAGTGGATTAACAGCCGGATTAAACGGGTGTACGAAAGGATGCATGTCTGTTGACGACAAGTCTGTTTTTTCGTACCAGGTTGCCGCCGGAAGCACGATGTCCGCGTACAATGGAGTTGTTGTCATCCGGAAATCAAGGGCAACCATCAGATCAAGTTTTCCTTCTACATCTTCTCTCCAGACGATTTCCTCAGGTTTCTGTTCTTCGTTCGGCCGGGCTAGCAGGGCATCAGATGCTCCGAGTAAATGTTTCATGAAATACTCTTGTCCCTTCGCCGAACTGGAAATCAGATTTGACCGCCAAACAAAGAGTGAACGCGGGAAGTTCTCGGCTGCCCCAGGATCTTCTACAGCGAAGCGTGTCTTACGTGATTTAATCTCTTCCACAGAATGATTAATGATTTCCTCGTTGGACTTCTTGCCTAATTGCGCAGCCTCTTCGGCGAACAGCAGACTGTTTTTATTAAACTGTGGATAAGAAGGCAGCCAACCCAGACGCGCTGCGAGCACGTTGTAGTCTGCTGGATGTCTGTAACTGACATCCCCGCCAATCGGTGACTTCAAGGTGTCTGTTCCACTTTCTTCATAACGCCACTGCTCTGTTGCAAAGTAGAAAAACGATGTAGCATTTTGCTGTCGAGCTGCCCCCTGCCAGTCTTTTGCAAAGGCAATCGTTGACCAGCCTTCGATTGGACGGAGCTTTTCTTGACCCACATAATGCGCCCAGCCTCCACCGTTCACACCTTGGGAAGCAGTCAACACGACCAGATTCAAGATGGACCGATAGATCGTGTCACTATTGAACCAGTGGTTGATACCCGCACCCATAATAATCATGGAGCGCCCTTTAGTATCGATAGCATTTTGAGCAAATTCCCGAGCAATCTGTACCACAACAGACGCCTTCACACCTGTGATCTTCTCCTGCCAGGCAGGGGTATAATGCGAAGCTTCGTCGTAATAATTCTTGGCGTTATGAGAGCTGTCATTGCGTGCGACACCGTACTGGCTCATCATCAAATCGTACACGGTTGCTACGTAACGTTCCGAGCCATCTGCCAAGCGTACTTTTTTGGCCGGAATTACACGTTTGAACGTTCCATTACCGGCGTTATCAAAGTAAGGGAATACGACTTCTTCCCATTGCTCGCCATGACCTTCCACAGTGAGCGCGGGCTCAACCTTTGTTCCGTCTTCCCGTTCCAGAATCAGGTTCCATTTCTTATCCTGCTCCCAGCGCTGTCCCATCGTACCGTTCGGGACCAGCATTTCCCCCGCCGCTTCGTCATATATGACCGGCTTCCAGTCCGCATGCGGCGATACATCCCCAAGGTCACTCGCCCGTAGAAAACGTCCGCCTTTCCAGGCTCCTTCGTGTGGATCAAGCAGAATCATAAACGGCATATCCGTATATTGTTTGGCATAGTTAATGAACATCGGTTCTTGGCGCTCTTTGTAGAACTCATCGAGAATAACATGCGTCATAGCCTGAGCTACGGCAGCATCTGTACCCGGATGTGGTGCAAGCCAGTTGTCAGCGAACTTCACATTCTCCGCCAAGTCGGGAGCCACCGATACGACCTTTGTTCCTTTATATCGTACTTCCGTCATAAAATGAGCGTCTGGCGTCCGGGTAAGCGGTACGTTCGATCCCCACATGATCAGGTAACCCGCATTGTACCAATCAGAAGATTCCGGTACATCCGTCTGCTCACCCCAAATTTGAGGAGATGAAGGCGGAAGGTCGGCATACCAGTCATAAAAACTCAACATCTGCCCACCGAGTAGCGAAATGAATCGGGCTCCCGAAGCGTAGCTTATCATTGACATCGCCGGAATTGGCGTAAAGCCCGCGATCCGGTCGGGACCGTACTTACGAATGGTATAGATGAGTTGCGCCGAGATCAGACGCAGGATATCGTCCCAGGCGACACGGACATGACCGCCTTTTCCGCGAGCTGCTTTGTAAAGCTTGGCTTTCTCTGGATCTTCCACAATGCTTGCCCAGGCTTCCACCGGATTGGCATGTTCCTGGATGGCAGCCTGCCAAAGCCGCAATAGCTTGCCGCGCATATAAGGGTATTTCACGCGTAATGGGCTGTATTCATACCAGGAAAATGTAGCGCCACGCGGGCATCCGCGCGGTTCAAATTCTGGCATGTCAACGCCACAGGAAGGATAATCGATCTGTTGATTCTCCCAAGTGATGATGCCGTTTTTCACAAAAACCTTCCAACTACATGAACCGGTGCAGTTCACTCCGTGTGTCGTCCGAACCACTTTGTCGTGAGACCAACGCTGACGGTACACGTTTTCCCATTCTCTATTTTTTTCCTCAAGGATTGACCAATTTCCCGAATAGCTTTCGATCGGTTTAAAAAAGTTGAGGTTGTATTTTTTTTTCATCGATGACCAACACTCCTTTTCAGAATGAAAAACCCTAAAGCAATTCAAGGAAGGATTTCATTCGGTTACTCTCATTATGTAATTCATCGATGTCTGTTCCCATTAGGGAATGTCCTATAGCGCTACAGGAAATCCCTCGTTCTATAGAAAGAAACAAAAAAGCCTCCCTCTCTTAGAGGAAAGCTTTATGAAGGCGGCCCAGTTTTTGCGATCACACTTTTTGGCCTTGGTTTAATTTTTCTTTTGTCCGGTTAATAGGAGCATAATAAAGGAAATGACTATTAAAGAGCATGTCCAGGCCCATGCCATAGGAAGATGACCAGAATCCACCGCTACATAAATGGCCGTCGGAATGGTTTGGGTTTTACCTGGAATATTTCCGGCAATCATCAGCGTAGCACCGAATTCGCCCAGACTGCGGGCAAAACCGAGTATAAAGGCAGCTTTAAGAGAAGGGAAAATTAAGGGAAAAGTTATATATCGGAAAACCTGCCATTCACTCGCCCCTATCGAACGTCCCGCTTCTTCCAACTCCTCATCAACAGAAGCAAATCCCACCTTCATCGTCCGATAGACAAGAGGGAAAGCCACAACGACCGACGCGACCACCGCAGCCCACCACGAGAATACAATGGGTTCACCAAACCATTGCTCTACATAACGTCCGAACCCACTTTTTCGCCCAAGTAATACTAACAGTAAAAACCCCACAACGGTCGGAGGGAGTACCAAGGGCAGCATAAATACGGTTTCAACGAACGTTTTTCCTTTAAACGATCCTAATCGGGACATTGACCATGCTATAACCAAGCCTGCTACGATCACCAATACGCTTGATAACAGCGCAACCTGCAACGATAAATGGATTGGAGACCAATATTCATTCCAATTCATGATTTGCATGTTCACTTCGGTATGGAAAATCCATACTTCACCGTCATATCCAAAGAGTCTTGCGATTGTAGATACACATAAAAGTTTTCAGTTTCTTGGTTATGTTTTGAAGCTTTAACCCTCCCGATTGGGTTGATTTTTGCATTATGTTCGACTCCTCAATGTTTTAGTTCATCATCAAGTAATGGGTTTTGTTATTAGCTGTGCCTGTCTCGTACGTTCGACTAGTGTACAATTTTCAAGAAGAATATGATTATAAATGTCCGCTTCCAGATCCTCTAAGCGCTTCAATACGAGCCGGTGTGTACCACAAGCTTCCTGCATCGGCTCAAAGCCGTTTGTGATCAAACGCAGTTCCTTCAGTAATTCCACCACCGTTTGATGCTCGTCTTGCAACTTGGATAAATACGGATTTAGTGCGTCTGCCCGTTCCACTGTTGATTCCTGTAAAAACGCTTCAATCATCGGAAACACAAGGTTCTCCTCACTTTGAATATGTTCCGATAATTCCTGTTTAAGCAAGGTGAACAGTTCATTAACTCGCTTTAGATGCGGATAACGTTCGCCGTGAACCCGCGTTAGTTTGGTTACATACGGCGTTAACGCCGGTAGTTCTTCGCGAAGCTTTGTATGATACTCATTCTGGATATAGGCGATTAGTTCTTTTGGTTCGAGTGAAGGAGGTTGCATTTGCTTATGCTGGGCCTGATTTTCCTCCGCTTCATGTATCTGCGCCAGCAGTTCACCAGCGTGGAGGCCTCGATTGGCAGCTGCTTCACGGAGCGATATTTTCCCTCCACAGCAGAAATCAATCCTCAGTTTGCGGAACAGATCTCCCGTTTTGGGTACTTCTTTCACAATGTCCGCCACCCATGTTTCTTCCGTTAACTGACTCATCTTGCATTCCTCCATCTTACTTCGATTTTATGCCTCACTTTAATTCTACGTCTCTCATAAACCTGAACCAATCAGGGCGTTCCCTCTTTTACAGTAGGAAATAGCCTTTTTATAAAAAATCTGAAATCAACTGTTCAGCTGCTTCTTTGCCTTGAGCGATGCAATCCGGAATTCCAACGCCCCCATAACCGGCACCGCATAGAAAAACACTCGGTAAATACTGTGAGAAGTCCTGTCTCACCTTCGCCATATGCTCTTTGTGTCCAATCGGATATTGCGGCATCGATCGATCACACCTACTGACTTCAACGAATTCCGGTTCCGCTTCCAGGCCCATTAAATCTTTCAAATCTTTGCGCGCGGCATCCACAAGTTGATCGTCTGTCATCTGAATCCAATCCTGTGCGCCTGCATGTCCGATGTAGGTCCGTAAAAGCGTGTATCCTTCAGGAGCAGTATGGCTCCACTTCGTTGAAGACCATGTACATGCCGTAATCATTTTTCCTTCTTTGCGGGGAACAAGAAATCCCGTTCCCTCAAAAACAAGATTAAGATCTGTATTTTTATAAGCAAGGGCAATATTGGCTACGGAAACATAGTTAATCTTGTTTAACCAGCTAGCGCTTGCAACACCAGAGAATAATTTAGCCGCCTCAAAAGCTGGAACAGCGCAGATCACCGCATCAGCATCTATTTTTTGTCCATGTTCTAAAATGACCTGATAACCGCTTTCTTTCCTTACTTCAACTACACCTTGTCCCATAACAAATTGTACGGTATCGAGCCTTTCCTTTAACCGCTCCACGATTGAAGACAATCCTTGTCGATAGGAAAGAAACATACTTTTCTTAGCGATATCCGGCAGTTTGTCTTGTACAGCCGGCTTTCTCCCAGCTCCTTTAGACATACCTTTAATCAGACTTCCATGCTTTTGTTCCATGTGCTTAAATTGAGGGAAGGTTGACATGAGGCTCAGAGAGTGTGTATCGCCAGCGTAAATTCCAGACAGCAGAGGTTCTGTAATCTGGTCCAGAACTTCTCTGCCGAGGCGCCGTTTGATAAAATCACCTAGAGATTCGTCCGCATTACCTTTCTTCGCCGGGATGATTAAATCCAGGGCTGCCCTTGCTTTTCCCAGTGGAGAGATAAGTCCCGTCCGAATGAAAGGGGTGAGCTTCGTTGGAATGCCCAGAATGAAGCCCATCGGCATCGTATGAAGTTTGCCCTTATGCAAAATGCAAGCAGATTTGGCCTTCGGGTTTGTCGATACCAGCTCTGCTTCCAGCCCCAACTCCATGGTCAGATCCAATATTGCCGTCTTTCTGGCCAAGAAAGCATCCGGTCCTTTTTCGATCATAAAATCGTTTTGGCGAACGGTTTGCAGCTTTCCTCCCAGACGGTCGCTTTTCTCCACCAGTGTAATCTCCACCTCAATCTGCTTATCCTCAGCCAGCTTTTTCACATAAAAGGCAGCACTTAAACCGCTTATTCCTCCACCGAGAATAACGACTCTTTTAGAACTTTTTTTCATGAAAACACTTTTCCTTCCCAACCCCGGGTATATAAGCGCAATAAGGGTCACTCTCCAAATAGTCTCCTGTTATTGCAAAAGCCCTTGCTCTGGAGCCCCCACAGACTGTCTTGAATTCACAGACTCCACATTTACCTTTAAGTAGGGACTTATCTCTAAGATTGATCATGATCGGAGAGTTGCGATAAATATCTGCCAGGCTATCCTTTCGTACATTCCCGCATATAAGAGGCAGGAAACCACTCGGGTACACTTCGCCGATATGACTAATAAAAACAAATCCATCCCCGTCATTCACACCTTTAGGAGCACGTCCTAAAACATCTGCCCTCTTTTGTCCGTCCGCTACACCGTTCTCACCTGCTCTGTGCTTTTCCTGCAGCACAACCCTTCGGTAGTGAGGAGCTTCTGTAGCCTTTACGCCGTACGGCATCTGTTGCTGTATTTGATACAACCATTTCATTACGGCTTCATGCTCATCAGGAGTAATCATATCTTTCTCCATGCCACGTCCGGTTGGAACAAGGAAAAATAAACTCCATAACACAGCCTGCATTTCCTTTACCCTTTCTGCAATTTGCTCCAGATCATGAAGATTGTACCGGGACACGGTAGTGTTCACTTGAATAGGGATGTCCAGTTCCTTCAAATAACCAATTCCTCGCATGGTCGTATCGTAGGAACCCGGAGTACCTCGAAAATGATCGTGAATGTCTGCACATGAACCGTCGAGACTAAACGCCCACCGCGATAACCCAACTTGCTTTGCTTTTTCTACCGCTGCTCGTGTCACTTTAGGGGTGGCACTGGGGGTCATCGAAACCGACAGATTTTTCTCTTCAATTGCATATCGAGCCAGTTCAAACAGATCAGGACGCATCAAAGGATCTCCGCCTGTGAATACAACCAACGGATGATTCATTTCAGCGATTTGATCTATAAGCTTCTTACCTTCTTCTAGTGTCAGTTGGCGAGGATCAGGTTTGTACTGAGCTTCCGCTCTACAGTGAAGGCACTTTAAAGCACAAGCTCGTGTAACCTCCCAGATGACTATAAACGGATCTGTATGATAATCACGCGGCGTTTTCAAAGATATCATTGATGTCTCTCCTTTTAGAAGTATAAAAACAACACAAAAACATAGAGCATCATTGAAAATCCAATTTCCGCCATGCCAACTTGTTTTGCCTTTAATCCGAGTTTAGGAAGCCATATGGCCCGTATCAAAAAAATCAAAAAAGGAACAAACAGAGGTAACTTTAACCAAGTAGCAAACAACAAAATCACCACATGATAGATGATGGAAGCATAATGGTAACGTATATTTTTTCTTTCACGAATGATCGTTTTGACATACAAAGCAGTTCCGATAAAGTAAAGCACCAAAAGCAAGAATAGCTCTGTTGCTACTCTCCAATCCTCTCCTCCCCCCATATAAATAACGGGGTATATAAAAGAACAAAAGAGTAGAATTGCAACAATGTCATTGAGTAAAGCACGTTCATTTTTCGTTTTTGCAAAATAAATATTAGCCATAAAAAAGAGCAATAGAAGAACCCCATACCAGATCAAGGCAGGCTCAAACCATATCAGTGAAATTAACAAAGGAAGTAATATCACTCCGTATACAACGGCGGGTTTGCGGTATCTTTCACTGCTGCCTGTTTTGATCCATTGGAGGACAGGAAAACTGAATAAGTAGATAAAAAACCAGCACACAAATAGGGGGATATGAATGAGTTCCCCTCGAGAAGCAGCTAAACCGAATAAAAAAGGAAGAATGAGCATGGCCCAGGCTCCATGTTGATTGGGTATGTATCTGCTCATCCCCTTCAAACCCTTGATCCTTTTTTCACAATCTTTTTTATGTCTGTTATTTCGGTTAATCGATTCATCATCCATTCCCCCAAGATTGAGTTTTATCATCTAACTTCATTCTAAGTATTATATGAAATTGAACCAATTAGGGAGTTCCCTTTTCCTTAGGGGGGAATATCCTAACCGGAAAAATAACGCTATTTTCTTATGCTATACTGAACTAAAAAAGGGAACAAAGAAAGGATGAACTATTATGGTAGGACCTTCTTTACGTCAACTGCATGCTCATCATGCCATTCATCAAGGCGGGCTATCTGGCGCTCTAGATAAGACGAGAGAAGTAGAGGAATTACTCGAAACAAAAGAATTCAAGGTAGCGCGCCAGGCTGCCGACCACTTGATCGAATATTGGGAAACCCGCATTCTCAGCCATGCTGATGCAGAAGAGGAAGGATTCTATCAGGAAATGGTCGAGAAAAAACCGGAACTGCATGAGGCTGTCGTCAAACTTACACGGGATCATGATCTGCTCCGAATCATTGTAAAAGAGCTCAAAGCCGGGATCCGCGAAGAAGGGCTTACACCTGAAGTTCTTCAGCAGTTCCACGCGCTTCTGGTTGTCAATGCCATCCATAGTCGGGAAGAAGAACGTTTGTTGTTTGAGGAACCGTCATGATCAAGATGTCGCATAACGATTCACTTTCTCTATAAAAACGTACCGAAGTAATAGTCCAACGCCTCCTGCGAGTATCCGTCATCTCCTTGCCAAGCTGCTACGGAATAAAAATCATGATTGCCGTGCTGTCGTTTACGAGGCGTGTCCTGTGGGACCAACAGTCCGGCATATCCCCACACCTCCATGACTACATCACGCTCGTTTTTGCTGGATGGAAACACATCCTTCCAGCGCTTTTCCAATTGACGTGCACTACTTTGAGCATCACAGTTCTGAACAGCTTCGAGCATGTTATGAAGTATAGGTAGATCCTCATCGGAAACCTGAACATCCTCTTCTTGACTGAACAATTCAAGGTCCATCCAGCAATATAGAAGGTGGTTCAGACGAATACCGCCCCATTTGATTCGTTCAAAATTCAGTACATTCAAATCTTCATTGACGTATTCCTTATCAGACATCATTTTATTAAAATTACAATCCCCACAGCTACTGTAATTGGGCAGGACGACAGGCCGCTCACCATAGGTGTGCAAAGGAAGCCCTGCGGTTAATGCCCAGCTCGATAAGGTGCTTCGTAAATGAACCTTTTTCGTGGAAAGGCTGTGCAAAAACGCTGCTGCCACTCGCTCTTTTGTAGCCTTTTGCTGGTGCAGCTCATGCAGCCTGTTTATAATCTCGTTATGTGTAATCGTGATCGGATCGAACATCAAGCCCTTACTTTTGGCATATTCAAAATCCTCACCGGAAAAAGATCCCCGCTCCTGCTTCCAGCCGCTGGAGGACCAGAATGTGTTCATCAGTATTTTTTTCGCCTTTTTATCCACAACACATCTCCCTTACTCATCCAACACCCTACCTCCAACACAAAGCGCAGGGTAGGTTGTAGTGCATTTTATGTAAGATTGCTATTCATCTTTATACTTAAAAGCAATGGCCGTATTTCCCGATCGGGGGTCAAAATAAGAAGAGATTTTCCCCCAGTTCAGTTCATATTCCATATAGGGGTAAGGCTTGGTTTGACGATAGCTTGGCTTTACGGACAAATTTTGCTGTAACAAACGATCATGTTCTCTTTGCCGCTTTCTCTCTCCTTCCTCAGACCAATTATCCCACGAAGTTGGAAATTCATCGCCCTGGAGCGAAACCTCCACGACAACTAGGCTTGTATCCTTAAAGCATACGGACACAAAAAAATGCCGACACAGCAAAGAAACCTGATCGAAATGATACCAGATGTAGTCATTCCCTAGCTTTCTTACAGAATGAAAATATTTCGAATACCAAGTGGTCTCTAACAACTGATCTTCCGTTAACGATGAGTGAATAGCACGCTCACCATCGACCTGAATGATTCCTGATTCCCAGTCATTCATTGCTGCCACTCCTTCAGCTATTATGCCAATCTCCTACAGTTGCTCTCTGTCCTCATTTGTCCACATGATTGAAAATGGCCTGCCAGGCCCGATCTAGCACGTGCGTATGTAATAGCTTCTAAACTACGAGTATATAGGGACATACCGAATATTCATGCTCTACAAAACGATCGGTTCCAGACTGCTCTCTAAGTGAGCTTATCAGTAAAAATCAAAGTAACCCCGCCAGGCTCCTTCATTCTGATGCTTGGCAAAATAAAAACTGCCCCCATCGACAATATTCAATTCGGCTTTGGCATCTGAAGCAATCTGAAACACAAATTCATAGCCCTCGCCAAAGTCGATGCCCGGTTGAATAAAGCTGGGATAGCCACCGATTTTGTGAACCGCATATATTTCCTCTACGATGTCCTCAAAATAGTCGGGTTCCTCCTCGTCCATATGGTTGAGGGCATCGCCATATTCCTCAGGGATGTCTTCACCGTCCCAGACCGGATAATCATTCTCTTTGAGCTCAGGGAATAGCGGGAACGCCTTGATTTGCATAAATGCCGGACCAAAATCTTTTTCGACCAAATCCTCTACCGACGTATACTCACGAATACACATATATCCTTCCATGTCCTCATGATCCAGTACATCGGGAGACAGGAAGACCGTCAACAGCTTGACACTGTGCATAGCTGGAGGGACAAAGGGCAAGGCAGGCAAATACAATTGCATGATCGGAGCCATAACATTCCCCTGTATATCAATTGGTTGTGCCTCCGTTGGCAAAGCCACTGTAACTCTACCAATCCAGCTCTGATCAAGGGAACCCGCCGGTCTGCGGCCCCCTGTATGAAAAATAGTAGCTTTACGTTTTAGAATCGTTCTTAACTTCTCAATGGAGTTGCTGGACAACGAAACCACTCCTTTCTAATCTAGAATAGAAACGCAACAACATCCTCGCCTGCTTTAAAACCAAAATCACTTAAGCGGTCTTCCATCTCTTGAATCTGGCGCAGATAATCTTCCGGCACAGCTGGCAGACCCTGTTCATTCACTAATGTCCCGCCGAGTCTGGCGCGTGCATATTCGGCACTTTTCCACATCGCCTCAAACACAGTTTGCGGCTGCATGGTTCGTACCCCATCCATACTGAAAATCAAATCTGCAAAGCGATCCTCTGCGAGTGTACTCAACCAAAAAAATCCAGGCTCGGTTCCCGTATGTACGCTAAATAGTTCATCATAGCCTCCCGGCCCGTGATGGTGTGCATGGAAAATATCCATATCTCCCCACTCCATTCCAAGGCTCAGCATGACATCCCAGATATCCGCTCCACGGTAAGATTGGCCTTGATCCGCTACCAGCCTAAGCATGACAGCGTGTTCCCTCTCACCTTCCTGATCTGAAAATGCTTTAAGTTTTTCCGCTTTTGCACGTGCACGGGCAGCATCCTCCCGAGGAAGCACATGAACGGTGCCCTTCTCCTGAAAACGCGCTGGCAGTGTGTTCATAAAGTCTGCAACCTTGGCTTCTTCTAAACGAACCTGCATCTCTACATTATCGAATATATCAATACAAATACAGATTTTATCAAAATGGCATTCGCCTGCCGGTCTGCGTCCCACACTAGTCCACATCTGTAAATCATGGATATGCCCATACACGATATACCCTTTGAGCAATTGCAAAATATCCTCATCTGACAACGTAAAACCACTGAATTCCACATCAATCAGCCAATAGATATTAGCATCAGGCTCCACTTCATGGATTCCTTTTATGGTCTTCACAGGCTCATGTTCCAACTCCACGGCAAGGATGCTCGATACATCCTCACTCCCATGTTCAGGTAAATTCATGAATCTCCCTCCTAACTAGCTGTTTTCATTTTACAGTTTCCTATAATTCTCAATATATATTAAACTATAAATCACCAAGCACAAAATAGTAAAAAGGCGGTGCTGGGTTGTTTAACAAATCTCGTAGAAATTCAGAATTTCGGAAGGGGAGAACTTATGATGCAAAAACTTTGGAAAAAAGGGAAGTCTCTGTCCCTACCTATTATGATGTCCGCATCGCTGATATCTGGAGCGCTGTTTGTAAGTGCACCTGCGGCGAGTGCGTCTGCAACCAAGGAATTGCTTCAGCTATCCGGGCAGACTACTTACTATGGAGAGGTTGAGAATGGTCAGCCAAACGGACGTGGTACGATCAAATGGAGTGAATATAAGCAGTATTCAGGCGATTTTGTAAATGGTAAGCGTTCGGGTACTGGGAAATATATGAATCAATATACGGATGCAGATGGACAAAACCATAAGGTTGTATACATCGGCACGTGGAGCAATGACACGATGAGCGGCAAGGGTACGCAGACTGAAAAAGTGACGCAAATGGATGGAACAATACGCTCGAACGAGATCCAAGTAGGTACTTTTCAGAGCAATGGATTACAGAATGGCTACCAAGTGATCCACGCTGTGGCCGATCCAGACTACAACTTCACTTATAAAAATGGAAAAGAAATGTTAAATATCTTGCACAGTAATCAAGATCTGGTCCAAAGGTGGAAACAAGGAGATCTCTTCTCCGTAAACTATAAAAATGGCTCCGTCCAAAAGGAATACTCCATGTTCCCTGAAGAGGCTGCTACCAAAGAACGTCAAAGACAAGCGGCTATCAAGTATCTCAAAGGAATTACTGCCAAAGTCACTCCTCACTTGCAGCAGTTTGAAAAGCTGTCCAAGCAGATTCCTCTAAAATAAGTTGAAGCGACTCGCAATATGTAATTGCTTCTATGCAAGAAGGCCTCTCTTTCTTATGGAAAGCTCCATTTGAAAAGAGTGGCTTTTTTCGTTTTCTTTATGAATGACATATAAGAACTTCGGCTCATAGCTACTCCTACTATTCTCCCTTAAGCTCCCTCATGAACTCGTACAAACGACTTATTTTTGCTTAAAAACCCCTCCTTTTTTTGCTAACGCTCGCTAGATTCACTAAAATATAAGTAATTATTTTAATCATCCGAGGTGGACATCATGGCTAAAATTATGGTTCCTCCTGAGAAACTAGAGGCAGTTTCCAGGCAGTTCGCACAGGCACGTGAGCTGGGGGCACAAATTTGCGGACAACTGTCACAGCATATTCAAATGTTGGAAAATAGCTGGGCAGGAACGACACAGCAGCGCTTTTATCAGGATTTTCACAAAGCACGTGGACAAATGGATGCTTTCACTCAAACTGTCGGTTCTGTCAGCACAGAGTTGCGTTCCATTGCAGTGAAATTCAAGGAAACAGATACCCAAGCAGACACGGGTATTAGTAAAGGAGATCACAGCGGACAGATCGGCAGCAGTGAGGGAGCAACTTCCGGGAAAAAGGGACCCGATCCAGCAGATATAGCTATTAACAGTCTTTCAGAGGCCAATAAATGGCGCGGGCAACTGGGCTTTGCCGGAACAGCTATCTATAGCGGTCTGGCTTCCACACTTGTGCTCACCAAAACAGTAGAATTCAAGAAAAGTCTGAAGAATCCCACTCGAGCAGTTATACATAATGCGGCATGGGTGAAAGGCAAGGGTAACAATGTTTTTATGCGTAATTTGGGCAAAAGCCTAAACCGCCAATTCGCTAAACCAGGTATTGTGATGAAGGGTTTAAAGGGCTTTGATCGTTTAGCTGGAAAGCTTCAAATGGGTAAGCTCGGCCTGGGATTCAACAAAGCCAATAGCTTTCCTCAGTGGACGCGGAACGTCATCGCCGGGGTGGAAAAAGGCCGTTACGGCATAGCAACCCGACAAATTCCCGGCATGATTGCCAAAAAGCTGTACCCTATTAACGCCACCATGAATATTGTGGGCGAGGGTATCAATCTGGCTGGAAAATGGAAAAGCGGGAAACTTACCGGAACGGATGTGGCTGTGTCTGCTTCCAATGTAGCAATTAAAACTGCAGCGACCTATGGTGGAGCCGTCGCTTTGGGAGCCGTTGGCGGTGCTATCGGCGGTCCGGTTGGTGCAGCTGTTGGTGCTTACGTCGGCGGTACGGTGGGAAGCTGGGCAGGTGGAAAAGTCGCCAAATTCGCTGAAAAAGGGATACGTTGGGCCAGCAAACTATTTAAATAACATACACCTAACAGATGGAGAAGGAGCCTGACTATGGACAAACAAACGGTAATTTTAACGCTTGAGGAACTAGGCTTTGCCTTGACTGCACTGGGCGCAGAAGATATGGCTTCTGGTCTGCTCCAATCTTATTACGGGGAACTAACCGAAGATCGCTGGGAACTGCTTTTTCATGCCGCTACGCATAGCCTGATATCCAAGGGCTTGATGGAACAGCGGGATGACGGTCAACAGCAGCTTGAATTTGATGCGTTCATTGTTGAAATGCTAGCTCATCTGGTACAAAGCCGCCGGATGCTGCGTGGATACAAGGAGCAACAGGACAAGCAAAATACATTAACCATACACCATGGAAATGAGCGTTTTCTGTATCATTTCTCTAGTCACAATGAACTCCATTTCTTTCGTTGGTCTTCCCCAGAAGACTGGCATAACGACATTGATCAATTGTTCGGCCTGTTTTCTCCAAACTTCAATGCGCACAGCCGATACGTCGATCTGACAGAAGAACAGTGGAATGAGCTAACCTCTTCCAACTTCACCATGCAGCGAACAGCAACTTGGAAGCTTAACGAGTCGGCCCGACAAATTATACAAGACTGGCGAGAGGATTTTAATCATAATCACAGTAGCCTGGATAATTTGAGCCAGATGGTATACGCGGAAACGGATGAAGATGGACCTTCCGTTACAAATCTGCTATTTGTTCTTAAAGGAGCGAATGACCTGTGGATCGTTAGAAATACAGAGCAGGATATGCAGGCTACCCCATGTCTGCGAATTGAAAGTGTTACCGAATCTAACTGGAGAGAACGGATGACTCATTTCATTCAGGCATTTGTACGCGACGAGGCGGTATTCCGTGGATAAAATTACATATCGCAGATCTTTGGCATTTTGGAAAGCCATGGGCAGCTTGATGTTTGTGCTTATTTGTCTGTTTTTACTGCTGCTCATTTTTATCGACGAAGATATCTCAGCTCTACAAATCTTCTTCTTTATTACGTCCGCCATTGTTGGGATTCCCTTTTTTGGTAGTTATCTCGTTGTTTGTTTGAGCAGAACGCTTCGTAAGGATACCTACCTGTTCATCTTTGACGAGCACAGCATTTCCGATGGTATTCGAACTGTCCCGTGGTCTGCAATCACTAAAGTCGAATTCGAAGGAGCCTCCATCCGCAGATGGCTGCGCCCTCGCTTTCCCGCCTTTATTTTTTATCTTAATGATCGCAGCACCTGGGAAGTAAGCACAGATTATGTATTGAACGATATCGAGCTGAATCAGACAGGCAAAAAACTTCGTAACCTGATCAATCAGCATGGCAAAACCGCAAATAAATAATTACTATAAAAGCTGAACTTAAAAAGTACCTTTTTTGAGTTCAGCTTTTATATGTTCCAAGAGTGAAATAATTGAAGGCCGCTGTCCTCACTTTCGTCATTTATTATCGTTTGCAATATACCCCACTAGGGTATATTGTTAGAGTGGGTAAAAAAACATTAAAGGAGTTGTAGACGATGAAGAAACATTGGGCTTTACTCGTTGGCGCTGCTGCCATACTTATGTTGAGTGGATGCGGTAACGAAAGCACTACAGAACCAGAACATACAGCAAACAACAGTCAGCAACATACTGCAAACAACAGTCAGCAACATACTGCAAGCGACATGAACCATTCCGCTTCCAATGAAGTTCCTGACGGATTAAAAACAGCTGATAACCCGACCTTCAAAGTAGGCAGTCAGGCCATAATTAAAGCGGATCACATGCCAGGTATGGATGGCGCAACAGCTACCATAACGGGCGCTTATACCACCACTGCTTATACGGTTTCATATACTCCTACGACAGGCGGAGAGAAAGTCACCGATCACAAATGGGTCATTCAAGAAGAAATTCAAGATGCGGGCAGCGATCCGTATTCACCGGGCACTGAGGTTACATTGACGGCTGATCATATGAAAGGAATGAAGGGGACAAAGGCCACCATTGATACAGCAACGCCAACAACAGTGTACATGGTTGATTACACGCCGACTACCGGGGGAGAGCCTGTTAAAAACCACAAATGGGTGACAGAAAGCGAGCTTGCCGCAACCTAAATTCCTGATTGTCCATTTCATCAAATGTCATATGATAAAAAAGGCGTCACCGGAATAAACTGTACCCTGTAGAGTAGACACTTCAAAAAAGTCTCTCTATGGGGTATTTTTTACTATACCGTGAAAAAGACAGGGATGGGGATACAGATGAGTAAAAAAATGTTCACAGCAGAAGAAATAGAACAGCTTTCCGCAAACCCATATGTGAAATCTGTATCTTCTAAAGGAATTACGTATACCAAAGAGTTTAAACAGCTCTTTATCACATCTAATCAACAAGGCAAACTGCCAAGAG
>NZ_JCBAIQ010000018.1:0-143002 GCF_059772165.1 Paenibacillus sp. TY11 | reverse complement strand
GTAAATTCATGTTTGGTGGCGATAGCGGAGGGGTTCCACACGTACCCATCCCGAACACGACCGTTAAGCCCTCCAGCGCCGATGGTACTTGGACCGCAGGGTCCTGGGAGAGTAGGACGTTGCCAAGCAACAAGTAAAAAGGACCATGATCTTCAGAAGATCATGGTCCTTTTTTGCGTTGAAAAACAGTGGAATTTTATTTAAAGTA
Source organism: Paenibacillus sp. TY11 (assembly GCF_059772165.1). Taxonomy (NCBI): domain Bacteria; kingdom Bacillati; phylum Bacillota; class Bacilli; order Caryophanales; family Paenibacillaceae; genus Paenibacillus; species Paenibacillus sp. TY11. The sequence continues at coordinate 142,794 of NZ_JCBAIQ010000018.1, read as the reverse complement.
AGTTGGTTATAAGTTCAAGTGAATAAGTGGATATTAACTAGTAAATACGTGGGCATTTTTAAAATAATTTAGTACCAGGTATTAGTATCTGGTGTTATAATATGAATAAGGATTAAAAAGGAGAGTGATTAGATTGTTGAATTCAAAAGCAAAGCTTACGGCCTTTGGCACTTATGTACCTGAACAAATTTTGACGAACGCCGATTTGGAGAAGCTTGTGGATACTAGTGACGAGTGGATTGTACAAAGAACGGGTATGCGTGAAAGACGCATTGCGGCTAAGGATCAATACGTATCTGATTTATGTATACAAGCTATTACACGTATGATTAACCTGTATGACGTAAATATAAACGATGTTGACATGATCATTGTAGCGACTAGTACACCTGATTACTACTTTCCAAGTACAGCTTCACGTATTCAGGCTCATTTCGATATTCCGAATACGGGGTCAATGGATATTAGTGCAGCATGTGCAGGTTTTTCCTATGGACTTCATTTGGCAAATGGCCTTATTACGAGTGGTCTGCATCGTAAGGTGCTAGTAGTAGGGGCTGAAACGTTGTCCAAAATTACAGATTATACGGATCGGACGACGTGTATACTTTTTGGAGATGGTGCAGGGGTTGCACTTGTTGAATATGACGAGGATGAAGGATCCTTTTTAACTGCGGATATAGGCACTTATGGGCAAGGGGGAGCACATCTTTACCGTGTGGGATTATCTGATCATTTGGATGGAGAGAAACTACATGATCATGGGTTTATTGCTCAAAATGGACGTGAGGTTTATAAATGGGCTGTTCGCTCTGTTCCAACGGGAATCGAACGATTATTGGATAAGGCAAATATGAAGAAGGAGGATCTTGACTGGTTTGTACCTCATAGTGCTAATTTAAGAATGATCGAGTCCATATGTGAAAAAAGCACAGTACCTTTAGAAAAGACGCTGACAAGCGTAGAGTTGTATGGCAATACATCGGCGGCATCGATCCCATTGGCTTTACAGTGTGGTTTGGATGATGGGCGTTTACGGTATGGACAACATGTGTTGTTATATGGATTTGGGGGAGGCCTGACATATGCGGGTCTGCTATTAAAATGGAGTGTGCCTGATTTGTAATTCGTCCTAACCAATGTAGAAGCAATAGTAATAATATATACAATCATGTTAATAAGAGCCGTTGGCATAGATTTATCGTAAGATGGCAGGATGGTATAATTACACTATGAGAGAAAGGAGCGTAACATGAAGGTATTGGTATTGGCAGAAAAACCGTCCGTGGCCAGAGAGATTGCACGTGTGATGGGCAGCCGCGAGAAGCATAAAAGTTATATAGAAGGACCCAAGTACGTGGTGACATGGGCATTGGGGCATTTGGTCGGCTTAGCAGAGCCGGAGGATTACGATTCCAGGTATGCGACCTGGAATTTAGAGGACTTGCCTATTCTTCCGAAGAGTTCCAAGTTAAAGGTACTGCGCGAAAGTAATCATCAGTTCAAAGCTGTACAGCAGCTTATGAAGCGACAGGACATTGGAGAACTTATCGTGGCAACAGATGCTGCTCGTGAAGGAGAACTGCTGGCGCGATGGATCATACAAATGGCAAACTGGAAAAAGCCTTTCCGGCGCTTATGGATTTCCTCTCAGACGGACAAGGCGATTAAGGCAGGTTTCGCGAAGCTATTGCCTGGTCAGCAGTTTGATCGTTTATATGAATCGGCTCGCTGTAGGGCTGAAGCAGACTGGATGATTGGTCTCAATGTAACTCGCGCGTTGACTTGTCGTTATAACGCGCAGCTTTCGGCTGGAAGAGTACAGACACCAACGCTAGGGATGATTATGGAGCGTGAGAAAGAGATTACTGAGTTTCGTTCTCAGGAATATGATACTTTGACGGCGGATTTTGGCGATTTTCAGGCAACTTGGCGGGCAGAGAGCGGGGATTCACGCATGTTTGACCGTACTCAAGCAGAGGCATTGTGCCGCAGGCTTGAGGGGGCCAAAGGCACAGTTGCGAGTGTTAAAAAGAGCGAAAAGAACGAGCCTCACCCGCTGGCGTATGATTTAACTGAGCTGCAAAGAGATGCTAACCAGCGCTACGGCTTTTCGGCCAAACAGACGTCTAATCTGCTTCAGCGTCTGTATGAGCAGCATAAGCTGGTGACCTATCCACGTACAGACAGCCGTTATCTGACATCTGATATGGTGGATACACTTAAGGAAAGGCTCAGTAGTGTAGCAGTGGGTCCGTATGCTTCCTTGGCACGTCCACTATTGCGTAACAACTTGCCAACCACGAAGCGAATTGTGGATGACAGCAAAGTCACGGATCATCATGCGATTATTCCTACTGAGCAGACGTTATTGCTTAATCAGTTAAGCCCTGAGGAACGTAAGCTGTATGATCTGATTGCACGCCGTTTTATCAGTCTGTTTTATCCACCTGCACGTTATGATGCTGTAGCAGTATCGGTAACGGTGGAGCAGGAGACGTTTCAGGTAAAAGGTACAACCATAAAAGATAGCGGCTGGCGTGCTGTATATGACGAAAGTCATTATGAAATGGACGATGAAGAAGCAGAGGATCGGGAAAACAATGGACGGGGCGTTATTTTACCTGAGCTGAAAAAAGGAGATTCCGTCCGGTTACAGCGTTGTCTTGTACGAGCTGGGCGAACGATGCCGCCGAAGCGGTATACAGAAGCAGCCCTGCTCGCCCAGATGGAAAAGCATGGACTGGGTACTCCAGCTACCCGTGCCGATCTGATCGAGAAGCTCGTCAGCTCGGATACGATTGAGCGTCAGGGGAATGTGATGCATCCAACAGGGAAAGGCAAACAACTGATCGAACTGGCGGCTCCACAGCTTCGAACGCCCGAACTGACGGCACGTTGGGAAGCGGAGCTGGAACGGATTGCCCGTGGTCAAGGACAACCGGAACCGTTTTTGAATTCTATTCGTGCTATGGCGAAAGAACTGGTTTCCACTGTGAAAAATAGCAGTGCGGAGTACAAGCCCCATAACGTGACGAATAGCCATTGTCCGGATTGTGGTACAAAGCTGTTGGAGAAGAAAGGCAAGAAAGGTAAGTTCCTTGTATGTCCAAGTGCGGATTGCGGTCACCGTCGTTCAGGGGAAAAACGTTTGTCTAATCGCCGTTGCCCGCAGTGTCATAAGAAAATGGAAATGAAAGAGGGCAAGGCAGGTCTGTATGTAAGATGCCTGCCGTGCGGCATTACTGAGACGTTGGATAAGGACAAGCAACGGGTAAACAAACGGGAACAGCAAAAGCTAGTAAGACAATTTGAAAAGCAGGAGTCTTTTGGCTCCAGTTTAGGTGACTTGCTAAAAGCAGCGATGGAACAAAAACAGGGCAAATAACAGGTGAGCAAAAGTGATGCAAGCTACGCAGTCAGCAGGTATACATCGGTATAAAAACGCTCACTCCTTGGCATGGTAATCCGAGGAGGTGAGTATTTATGCCCAAGCATAAGCCGCTTAAAATCAATAATCAGCAAAATAAATCAAGTATACTGGAAGAAGAAATTGCTCCTCATCCAGAGAAGCAAGCGAAATATCCTCCAAGCTTGAATGGGATTCCCAAACAGCAGTCTTGATGCTAATGGGAGGGACAACGAATTGCTGTATAAGACCAAGACTATTGGATATCAGATGGAGTAGTTATTGATGCCAGAGATTGTCTTGCAAAAAAGAAGCAGCAGTAACGGTGATAAACCGTAACTGCTGCTTCTTTTTAATGAGAAGGATGCTGTATTTTAGCTTGCTTAGGGATTAGTGCTCTTAGTATTCATTAAAGAAGGATTGAATTTGGTTAACATCGTGCGTTTGAGTCAAAGCAAGCATGAGCAAAATCCGTGCTTTTTGCGGATTGAGCGAATCGGTGGAAACAAAATTCGATGCTGCGTCTTTTGTAGACGGGGAGACGACTCCACTTCCCACGCGACTGGAGCGGGCAATAATAACTCCTTTTTTACCTGCGGCCTCTGCACCTTCTGAGGAGGTCTTGGACAAGGAACCATTACCGGAACCAGCTACGACAATACCTTTGGCACCAGCCGCTACGGCTGCATCATACAGATAGCGGCCGTTGTTTTGATACTCGTATAAAATATCTACTTGCGGAAGTTGGGTCAGATTAGAGATGTCGAATACAGAAGAAGTCGTATGCTTGTGTGTGGATTTGTTGTAATAGTACACTTGATCACCCACAACAGCTCCCAGGTATCCCTGCTCCACAGACTTGAACGTATCGACTGCTGTTGTGTTTGTTTTGGTGATGTATCTTGCTGCACCGATACGGTCGTTCAGCAGTACGAGTACACCTTGACCTTTGGAGGCCGAAGCCCCGGCAACTTTCACAGCATTATAAAGGTTGAAGGGACCATCGGCACTGATGGCAGTAGCTGGACGCATAGAGCCAACGACAACTACTGGCTTATCGCTCTTGACGACAAGATTGAGGAAATAAGCTGTTTCTTCTAATGTATCTGTACCATGTGTAATGACAATACCGTCCACATCGTCTCTGGCAAGCAGTTCATTGGTACGTTTGGCAAGTTTTAAGAGGATCTCATTATTAACGTCGGGGCTGCCTACGTTAACAACTTGCTCACCACTGACATTTGCAATACTTTTCATCTCAGGAACGGCATTGATCAAGGTTTCAACACCCAACGCGCCTGCTTTGTAGCCGGTTGTATCGGTATTGACGGCAGATGATCCTGCAATGGTCCCTCCCGTGGCAAGTATTTTAATATTGGGTAAATGATTGGCTTGTGGATTTTCAGATTTGTCCGAAGTCGTAGTGGTAGAAGTAGGTGCAGATGTGCTGGTTGTAGCTGCTGTCGCAGCGTTGGCGGTAAATCCACCACTCCATAAGGTACTACCGAGAATAAAGCTGGCCAACAGGGGAATCATCGTCATTTTTTTCATGTTAGTCATATAAAGCTCCTCTCCAATGTCAAACCTCAAATATCAATGATAGATTAACTGACAAATATTTTGTCGAATTACGTTAATACCACGAATTATAGAGTGAAAAATTGTTTTTAGTCAATACATATGTTAGGAAATATGACTTTAAAACTTATTTATTAAAAATGTAATCGTTTTTTTGTGTGTGGTAGGTGTATGTAGTAGGTGATAATGATGTATCTGGGTCTGTCGCTGGTACTGCCGGAGGGCGATTTCTACAGTCGGTTGTTTGTTTTAAAGGCGACAAGCTAAACAAGAATAATTGCAAAAACAAAACAACAAGCAGATATCTCATAAAGAGTCTGCTTGCTGTTTTTGTGGAAGGTGAACAATTGAGTTTAGCTTTAATTTCATTCAAAGGGAAAACTACAAGGTTAAGTTGATATTTTACGTTAATAACGTGGTTCTACAGCTTAATACAGATTCCTTGATCAGGGATTGTTGGTATGCTGTTTTGTCGGCAAGCTGGCGCTGGGAGTTCCTTTTCCTTGTTTACGGTTGCGTTCTGCCTTTTTTGCATTTTCTCGCAGCTTTTCAACGTATTCATGGGTGCTTTCCATCGCAGTTCCTCCTTCAGACGAAATAGATGCAGTCGGGGATTCCCCTCATACCACGTTACTATTTCCGCAAAAGCACGATCCCAGTCAAGGGAGGCGTTGTTTCTGTAAAAGGGGTGGGGTTATAATGAGGGGGAGAGCGCTATATAAGGCCTAATACCTGAACTTGGTACGGTGTGCAAAAGGAGGAGAGACATTGCAGACAGGCTTGTTGGTATGGCTGCTGTTTATCAATGCAGTAGGCTATCTGGTAATGTCGGAGGATAAAAAAAGAGCGCGTAAGCATCGTGATCGCGTGCCCGAACGGACGCTGTTTTTACTGGCCCTGATCGGAGGAGCATTGGGCGTGCTGATCGCGATGTACCGCAAACGCCATAAAACGCGACATATGAGCTTCAGACTCGGTATTCCTGCGTTGCTGTTTATTAACGCATTGCTATATGGATATTTTTTGCGGTAAAGCCGGGGTTTAGGTTCTTATAGGAATGTTTAATGATGAGTAAGGCGGCTATTCCAGCGTCCACGAATGTATTGTGCAAGCGTGCAAAGGAATACATATTTCAAACTTGGATTTAACAAACTGAAAAAGAGGTGTATATGATGCTATTTTCAAAAATATTGCTTGCTTATGACGGTTCGGATGCAGCCAACAAGGCCTTGCTAAAGGCAGCTGAATTAACCAAGGCTTCACTGTCCTCGAAGCTTGAGGTCGTAACGGCGTTTGATTTCCCGCGAATTTTCATGGGCGAAGGTTTGGCCCCGATTCCAGCTTCGATAAATAAAGAATATTACGATTTGGCGGAGCAAACCACGGATGAAGTTAAAAGGCGACTTGCTGAGCAAGGCGTAGATGCCAAGGTGGAGCTGATTCAAGGTTCGCCAGCCGAAGTTATTTTGGATTATGCCAATGAAAATGGCTTCGATGTGATTGTGATCGGTAGCCGCGGCTTGGGTGGTATTCGTGAGTTTGTATTGGGCAGCGTGAGTCACAATGTGGTTCAGCATGCGCGCATTCCTGTGCTGGTCGTAAAATAACTGAATAAAAAAGTAAAAGTCGGATTACTGCCTGTACAGGAAGTACCGGCTTTTATTTTTGTCAGTAGAATGCGGTGCTGGCTATTATCAGTGTAGGTAGAAGAGATAGCTAAATGTAATGCAATATTCCTGACCTGTGGGTATATAAGGGTTTTTATTTTACCAAACACGAACATTCAATTATATGGTTATAATAATGTTCGTTTTCAAGTTGACATAAGGTGTAGGGAATTGTTAAACTATGAAGTGTATTGTCGATAAAAAATGAACTTAAGGTACAATTTAATAAGGTACACATGTTTGAGCTGAAACAGACCACGATCATGCTTGTAAAGAATATCGTTTGGGATGGAGTAGGCACAATGCTAACTCGTATAATGCCGGGGATATGGCCCGGAAGTTTCTACCTGGAAACCTTAAATTTCCGGACTACGGGAGACATACGGCTGAAGCCGCATTGGATGCGGTGGAACAGGCTTGCTTTTGGCATGCCTTTAAGAGGCTCTGTCGTTTGTTTTTCGTAGTCCGGTGTCTTGAAAATAACGTTATTTTCGAGTGCCGGATTTTTGGCGCTTATTGATAAACAGGGAGTGAAGGACATGTCAGTGCAGGTCGCTGTCATTATGGGCAGCACATCAGACTGGGACACCATGCAACATGCATGTGCTGTGCTGGACGAGCTGGAAATCGGATATGAGAAAAAGGTAGTCTCAGCCCATCGCACACCGGATTTGATGTTCCGTTTTGCAGAGGAAGCTTCTGGACGCGGGTTGAAAGTCATTATTGCTGGAGCGGGTGGGGCTGCGCATTTGCCAGGGATGGTGGCCGCGAAGACAGCACTGCCAGTCATAGGTGTGCCTGTTCAGTCGAAGGCTCTGAACGGCCTGGACTCCCTGCTCTCCATTGTGCAGATGCCGGGTGGTATTCCGGTTGCCACGGTAGCAATCGGTAAGGCAGGCGCTACGAATGCAGGGCTGCTGGCCGCACAAATATTAGGTGCTTTTGACGAAAAAATAAGCCAGCGGGTCTTGGCAAGGCGCGACCGTATCCGTGATGAGGTGCTGGAAGGCAGTGACTCGCTATGAATGGGGCATGTGAACCCGCAGGCCGTATCCGTCCTCCTGGTACAATGATTGGACTTTTGGGAGGCGGACAATTAGGAAGAATGCTTGTAATGGCGGGAACAAACCTGGGATATCGCTTTGTGACGCTGGACCCTGCACCTGATAGTCCGTGTGGACAGGTGTCAGAACAAATCCTCGCTGCCTATGATGATGAACACGCGGCCAGAGAGCTGGCTGGGCGGTGCGATGTGATCACGTATGAGTTTGAAAATGTGGACGCGGGTGTGGCTGCGCTTTTGGAACAGGAATCCAGCGTGCCGCAGGGCAGCAGTCTTTTGTACACAACACAGCATCGTCTGCGAGAAAAGCGTTCTATTGAAGCTGCTGGTGTTCCTGTTGCTCCGTATCGTGAAATCAGTAGTTCTGCGGATATGGTTCAAGCGGTAGCTGAACTGGGTGTGCCGTGTGTGCTCAAGACAGCAGTCGGTGGTTATGATGGCAAGGGACAAGTGGTCATTCGCCAACCAGAGGAAGCCATAGCTGCCTACGAACAACTGGCTGGAAGCGGTGCGGAACTGGTGTTGGAACAGTTCATTCGTTTTCGCTGCGAAATCTCGGTGATTGTTGCACGCAGCACGAACGGTGAAGCCAAAGCCTTTCCACCTGCGGAAAACATTCACGTGAACAACATTTTGCACACGTCGATTGTACCTGCGCGCGTGCCAGAACCTGTTCAGGAGGAAGCGCGCAAGTTGGCGCTGGCTGTAGCAGAGTCGTTGGGTGCGGTGGGACTGCTCGCTGTGGAGATGTTTGTCACCGAAGACGGACAATTGTACGTTAATGAGTTGGCACCACGACCGCATAACTCCGGTCATTACACGATGGAGGGATGCGCGACGTCGCAATTCGAACAGCACATACGTGCGATTTGCGGTTTGCCCTTGGGCAGCACGAAGCTGCTGACTCCGGTCGTGATGGTCAATGTGCTAGGCGAGCATTTGGAGGACGTGGTTCGGCGGTTTGTGCAATCGGATGCTGAAGCTGAAAGATTGGATGTTGTACCCAAGTTGCATTTGTATGGAAAAAGTGAAGTCAAGCCAGGCCGAAAGATGGGACATATTAATCTATTGTGCCAGGATGCGGAACAAGCGCTGGAATGGATTGAACAAACCAATATTTGGGGGAATAAATAATCATGATCGAACGCTATAGCAGACCGGAAATGAGAGCCATTTGGACGGAAGAAAATAAATTTAAAGCATGGCTGGAAGTAGAACTGTGTGCCTGTGAAGCTTGGGCAGAATTAGGGGTTATTCCAAAAGAGGATACCGTGGCTCTGCGTAAGAATGCAAGTTTTGATATTGAACGGATTTATGAAATTGAGCAGGAGACAAGACATGATGTCATTGCTTTTACCCGCACGGTGTCCGAAAGTCTTGGCGACGAGCGCAAATGGGTACATTATGGTCTTACCTCCACAGACGTGGTTGATACGGCACTGGGCTATCTGTTAAAGCAGGCGAATGAAATTCTGGAACGTGATATCTTGAATTTTATTGAAATTTTGAAGGAAAAGGCATTGGCGTACAAGCATACACCGATGATGGGGCGCACACACGGAGTACATGCTGAGCCAACAACGTTTGGACTGAAGATGGGATTGTGGTACGAGGAAATGAAGCGCAATCTGGAACGCTTCCGGTTTGCGGCTGATCAAGTGGAATACGGCAAAATGTCCGGCGCAGTGGGAACGTACGCCAACATTGATCCGGCTGTAGAAGAGTTTGTATGTCGCAAGCTGGGCACCAAGCCTGCTCCCATTTCTACACAGACGCTCCAGCGCGACCGTCATGCTGAATATATGGCGACATTGGCGTTAGTAGCGACATCGTTGGACAAATTTGCTACAGAAGTCCGCGCTCTGCAAAAAAGTGAATTCCGTGAGGTGGAAGAAGCCTTTGCCAAGGGTCAAAAAGGATCTTCCGCGATGCCGCATAAACGCAATCCGATTGGCAGTGAAAACATCTCCGGTCTGGCGCGTGTGATTCGTGGGCATATGGTATCTGCGTATGAGAACGTAACGCTGTGGCATGAGCGCGATATTTCGCATTCTTCCGTGGAACGTATCATTCTGCCGGATGCAACAATGCTGTTGAACTACATGCTGAACCGTTTTGGCAATATCGTGAAAAATTTGACGGTCTTCCCTGAAAATATGAAGCGCAATATGGCGCGTACGTATGGTGTACCGTTCTCCGGCCGTATTATGACGAAGCTGATCGACAAAGGCTTCAGCCGTGAAAAAGCTTACGATACCGTGCAACCGCGTGCTATGCAGGCGTGGGAAGAGCAACGCCAATTCCGCGAAATCGTTGAGGCGACTCCGGAAATTACCGCCGTACTCAGCGCGGACGAAATCGAGGACGCGTTCAACCCGGCATGGCATCTGAAAAACGTAGATACGATCTTTAAAAAGCTGGGATTAGGGGAGTAGAGGGAAAGTTGGTGCGTGCGTGGAGGGCATAAAGAGTGTGGGGAGTCCGCTGCGCGAACGGATCATTCTTCCGATTGCTGTTACCCCTGGATTCCTGTGATTGTATAAGACCAGATAATGGTTGGAATCCAGAGGCAAAGGCAAGCGCTAACGCTTCTCCAGAACGATTCCGTCCGCTAGCTGCTTCCAGCACCAACCCTCATGCGGGAGTAGGGAAAGGGAGGTGCGGCACATAAGAAGCCGCACCCCAAAGAGCGCTAGAAAAGCGTGTTCCACTGCTTTTTCTAGCGCAAAGCAACGTTCTCGTGAGGGCTGCCGAATTTGCGTAGCAAACAGCCCGCGGCCCTCCCGAGAACGCGCAGGCTCAAGGAGCGAAGCCTTGAGCCACCGTATCCGTGCGCAGGCGCGGTACAAGCGCACAACAGGCGAAGCCTTAATGCTCGGCTGCATGACATGCCGAGCTACGGCCACGGCCGAATATTTGCGGCATGCATGGAGCCGCTTGTAGCCGTAAGCTGCATATAAAATTGCAGCTAAAAGCTTTCAACGCCGTTACGATGTCATACTCGTAAAAACGTCGATATACACAACGTAAAAGCGTTGCTGGATAAGGGCTTGTACCAACAAGCCTTCATCCAGCGGAACGCGCTCACTCCACCGTAGCTACAAAATAGACCACCCCACCCCGCTCACCAGCCAACCCTTGCGGGAGTCCCGAGGGCAGCAGCCCTGGGGGTCCTCCCCGAGGGGAGGATTTAGGAGGGGGACAAGGTTTGAGGAGGAAGTTAGAAATGTCATTGTCTACTGCCGAAGGTCTGATCCATGCGCCGTTGCTCTACAAAGGCAAGGTGCGTGAGCTGTATGATCTCGGAGAGCATTTTCTGATTGTTGTGACGGACCGGATTTCGGCTTTTGATTATGTGCTAGAGCCACCCGTGCCGGAAAAGGGGAATGTGCTGAATAAGCTCAGCGCTTTCTGGTTTGAACAAACGAAAGACTTGTTGGAAAACCATGTCGTGCACACCGATGTGAACAAGCTCGGGCATGTAATCGACGAACAGAATAAAGAATTGCTGAAGGACCGGATCATGGTCACGCTGAAAGCTGAACGCATCGACATTGAGTGTGTGGTGCGCGGATATATTACCGGAGGCGGCTGGCGTCAGTATGAGCAGAACGGTGAGGTGAATGGCATTCCATTGCCAGAGGGGCTGCGTAAAAATGAGCGCTTTCCCAAACCTTTATTTACACCGGCTGCGAAAAACGACGTCGGACACGACGAGGACATTTCTCTCCATCAGATGAAAGAGCTGGTCGGGGTTGAATTGACAGATGAGCTTGAGGAAAAGAGCTTGGCGTTGTACGAATTTGCACGTGCTTTCTGCGAGAAGCGGGGGATTATTTTAGCCGATTGCAAGTTTGAGTTTGGTCTTGTTAACGGAAAGGTTATTTTAATTGACGAAATTTTCACTCCGGACTCATCCCGTTTCTGGGCACAGGAAAAGTATGAGCTGGACGTCGAGATTGACAGCATGGACAAGGAGCCGGTGCGAAGCTATTTGGCAGCATCCGGTTGGGACAAGAACAGCAAGCCCGATCCGTTGCCTGTTGAGGTGGTAGAAGAAACAACTGCAAGATATACGGATATTTGGCGGCGTCTGACGGCACAGTAAATAGTAATCATAATTCAACCAATAGGATTCACTCATTCAGAGGAGGAACTGAAGGAACATGATGAAAGCAACGGTCTATGTCACGATTAAGCAAAGCGTTTTGGATCCGCAGGGGGTCGCGGTGCAAGGCGCACTGCATTCTATGGGTTTCGGAGAAGTGGACAGCGTCAGAATTGGTAAGTATATGGAATTGAACCTGGATACAACAGACCGCGAGAGTGCAGAAAAGCGCATCATTGAGATGTGCGAAAAGCTGTTGGCTAACACGGTCATTGAAGACTACCGCTACGAACTGGAGGGCTAATTCCATGAAATTTGCAGTTCTGGTTTTTCCGGGCTCCAACTGTGATATTGACTGCTATAAGGCGGTAGAGGACACGGTCGGTGAACCTGTCGATTATGTTTGGCATACTGCGACGGATCTGTCGTCTTATGATTGTATTCTTGTTCCAGGCGGCTTCTCTTACGGGGACTACCTGCGTTGCGGCGCGATTTCCCGGTTTGCCCCGGTGATGAAGGAAGTAGCCAAAGCGGCTGCTGAGGGCAAATATATTTTGGGTATTTGCAACGGTTTTCAAATTCTGACCGAAGCTGGTCTACTGCCGGGTACTTTGCGCCGTAATCTGTCGATGAAGTTCCTTTGCCGTGATACGGTGTTGAAGGTCGAGAATAACAAAACGCCTTTTACAAAAGATTATGCTGCTGGTGAAGAGATCATCATTCCGATCGCACACGGCGAAGGCAACTATTACTGTGATGATGAGACGCTGGCTCGCTTGCAGGCGAATAACCAGATCGTATTTACGTATAAAGATAATCCCAACGGTTCCATGACGGATATCGCAGGGATTTGTAACGAGCAAGGTAACGTACTGGGCATGATGCCCCACCCGGAACGCGCGGTGGACGCATTGCTTGGAACGGATGACGGTAAACGCATGTTTACATCTATTTTGAACGCTTGGAGGGATCGACATGGCGCAGCAAGTGTCCGCTAAGGAACCAACGGCAGAGCAGGTTGCCGAGCATAAACTGTATCAGCAGATGGGCGTGTCGGACAGCGAATATGCGTTGATCTGTAAATTCATGGGACGTCAGCCGAACTATACGGAGATTGGCGTATTCAGTGTCATGTGGTCAGAGCATTGTGCTTACAAAAACTCCAAGCCGCTGCTGCGTCGTTTTCCAACGAGCGGTCCGCGAGTTCTGATGGGACCCGGCGAGGGAGCAGGTATTGTAGATATCGGTGACAACCAAGCGGTTGTATTTAAAATCGAAAGCCATAACCATCCGTCGGCTGTGGAGCCTTTTCAAGGGGCAGCGACTGGGGTAGGCGGTATCATCCGTGATATTTTCTCCATGGGTGCAAGACCTGTTGCGGTGTTGAATTCCCTGCGTTTTGGCAAGCTGGAGAGCGACCGTGTGAAATATTTGTTTGAGCATGTGGTATCCGGTATTGCGGGATACGGGAACTGTATCGGTATTCCGACCGTAGGTGGCGAGGTTGTATTTGATGAAAGCTACGAAGGCAATCCGCTCGTCAATGCAATGTGTGTCGGACTGATTGACCATGATAAAATTCAGCGTGGTGTTGCTAAAGGGGTCGGTAACCCGGTGTTCTACGTGGGACCGCCGACAGGTCGTGATGGGATTCACGGAGCAACATTCGCATCGGTTGAGCTGACGGAGGAATCCGAAGCGAACCGGACTGCGGTTCAAGTAGGCGATCCCTTTATGGAGAAGCTGGTTATGGAATCATGTCTGGAACTGATAGACAGTGGTATTGTGCTGGGTATTCAGGATATGGGCGCGGCAGGACTTACCTGTTCCAGTGCGGAGATGGCGAGTAAGGCTGGCAACGGCCTCGAGTTGTATCTGGATCAGGTACCGCAGCGTGAAGAGGGTATGACACCTTATGAAATGATGCTATCCGAATCACAGGAACGGATGCTGTTCGTAGTAGAGCCTAAGGATGAAGCACAGGCGCTTGAAATTTTCGAGCGTTGGGGCGTTATTTGTGCCAAGGTCGGTAAAGTGACGGATGATGGTCGCTTGCGTTTGTTCCATCACAATGAAGTGGTGGGAGATATGCCAGTGACAGCGCTGGTCGACGAATGTCCGATTTATGACAAGCCTTCCGAAGTCCCTGCTTATTATGAGCAAAATGCTGCTATTGACACACTTCGTTATGCAGAAGTGACGGATTTGAACGGTGCGCTGAAAAAGGTGCTGTCTTCACCAAGTGTAGCCAGTAAGAAATGGGTATACGAGCAGTATGACTACATGGTTCGCACTAGCACAGCCGTTCGTCCGGGATCGGATGCAGCTATAGTGACCGTGCGCGGAACTCGTAAGGGACTCGCCATGACTACAGATTGTAACGGACGTTACGTATACCTTGATCCAGAGGTAGGCGGACGGATTGCTGTCAGCGAAGCAGCGCGTAACATTGTATGCTCGGGCGGCGAGCCTTTGGCGATAACGGACAACCTGAACTTCGGTAACCCTGAAAAGCCGGATATTTTCTGGCAAATGGAAAAAGCCGTAGACGGTATGGCAGAAGCTTGCCGTGTACTGGATACACCCGTCATCGGGGGCAATGTTAGCTTGTACAACGAAAATGCCAAAGGTTCCATCTATCCGACGCCTGTAGTCGGTATGGTAGGTCTGGTACATGATACGGATCATATTACGACACAAGGCTTCAAAGCCGAAGGTGACGTGATTTTCCTGGTGGGGGAAACGAAGGCCGAGCTGGGAGGCAGTGAGTTCCAGGCAGTCGTACACGGTGTATCCGAGGGACGTCCGCCTGAGCTGGATCTGAACGTAGAGAAAAAACTGCTGACTGCGGTACTGGGAGCGATTCAGGCTGGATTGGTACAATCTGCGCATGATCTGGCAGAGGGCGGATTGGCTGTGGCGCTTGCCGAATCCGGGATAAGCGGCGGATTGGGAGCACAGGTCAATGTAGAAACGACATTGCGTCCTGACCATGCTTTGTTTAGCGAAAGCCAATCCCGTATTTTGTTATCTGCATCGCCGGATAAAGCGTCTGCGCTGGAAGCACATCTGCGTGGTTTGGAAGTGCCAGTTACTGTATTAGGAAAAGTTGAAGGATCACAATTGACAGTTGAGGTGAACGGACAACCCGCTTTGAATGAGGCAGTCGCCAGTTTGAAGCAAATCTGGGAGGATGTCATTCCATGTCTGATGAAATAACAGCACGGATGTTGTGGACTGGAGATTATTATAATGAAGGCTCTGGTAAAGAGGGGCTGTTTGATAAATTAAAAGAGGAATGCGGCGTGTTTGGGGTGTACAGACATTCCGATGCCGCTTCCCTAGCATATTACGGATTACATGCGCTCCAGCATCGCGGGGAGGAAAGCGCAGGCATTTGTGTGAGCAGTGGCGATGAGTTCCATTATCATCGTGGAATGGGTCTTGTAAAAGAAGTATTCAATAAAGACTTGATGGCTTCGCTGACAGGCGATATTGCCATAGGACATGTGCGCTACTCGACAAGTGGAGACAGTAAGCTGACAAATGCACAGCCGTTGGTGTTCAAGTATCGTGATGGCGATCTGGCAGTAGCGACGAACGGGAATATCGTGAATGCTTTGCAAATCCGGCAAGAGCTGGAGCAGGGCGGGTCTATTTTTCAAACGACAAGCGATACAGAAGTAGTAGCGCATTTGATCGCCCGGTCGTCCAAGGATTTGGTGGAGGCCGCGAAAGATGCATTAAAGCGTATTGTTGGTGGATTTGCTTTTCTCATTATGACCAACGATAAACTGCTGGTCGCTTCTGATCCTAACGGCTTGCGTCCGTTGACGATGGGCAGACTGGGAGATGCATATTTGTTTGCTTCCGAGACCTGTGCTTTGGAAACGATTGGAGCAGAGCTGTTGCGCGATATCGAGCCGGGTGAACTATTGGTATTGGACAAAAATGGACTGCACGAAGACCGTTACAGTGAAGGCAAGCATCGTAAAGCACTGTGCGCGATGGAATATATTTATTTTGCTCGTCCTGACAGTGACTTGAATGGCTCTAATCTTCATGCTGCACGCAAAAGAATGGGTAGCCAGATGGCGTTGGAAGCTTTTGTCGATGCGGATTTGGTTACCGGCGTACCGGACTCCAGTATATCGGCTGCGATTGGTTATGCAGAGCAGACGGGTATTCCTTATGAGCTGGGCATGATTAAAAATAAATATACCGGACGTACCTTCATTCAGCCGAGTCAGGAGCTACGCGAGCAGGGTGTAAAAATGAAGCTGAGCGCTGTACGCCGGGTTGTTGAAGGAAAAAGAGTCATTATGATCGACGATTCTATCGTCCGGGGCACCACGTCCCGTCGAATCGTGAATATGCTACGGGATGCGGGTGCACTGGAGGTACATGTACGTATTACGTCGCCGCCTTTCAAAAACCCGTGCTTCTACGGTATCGACACGCCGGATCGTCGGGAACTGATCGCTTCGTCCAAAACCGTCGAGGAAATCCGTGAGGAAATTAACGCCGATTCGCTCTACTTTATGAGCGCCGAGGGTTTGATTGCCGCTGTAGGTGGATATAACGAACAGGATTACAAAGGCGGCTTGTGCCTAGCCTGTTTTGATAATGATTACCCGACTCAGGTAGATTTCAAAGGTGAAGAAAAGTTCGGATGTAGTTGTTGAGAAAAGGGAACAAAAGAGGTACAGCGGTGCATGGCAGGTATGGGGATGGCGGTTCTGAGGGGCCACTCCGCGTGTGGAAGGTTCTTACGATCGCTGTTGCCTCTGGATTCCTGGAATGGAATAACCCCTAACAGGGTTGGAATCCAGCGGCAAAGGCGAACGCTTCGCTTCTCCAGAATCCTTCCACCCGCTCCGTTCCTCAGATGTGCATCCTTTTTGTAGCAGTGCCTGTACCTCTTTTGTTCCCACCGGGAAGAGGATAGGTAAGGTCGTTAAAAACTCATGGCATAACTATTTCATGCCATGAGTTTTTAACGGAGCGGTGACTCGTAAAAAGTCACTGTGCTTTTTAAGATTGAGCCAGCGAAGCGAAGCTCAATAGCAGGCAAGGCGAAGCTGCCTGCCTCAAAGGGCAAAGAAGCGAGCCGCTCGTAGGCGCCGCTCACTTCTTTGCCTGGCACGTCCCCGCCTTTGCGAAGCAAACAGCCAGGGATGTGCCCCGCCGCCACTGCATAGGCGGCCACGCACCAAAGCGTGTCCTTGTGAATTGCGGGAATGGCCCGCAATTCACAAGGACAACACGCGACTCACAGCACGAACCAACCACCAAGCAGCACCCAACCTTACACATCTGACCGATTCTTGAGGGGTCCAGGGGGAGCAGCCCCATGGAATCCTCCCTGCTAGGGAGGACTTAGGAGGGTCAATCATTTGAAGGAGTGTTCATGAATGTCCGAAGCATACAAAAACGCAGGGGTAGATATCGCTGCGGGTAATGAAGCAGTAGAACGGATGAAAAAGCACGTTAAACGTACCTTCCGTCCCGAAGTGCTCACGGACTTGGGCGGATTCGGTGCGCTGTTCGGCCTGAATAAGGATAAGTACGAGGAGCCTGTACTCGTTTCCGGTACCGATGGTGTCGGCACGAAGCTAAAGCTTGCTTTTGCAATGGATCGTCATGACACCATTGGCATTGATGCGGTTGCGATGTGTGTAAACGATATTGTCGTCGGGGGCGCAGAGCCACTCTTTTTTCTGGATTACCTCGCTTGTGACAAGGTTGTGCCCGAGAAAATTGAAGCTATAGTCGCTGGAATCGCAGAGGGCTGCCATCAATCGGGCTGTGCGCTGGTCGGTGGTGAAACTGCAGAAATGCCGGGGATGTACAGCGAGGGTGAATATGATATTGCTGGATTCACGGTAGGGATTGTAGATAAAAGCAAAATCATTAACGGTAGTTCCATTACTCCAGGAGATACAGTTATCGGACTGGCTTCCAGCGGAGTACACAGTAATGGCTTCTCACTGGTTCGCAAGCTGTTATTGGAACAGCAAGGCTATGATTTACATGATGAAATCGAAGGCTTGAACGGCAAACTGGGCGATGTATTGCTGGAGCCAACGAAAATTTACGTAAAATCGGTTTTGGCCTTGCTGGACAAGGTAAAAGTAAAAGGCATGGCGCATATCACAGGTGGCGGTTTTATTGAAAATATCCCTAGAGTGTTGCCGGATCACGTCAATGTGGATATCGAATACGGCGCTTGGCCGATTTTGCCGATCTTCCAGCTCATGCAGGAAAAAGGCGCAATTTCCAATAAAGACATGTTCACAACCTTTAATATGGGGATTGGAATGGTTATCGTTGTAGGCGAAGAGCATGCACAGACTGCACTGGAAGTTCTGAAGGAACAGGGCGAAGCCGCTTATGTGATCGGAAAAGTAACGGAAGGCAGTTCTATCGTGACCTTTACGGGAGTCGAGGTGTAATGAGTGAGTACCGGATTGCTGTTTTTGCATCAGGTGAAGGGACGAATTTTCAGTCATTGGTGGATGCGACCGTGCGAGGAGAACTGGGCGGCGCCTCGATAGAACTACTCATCTGTGACAAGCCTGCGGCTCCTGCCGTAGCCAGAGCACAGAAAGCCGGAATTGCGTGTCATACTTTTCGACCCAAGGAATATGCTGCCCGCGAAGACTATGAGCGTGAACTGCTGGCTTTGCTGGAGCAGAAATCGATTGATCTCATCGTGTTAGCAGGCTACATGCGTTTGCTATCCAGTGTCATGGTCGATGCCTATGCTGGAAAAATCATCAATATTCATCCGTCGCTGCTTCCGGCATTTCCAGGGAAAGATGCTGTTGGACAGGCATTGACCTATGGGGTCAAGGTAAGTGGGGTCACCGTTCATTTTGTGGATGGGGGGATGGACACGGGAGCCATTATTGCCCAGCGTGTCGTGGAAGTTCACGACCATGATACAGCGGAATCCTTATCCGCAGCCATTCAATCCGTGGAACGTCAGCTATATCCAGAGGTAGTTGGCAAACTGGCCCAAGGCAAAATCCGATTAGATGGTCGCAAAGTGATTTCACTTTTCTAAGAATGATTGTAATTTGTCATATCATTGGCATATCAAGGATGCTGTACAGGCATTTTCCGATATTTCTCGGGAAATAAAATGATAAAAGAGAATTTTGCAAAATTCTGAAAGAGCTAAAGGAGGAGACAGGGTGAGTATTAAAAGAGCGCTTGTCAGCGTATCGGATAAACGTGGGATCGTGGAATTTTGCCGCGAATTGTCCAAATTGGGTGTGGAGATCGTTTCGACAGGGGGAACGAGCAGCTTGTTGTCGAAGGAGGGCATTCCTGTTATCGGCATTTCAGAGGTGACGGGATTTCCTGAAATTATGGACGGACGTGTTAAAACACTCCATCCTGCGGTACACAGCGGCTTGCTGGCTGTTCGGAATAATGAAGAGCATCAGCGTCAGATGAAGGAGCTCGGCTTGGGTTATATTGATCTGGTCGTTGTGAATCTGTATCCTTTTGCGGAAACGATCGCTAAACCCGGCGTAACCTACGAGGACGCGATTGAAAATATCGACATCGGCGGTCCAACGATGCTGCGTTCTGCGGCAAAAAATCATGCTTTTGTAAGTGTGGTGGTCGATGCTGATGACTATACCACAGTGCTGGAGGAAATCCGTAAGGATGGCGATACGGAGCTGAATACCCGTAAGCGTTTGGCCGCAAAAGTTTTCCGTCATACGGCGTCATACGACGCTTTGATTTCTGATTATTTGTCGAATGTGACAGGCGAGCCGTTGCCTGAGCGTTACACAGTAACCTATGAAAAAATTCAGGATTTGCGTTATGGCGAAAATCCGCATCAGCAGGCGGCCTTTTATCGTCAGCCATTGGCAGCCAAAGGTTCACTGACAACAGCGAAACAGCTTCACGGTAAGGAACTGTCCTACAATAATATCAACGATGCTAACGCTGCACTGCAAATCGTCAAGGAATTCAGTGAACCAGCCGTGGTGGCGGTAAAGCATATGAACCCTTGCGGCGTGGGAATCGGCGGAAGTATTTATGAAGCATACAGCAAGGCGTATGCGGCTGACCCAACTTCTATTTTTGGCGGCATCGTAGCGGCTAACCGAATTGTTGACGGCGATACAGCGAAGAAGCTGAGCGAAATCTTTTTGGAAATTGTACTGGCACCGGGCTTTACGAAAGAAGCACTGGAGATTTTAACGAAAAAGAAAAATATACGTTTGCTTGATCTGGGTGATATGTCTCCATCTGAACAGCCAGAGAGCCGTTTCGTTGTGACATCGATTGAAGGCGGCATGGTCGTTCAGCAAAATGACATTCATGCTCTGAACCCGGATGCACTTACAGTTGTAACGGAGCGTGCGCCGTCCGAAGAAGAACTGAAACAGCTTTTGTTTAGCTGGAAAGTGGTTAAGCATGTGAAATCCAATGCCATTGTATTAGCGGCAGACAATATGACCATTGGCGTGGGTGCAGGACAAATGAACCGTGTTGGAGCGGCCAAGATTGCTATTGAACAGGCTGGAGAAAAAGCAAAAGGCGCAGTGCTGGCATCCGATGCATACTTCCCGATGGGCGATACGTTGGAGTTGGCAGCTAAAGCAGGCATCACGGCAGTCATTCAGCCGGGCGGCTCCATCAAAGACGAAGAGTCCATCAAGGTTGCTAACGAATATGGCATTGCCATGGTCTTTACGGGCGTGCGTCATTTCAAGCACTAACTTGCATGAGTTGAGGATGCAGTAGCATCTTCACACCTGGGGATTTTGCAAAAATCCAATAAGCGACTTCTGATGAACAATATATAGATCGAAGTGGTCTAGTTCGTCTATATATTGCACTTGGAAGCGGCTGGAATCGAATTTTGCAAAATCCTGGACCTGAACGATCATAATGGGAGCGGGAGGAATCACCTGAATGGATATTTTGGTTATCGGAGGAGGCGGCCGCGAGCATGCAATTGTGTGGGCGCTGAAGAAAAGCCCCAAGGCCGGACAAATCTATTGTGCGCCAGGCAATGCTGGCATCGGACAGTTAGCGGAGTGTGTGCCGATTCCGGTGAGTGAGTTTGACGCGCTGACAGAGCTGGCGGAATCCAAAAAGGTCGGACTTGTCGTGGTTGGCCCCGATGATCCGCTGGCAGACGGCATTGTGGATGCCTTTGAAGCGAAAGGCATTCCAGTATTCGGACCGCGTAAAAATGCAGCGGAAATTGAAGGCAGCAAAATCTTCATGAAGGATTTGCTGCACAAATACCATATTCCGACAGCAACCTATCGCAAGTTTTATACCTACGAGGAAGCACAAGCTTACTTGAAGGAACAACCGATCCCGGTCGTCATCAAGGCAGACGGACTGGCAGCAGGCAAAGGGGTAACGGTCGCTTACTCGATGGAGGAAGCGGAAAAGGCTCTCTCCGACATTATGGTGACCAAGGTGTTTGGTGAAGCCGGGGCGCAGGTCGTGATCGAGGAATTTCTGGCCGGTCAGGAAATGTCGATTCTCTCCTTTGTCGATGGTGAAACGGTTCGTCCGATGGCGGCGGCGCAAGACCACAAGCCGATTTTTGATGGTGACAAAGGGCCGAATACTGGTGGCATGGGTACGTATTCTCCATTGCCGCACATAGCCAATTCCATTATTGAGGAAGCCATTGAGACGATTATCAAGCCGACGGCAAAGGCAATGGTTGCTGAAGGCCGCCCGTTCCGGGGTGTCTTATTCGCCGGATTGATGATATCGCCTGATGGCAAGCCGAAGACGATTGAGTTTAACGCACGCTTCGGTGATCCGGAAACTCAAGTTGTGCTGCCTCGTCTAAAATCCGATCTGCTCGATATTTTTCTCGCTGCTGTGAATGGCACACTGGATCAGGTGGAGATCGAATGGAAGGATGAAGCGGCGGTGTGCGTGGTGCTGGCTTCTGGGGGCTATCCCGCAGCTTACGCCAAAGGTATACCCATCCACGGACTGGACCAGGCAGACGAAGCCATCGTGTTCCATGCCGGAACAGACATCAACGAACAGGGTGAGTGGGTAACGAACGGCGGACGCGTATTAGGGGTAGTCGGCTTGGGACGTGATATTGCCGGGGCACGGGACAAAGCTTACGAACAGGCGGCTCGTATTACTTTTGAAGGTAAACAAAACCGCACGGATATCGCGGCAAAAGCATTGCTGTAGCAGCGATATAAAGGATAAAGAGAACCTCTGTGGGGGTTCTCTTTTTGTTTAAAGAAAATAAAGTAGCGGACTGAAAAATAAAGTATTAGATTCATGATGCCTAATTAAGCTAAAGGGCAGTTCAACGAAACTTTCAAATTAATTGAAGCGTATGATATTTATTTATACAAAGGAAGTGAACTGTAAGTGACTGTAGAATTATAACGTTCAAAAGCGATTACTTTCATTGCTAGGGATCCACCAATGGATCATAAATTAACAGTAAAACAGCTCTTTGGAGGAACGCTAAAATGAGTAAACCTGTGGTGAATGTTGCATTGGTATGCGGCCCAGATTGTGATATGGAAAGTCAGGCAGTCAGAGCAACACTAGAGTACTTTGGAGCGAGAGTCTTTATGTATTGGGTTGGTAGGCCAAACGATTTTATCTCTGTTTTATCTGGTGATGACCTATATGTAAATACTGATCTGGTTATACTCAACTTTCATGGTAATGAAGGGAAATTTGTTATGCCAGAGCTTGGAGATGATATCTATGAAGAGGGTGAACCTGGAGGTGACTTTGGCCCACACGAAATTAGTAGTTTTGCTAATCTGGAAGGTAAAGTGGTCTTTGGCAATGGGTGCTCCTTAGGTGATCCAGCACTAGCCAAAGCATTTTTGAACGCAGGTTGTAGAATATATATCGGACCTGATGACTATCCGAACGGTAATGATGCACTTATGTTCATCTTACGATCTTTTTACGAAATAATAGAGCATGGCAAAGATATCAAAGAGGCGTATGAGATCGCATCCACATTAAGTGTTGAGATGTCTATGTATAAATATTATGAACACGACTGATTGAAAAGGGTGCGTGAGAACCTAAATCGTCACTTAGCTAACGGGAAATGATAGCACAGAAAGAAATTAAATCAACAGCAGTCGGATATTCTGGCTGCTGTTTTCAACTAACGGGCCGACAATAGGGATCATTCCAAAAATGCTGACGATTCCTTTTTTTGTATACCTTTAGGGACAATAGAGAACGGAAAAATTTATAAAGACTCATGAAGCCTAATTAAGCTACGGGCAGGATAGTTATAAATATGTTAAAATAAGGGCGAATAAAATCAGAGGTGATTTAATGTTCAATCCGAAGATCTTCTTCTATTAGTTGTGTCTAAGGTCATGGCTTCAAATGCCAAAATCTAACCCGGCACAACGGGGATGAAGATGTTTACACGGGAAGAGATTCAATCCTGGGAAGATGAGAAACAGCGTAGTCTGGAGATCAATAATAAGCCCAAAGATCCAAGAAAAGAGAAGCTTAAGGATTTCCGTAAAGGAATCAAGAGTGTTCATTACAACTAAGAATGTAAAATAGCAAGAAAAGATGATTATCGTCTGTATAGAACAAAAATGAAACGACTGATGCGTAGTGAAGAATACGAGCTCCTACACAGTTACAAACGAACGAGTGGTTGGATTACTTGGTAAATGAGGTAGCCCTTGAATGAACTCATCCTATTGTTGAAGTGACTAGCAGTAGGGCAGTTCATGAGGGGCTGCTTTTTTTTTCATTGAAGTAACGGACAGGATAGTTGAAAATGTAAAATCCGTGTCAGAGATAACGCTATTGACAATTCATCTACTGCGTGATACTTTATAGCGGTAGTAAGTAACACTTCATACCGGTTATACAGAATAGTAAGGAGTGATTGTGCTGGAAAACCTAACGGAAATGCTCAAAGGCGTGCTTGAGGGCTGTGTCCTTGAAATTATAAGCCGCAAAGAAGCCTACGGCTACGAAATCACGCGGCGGCTGAACGCCCTCGGCTTCAAAGATGTTGTGGAGGGAACGGTGTACACCATCCTGATCCGGCTTGAAAAAAACAAGTTGGTGGAGATCACCAAGAAGCCCTCCGAAATGGGACCGCCGCGAAAGTTTTTCGCGATCAACGACGCGGGGCGCGAGGAACTGCGGAAGTTCTGGGGAAAATGGGAGTTCGTAGCATCAAAAATTAACGAGTTAAAGGAGAAAAAATAATGAATTTTTGGGAAAAACTCACCGGCAGCGACATGACTAAAAAATTCAAAACTTTTGAATCGCGAGTCAAAAAGCTGCCGGCTGATTATCAAGCGGCATGGGAAAAAATTAATGCCAATCTCTGGCCGCACTCAGATTTCACCGGTCGCAACCTCATGCCAATTCTTGACGGTGTGCTTGGCCTGCTAGAAGAAACGGCGGCGGACGGACAGAGTGTCCAAGAGGTTTTGGGTGACGATATCAAAGGCTTTTGTTCAGCGCTGGCCGGCGAAGAAGGGGCAAAGTCTTTTCGCGACAAGTGGCGCGAGCAACTCAACAATAATATCGCTAAAAAATTAGGTAAATAGGAGGAGGATAAAATGAGAATACGAGATATCATCGAAGGCAAAAAAGAGTGGCGAGCGCACGTGGTGCGTCTCAAAGCGCTCCCGCAAGATTACCAGATTGTTTATAAAGAGATTCAAAAATATCTCTTTAAGGTCGGCCCTGTTGAGCTAACCGACGGGACGGGTTTGCTCGCGGGGATTATCGATCTTTTTGAAGAGGGCGCGGCCTTGGGGAAAGGCGTGCTCGAAGTGACGGGCAGTGACGTAGCGGCTTTCTGCGACGATCTAATCAAAGATTCAAAAACTTACGCTGACATCTATCAAGAATCTGTTGACCAAGCCATGAAAAAGGTTACGGATAAAACAAAGTAAAAGGGGGATATCGGGATGGAAAAAGCAATTTAAGTGAAAGGTCTGCGAAAGTCTTTCAAAGACACAGAAGTCCTAAGGGCGTCGATTTTGAAGTGAAGCGAGGTGAGATTTTCGCCCTGCTTGGCTCCAACAGCGCGGGCAAGACGACGATTGTCAGAATCCTCACCACGCTGCCAAATAGGACGAGGCACCGCCACCGTAAGCGGATTTGACGTCGCATTAAAACCCGAGAATGTGCGGCATGCGATCAGTCTGACCGGGCATTTTGCCGCCGTAGACGAGATATTGCACCGGGTGCGAAAATCTGATAATGATTGCCAAGCTGCGGCATCTGGATCATCCGCGTCAAGTTGCGGACGATTTGCTGAAACCTTTCGGCTTAACTGACGGGAGCGGACTGCCACGGGTGGTCTGTTCTCTTTTTTATTGAAGTAAGCGTCAAATCGTGGATGCCGTTAAGCTAAAGAGAAACGTTAGCTCAATAAAACGGCGGCAGTGGATACCGCTGTTTCTGTTTTCTGGCGAAGTTTTCAGCCCTCAACCATAGAGGAAGATTAACTCAAACACAGTTAAGATATTGACAACTACCTATAGTTGTAAGTAAAATTATTACAACGGGAGGGTGTAAATGAGAATCAGTAGCAAATTTAGCGTTGCTGTACATATGCTGACACTTATTAATGTTCGTACTGACCAGCTTACATCAGAACAAATAGCAGATAGCGTGAACATTAATCCGGTCATTATTCGTCAGATCAGCAGCTTACTGAAAAGAGCTGGATTAATTGAGGTGAAACGCGGGATAGGTGGCGCGTCCTTACTAAAAGAGCCAGCAGACATATCATTATACGATATTTTTATTGCTGTCGATGTTGTCCATGATGATGGTCTCTTTCATACTCATGAAAATCCTAATCCAATTTGCTGGGTGGGCTCGAATATTAATGAGATTCTTGGGCTCTTCCTGCTAAAGGCACAACATGCAATGGAAGAGATACTTCGCGATGTGTCATTAGAAGAAATTACGGAGCTTATCAAGCAAAAAAAACATGCTTCTTCTTAGGGGAAGCATAATTTTTTTCACTAGTTGTAATAAAATTCATTACAACAAACTGACCCTCCCGAAAAAACGATAAGGAGTGTTAAAGATGGGACAAAACTTTGAGGAAGAGATTAAAGAGCTACACTGGGAATCCGATAGGAACTCATACGTTCAACTAATTCCTAATATTGTTTATTTAGAAAAAGAGGAGTATTCTTTAAAACTAAATCTACTGGTTTACCGTGATCCAATGGATGCATTATTTAACCGTGACGGCAATAAAGAAGTTTATCCACTGATTATTTATTTACAAGGTTGCGGATGGGGCTGGAGTGAGCAGGATACGTTTCAGTTTATCCCGCAATTATCGGAATTTTCCAAGGATGGTTACGTCGTCGCAAGCATTCAATATCGCCTAAGCTCACAAGACATATTCCCCGCGCAGCTTGAAGATGTAAAATCTGCTATACGTTATTTAAGAACCCATGCGTCCCAATTCAATATCGATCCGAAAAGAGTAGGTATATGGGGGGACTCATCTGGTGCCCATTTAGCCTTACTGGCTGGGCTTGAGGCGATGGGAAGCTTAGACGATCAGGTTAATATTCAAGCCGTTGTTGATTGGTTTGGCCCGACTGATCTACTTTCTATGAGCCAGTACCCTTCTGTATTTGACCACGATTCTCCACATTCGCCAGAGTCTAAATTAGTAGGGGGAGCTATCCAGGAGAATAAAGAAAAGGCTAGAAGCGCAAGCCCTATCCGTTACATTCACCCCTCTGCACCACCCACTCTAATCATGCATGGCGATGCAGATGACGTTGTCCCCTATGAGCAGAGCGTCGAAATGTTTAAGGCCCTGCGCAGGGCTGGAAACTACGCGGAAATGTATAAAGTTAAGGGTGCAGGACACATTGGCTTCACACAGCCGCAAACGATGGAGGTTGTTAAATCATTTTTTAAAAAGCATCTTAAGTCATTAAGCTAACGGGGAACGATAGCTCAATAAAACAAAGAAGGCAGCCGACCAATGTGATCGGTTGCCTTTGTTCAACTAACGGGCAGGATAGTTTAGGAATCATGTGGAATAAATATACAACTTTACCGAATTAGGAGGCCGTGAAGTGGCGTTTCCGACACATATTGTATCGGCAGGTGGAATTGTAGAAGATGGAAATGGAAATATCCTATTAGTAAAAGCCCATGACGATGGTTGGGTGTATCCTGGTGGCATAACTGAAGTTGGAGAAAATCTGATTGATGGCGTGATTCGTGAAATCAAAGAGGAAAGTGGAATAGACGCCACGGTTAACCATTTAATTAGTGTTGTTTCGAATACAGTGATACATAAGTGGGATGACGGTGTGACCGATGTTCCTACGAAGGTCATGTTTGATTTCGTGTGCAAAGCTGTGGATGGAGAGTTAGCTACTTCTGATGAAACGAGCGAATCTAGGTGGGTTCCAAGGAAAATGTTCTGGATTTGATTACATTACCCGCCATCCGCATGCGTTATGAAGCTTATTTGAACTTCAACGGCTCTGTGAATTATATAGAGTACGTCACTGGCATAATGTCAGAATGTAATGTCAAGCTTCAAAGGCGTGTTTAATTGTACGAGGGCTTTTAAAAATCTTTGCACTAACGTTTCGTCATGATGGCACTGTCAATTATTAAGTGCTCAATGCTTTGACATGATGCCCAACAATGCAATTAGCCTGGCTTGTAAAGAGCTCTTTGAAAAGTTGAAGATTAAAATTGCTTATATGTGGTAACTTTTTTTCAATTTTTTACGTCTTATGTAATGAGTACAAAACTGATCTTGATTGAGGTGAGCCACTTGAACAAAATTACAAAGTATATCCTAGCAGCAATTGGCATCATTTTGGCCTATGCCGTTGGAGCATGGCTTTATCAAAAAGGAAGTCAAATTTTATTCAATCAAACAATTCATGAAAGCGAATATAGAGGGATCGTCATCACATCATTCCTCCTCTATTTGTTTATTATGGTACCAGCGATCTTTTTAGGCGCTTATGCCATCAACCGAGCAACAATTAACGTTGCATTGAAATGGCTCCTTACTATCATTGTATCCATTCTTGTGGGTCTTTTCTTTCCCTTCTTAGCATCTGGAGGACAAATAACATCCCCAGAAGGAAAGTTATTGTTATGCTTTTTTATCCCACCGGCGTTTATCTTAGGAATCATTTATAATTTGCTATTTTCGAAAAAAATACAACAGACTCAGTAAACGTAACAGAAGGCCCTACAAAGACGTAGGGCCTCTTTATTATTACAGAATTTTTCGAGACGTGGATACACCTGTGACATCCATTGGTGGTAACAAAGCCATTGACGTTTTGCCATGATCCCGAGGGTCGAAGAGATAAATATTTTGATAACCACCAGAGTTCGCTTGTGCGTACACTTCATAGGCCGGGAAGCCATCATGACTACCCTGTATGGAAATGGTCCCGTTTTTATAAACAAAGAGGGTAAATTCATAATCAATATTGCCGTTGAAGATATCCGGACTTGGAATGAATGGATTGCCCACACTGCATTTGCAAAGGAATTTCATATAGTCACTGCTGCTTCCCGTTAAGCTTGCAGCTGTGCGAGTAATGGTCAAACCACTATCCGATGCTTTGGCGGTTGATGTTTCTGTCTTCGCGGTCGTATTATTCAAGTAGTAAGCTGTGGTCGTGCCGACATTGCGATAGGATCCCCAGCTCCCTCCTGTATTCGTGAATTCAACATTAATTTGCTGTGCAGTACGAAAGTTTTCAGTGTTTGCAGTATTTTTGTCAAATCCCCGGTTATCACCTTTGAAAGATACAAAGTAGGTTGGTGCAGCGTATTGTACCGGGGACGGCACTTTGTCATGAGGGATAAAGGTTACCAGTCGGATATTAAAGTTAATTGCCATAATTAAAAACTCCTTCTTTATTTGTATTTTGAAAAATACGAGGGGTAATATGAGAGATCTGAGTACCCCATCTCAAATCTTTCATTCTCGCCTTTCACTTATATAGGAGTTTAAGAAGACTAAAATACAACCATACCTGAATATTTTCGAAGAAAATAATGACCCCTGAAGCCTTAAGCATTCAGGGGTCAGAGCGGCAAAACGATTACTCTCAAAGCAAGCTCAAACAAATCAATGGCGTAACCTATGCGCCGATCCGTATCGTCGGGGATGCCATCGGATATGAGGTTCGCTGGGATGCGAAAACGCGGACGGTCATTTTGCTCTCCAAAACCGGGGAAAGCAGCGCCCCGACCACTGCCAACGCTGAGGGTGGGCGCGGCTTCATGTGGGGAGTCGAAAGCAACGGCAATACGGTATACCTGGTAGGTTCCATGCACATTGCGGATGACAGCTTCTATCCGTTGCGCAGGGAGTTCGAAGAGGCATTTGCCGAGGCGGACTATCTCGGCGTAGAGATCGATATCAGCAAGTCTGCGGATGAAGCTCAGCAGAAGATGATCATGGACATGGGCATGTATCAGGACGGCACAACGCTGAAGGATCATGTATCCAGCGAGACGTATGCCAAGTGCGGCAAAATATTGAAGCAAGCCGGTTTGGAGCCAAACGCCCTGGACGCATTCAAGCCGTGGGTAGTCGAAACGACGATCAGCAGCCTAAAATCAGCCAAGGCTGAATACGAGGCGTCGGCGGGAGTCGATCTGTATTCATCCAGAAGGCAATTGAGCGCAAAATTCCGGTCATTGAGCTGGAATCCTACGAATCCCAACTCGGTATGTTCGATGACTTTTCCAAAGAGCTGCAAGAGAAAACCCTGAATGCAACGCTGGACAACTTTGACGTGCTCGACCAGACGGTGGACCAAATGGCTGAAATGTGGAAAACGGGCAATGACGAGCAGTTGCTGGAGCTGACGAACAGCTTCTCCGATGATGAGGAATACAATAAAGCGTGTGACTTATCCCATAAAGGGATCAGTTATTTACCCATAAGTGTGGCGTATATTGCCCAAATTAAGGTGTATTCACGATTTCTTCAACGCAACTGGAAGCATAGTTTGCTGTGAGTCCCCAATAGAACGCTGAATGATAACTCAAGTAGTCAGTCGGCTAATTAGTCGGCTGTCTTTTCGTTAAGCTAACAGGCAGTTTACAGTAACGTAACGGATACATTTTGGATCTTGAAACCGTCTTTATACTGAAGTAGCGAAAGGAGGGAGGGGCTTAGGCTAGCCTGGCAGGTAAGATTGTAACGAACGAAAATGGAAACTTTTTGAAAGGAGACTTGAGGTGAGATTGTTTGAACTGTTGCTTTTATTGTCAAACATCGGCTTGTTTGCATTAACAGTCGTATTAAAAAACGGACGGCGTAGAATTCCAGTATTCGTTGCAAGCGGAGCCGCCACGCTGTTACTGCTCATTCATTGGACCGTGGAAGGATACAGAGTTCAGCTATTTTTCCCCTATTGCTTGACGATCCTTTTTTTAGCTGTGACAGGTTATCGCTATTTTAAAAAAAACGGTCAAATGAGAATCCCCCGATTCCTGGTGGGTTCAGCTTATACCGCTATCGCGATCATGCTGGTCGGAACAGCGGGTCTCATGTATGCTTTCCCCGTATTTAAACTACCTGAACCGACAGGCGAATTTAAGGTGGGAACGCAAACTTTTCATTTCGTGGATACAAACAGGAAAGAGATTTTCGACGAAACTAGAGATGGTAAGAGAGAATTGATGGTTCAGGTATGGTATCCGGCTCAAGCTGGCATCGGTAAGTACGCTCCCTTAGTGCCCGATCCCCAGATTTTACGTTATATGGCCGCGGACTATGGCCTTCCCGGGTTTACTTTTCAACACCTGAAGTACGTATTCAGTCATGCTTATTCAGGGGACGAAGTCTCTTCGGCACAGACTTCATACCCGCTGATCCTGGCGAATCCCGGCAACGGTTCTTCCAGGTTTCTCCACACGTCGCATGCCGAAAATCTCGCGAGTCACGGATATATTGTGGCCGTGATCGACCACACCTACAATACATTTGCAACCGAGTTTCCGGACGGGCGAATCACGACCAGCACAACGAACGACTTATTCTCGCCCGACCAGGATTACCGGACGAGTAGAGGAATTCGCGACAAGTTGGGAAAAGTTCTAACCGAAGATGTGGCGTTCGTGCTGGACCAATTCGAGCTCATCCAATCGGGGAAGATTCCAAGTCATCTCAAAGGGAGGATGGATCTCGGTCATGTCGGGGTGTTCGGCCATTCCATCGGCGGAGCGACGGCCTATGACGCTTCTTACGATCCGCGCATCGCGGTTGGAGTCGACCTTGATGGAGGGCTTTATCGACTGCGTGACCGAGAGGGTCTGCGAAAGCCGTTTTTGTTCATCAACTCGGAAAGCTATTTCGAACAATTAAAAAGGGTGATGGATAACCGGGTATACACGGATGCAGAGCTTATCCGTATGGGCTCAACAAGAGAGTGGGAAGATCAAGTAACGGAAGATAAAAAGTTGGAGCTTGAACGGATGCGCGAAACGGTCGACGAAGGGGGACAAGTTCTCTATATCGAAAATACAGAGCATTTGAATTTTGCCGACGTCCAGTTCGTTTCTCCGATTTTCAACATGCTGGGCATTACAGGAAAGATTGCGCCCGAAAGAGCGAACTCCGTTATCAATGCCTACATATTGGATTTTTTCGATATGTATCTGAAAAATCAAGGCGGAATCTTAATGAAAGGACCGGATAGCCGCTTTCCGGAGGTGAAATTCGTAATCTTATCATTGCGCTAACGGGACACGCTAGTTCAATACAACATGCAGATTAAAACCTCCCCTTGGAAGCAAACTAGATTTAATAGCTTCTAAAGGGAGGTTTTGTTTATGAACTTAAGTGAGTTATGGAGGTTGTATGAAGCTGACAAACGTATTCAAGGGTTCAGTCCAAAAACATTAAAAGCATACTCGCTTCAGCAAAAATGTTGATGTTGGAGCTAGGCGACCTGGCTATAACGGAAGTAACGTTAACAATGCTGAAGGAATACTTGGCAAAACAAGCAGACCGATTAAAGCCAAGCAGCCTAGGCCATCGAATTCAGTTTGTTCGCTCTCTTTTCCGTTACGCTTATGAAGAGACGTATCTGACTTCGAATCCCTCTCTGAAATTAAGAGAACCAAAATTAGATAAGCGTATCCCTAAGTTCTTAATTAAGGAAGATGTTATACACTTGAAGATCTCATGCCAGTCACTCAGGGAAAGAGCGTTGCTTGAGTTTCTCTACTGTACCGGCTGCCGTGTCGGGGAGGTGGAGAAGATCAACATCGAGGATCTGAACTGGGAGAACTGCTCAGCGATCGTTAATGGCAAGGGATCGAAGCAGAGAGAAGTTTACTTTACGACAGAGTGCAAGGTATGGTTAAAGAAGTATCTGGCCAGCCGTGAGGACTCCTGTAAAGCCTTATTTGTAACCGTTACCCATCCAACAAAACGAATGGCCATACCTACGATTAGATGGGCATTAAAACGGCTTGCAGAGCGGGGAGAGATTGAAGCGAATGTATACCCACATCGCTTTCGACATACCTATGCATGCCAACTCCTTGATAACGGCGCCCCTCTAGATTTCATCCAAGGTATGCTGGGTCATGAGAAAGCATCCACCACGCAAATCTACGCGCAGCTCCGCGGCGAGCGCCGGAGAGAACTTTATAGACGATTTTTTTAGTGCTTATTGGCGGCGGATATCTTTTTTTTAATCCGCCGCTGTTCAACTAAAGGGCAGGATAGCGTAATATTTTGGTTGTAGTTATAATGTTTAATAGGGATATTTAATGGCTCCAATTCATCAGGAGTTACCAATGACCTGTATCGAAATATTCGAAAAGGGGCAAGTTGTGTGAAAAAGACTGAAAAAATTTACAACACTGCAGTTGAGGCAACTTTAGAGGTGATTGGTGGGAAATGGAAACCTGTTATTCTCTTTCATTTGACATTCGGTAAGAAACGTAATAATGAATTTAAGAGCTTGATTCCCGCAATTACTCAAAAGATGTTAACGCAGCACCTTCGGGAGCTTGAAGAAGAGGGCGTCATCTTACGTATTTCCTATAATCAGGTACCACCTAGAGTTGAGTATGAGTTGACAGACTACGGCTGGAGTCTAAAGGAACTCCTACATCTGATGTGCCGTTGGGGGGATTCGCATATAGAGAGAAAGTACGAGGGAAAGGCTACTGTTCTGGCTAATCCAATGATTACAGACGTAAATAACAGTTAGAAACCGACCCAGTACAAGGTCGGATTTCTTATTTTATACGGTAGTTTACGGGATGACTTTACGCTTGCGGAAGTCGTTGAAGATGTTCATAAACATTGCTTCGGTATCGACAAATTCGTGAAAGCCTAAACGACGAGCCTTAGTTCCGTCGGCAAAAAAATCGTAATCCCATGCAAACACGAAATCGCCGAATAGCCAAGAGGATACGTCTTTATAGGAATTCCGAGCAAGCCCATGCTTCTCAACCATTTTGTTCCAAAGCTGCTCCTTGTCCTCCATGACAACGTCCAGAGACATCTGTAACGGAGGCGCTGTTTCCATACCAAAGTATTGAGCGATCTTCGGCCATAACTCATTCCAACGGAACAGATCGCCGTTCGTAATGTTGAATGCCTGATTCGCACAGCGCTCGTCGGTCGCCGCCCATACTGTTGCCTTTGCGAGAAGCCCAGCGTCTGTCATCTCCAAGAGGCTGTTGTAAGCTCCCGACTTACCTGGAAACCGCAAAGGTATTCCAAGTTCCTTCGAAATTGAAGCGTAAATCGCTATGACCATTGCGAGGTTCATCGGATTTCCAAGTGAGAAGCCGCAGACTACAGAAGGACGGAGTGCAGACCAAGTCCAAGCCTTACCTTTTTGCCGTTGTTCTAAGAAATCTTGCTGATCAATATTGAACTCAGGAGGCATGTGGTTAGCGTCCGTCTCACGAGCAGGAGTTTTGAACGGGCCGAGATGTGCGCCGTATACCTTGTATCCCTGCATCAGACTGACATGTTTCAAGCCTGACGCGATTGGTTCGATCACTTCTACGATGTTCACTAACATGGCGAGGTTCGGTGGAACAAGTTCAGCCCAAGTTTGACGGTCTTGGTAAGCAGCATAAAAAATGTGTGTTACCCCAGTTAAATCGCTTAACTTCTCGTGAAGATCGTCTATATTGAGTAGATCCGCAGCCACATATCGAACATGGTTGCTAGATTCTCCACCGCGACGCGATACGCCGATCACGTCCCAATCAGGAAGAGAGATGAGGTAATCAATGAGGTTGCGACCGATAACACCATTCGCACCTACGACCAAGGCGACTTTGCGTGTTGTTGTAGATTCATTATTCATAGTGTTTCAGCTCCTTCTGTACTATTCTTTGTACAACATTATTTTGCATCAACTAACCATACATAGGAAGTACGCACTATAAAGTGACATAAGCACTTTAAAGTAATCGAGGTATATTCAGACGAAAAGAAGTCAGTCAACTCTCTCTTTGCTTTCTTAATCACTTATGGTAGATGGGTATACTCGGCGCTAGCTTTCAAAGGTAGTTTAAGTTAACGGGACACGTTAGTTTAATAAAACAGCGGTAGTCTAAGACTGCCGCTGTCTTTTTGTTGGCGCCAGTCTAATACTTATTTTATGGGATCTGTCGGTTTTTAAAATTCAAAAGCCGCTTGGAGCAGCAAATCTAGTCTAATACTTTATTTTCTTCTGACACTTTTTTCTTTGACAAAAGTATACTTATCCTATAGGATTAAAAATACAAAACTGACTGACTGATCAATCGGGAGGAGGAAACCCATGCAGCCACGTAAGGCGAAGCAGTCCGAGACCGTCTCGAATGACCAACCTACTGATCACGCGGGAGAAGAAACAGACCGCAGAACGCAGCTTCTTCACATTGCGTTGAAGCGGTTCGCCGAGCAGGGTTACCATCAAACGAAGATTTCAGATATCGTGGTGGAGGCGGGAGTAGCCCAAGGCACGTTTTATTGGCATTTTAAAAGCAAAGAGGCACTGGCGCTGGAGATTATCGCTACAGGCCGTGAACAACTACTGTCAGCGATCGGACAGGGATATCGTCGTGATGCGGGAACGCTGGCTGATATGGTTAAGGCTTCGGAAGCGCTATTTGTTCGGTTATTTGATTTTGCATTGGAGAACCGCTATCTGATGGGTTTGCTGCTGATCGGCAGTGGTGTCGATGAACCGGTGCGCCAGAGTATCCGAGAGACAAGGACCGCGATGGAGCTGGCATTCCGGCGCAATATGGAGAGAGCGATCGAGCTGAACATGCTGCCTGCCGAATTGGATGTCGAATTAAGGGCAGCACTGCTCATGAGCATGATCGAAGGTGTCATTATACGCTGGCTATTTGGTTCCGAGGGAACACATGACCACATCACGCAGATAACCGCTAAAAGATTGGCAGCAGAGGCGGCTAATTTTGAATTTTACGGACTATTAGGTCAAGGCTAGGCGCGCGATCAACATCGCATGAACAGGCAGTAGACGGGCTAATAATAGAGCCAAATCACATATATGAACTCAATCATTTACATCCAGACAGGAGAGAACGATACATGAAAACACGTAAAAAAGGGTTCTTGGGAACTACACTAATGGCTCTGACATTGTTCAGCCTTGTGCTGAGCGCTTGCGGTACTAAGCCAGAAGCTTCTAATACTAGCAATGGAGCGGGTAGCAGTAATGTGGCAGCGAGTAACCAGCTCGAAGCCATCAAGAAGGCTGGTGTAATTAAGGTAGGCATGATGGGCACCTATCCACCGTACAATTTTTTGAACGATAACAAGGAATTGGACGGATATGATGTGGATATCGCCAAAGAATTAGCGAAGCGGATTGGAGTGAAACCGGAGTTTACGGCACAAGAATTCTCGGGATTGGTTCCAAGTTTGCAAAAGAAAAAATTCGATGCAGTGATTAGTCAGGTGACGATTACAGAGGATCGTAAGAAGGCTATTGACTTCACAGAGCCTTATATCACAAACAATGTAAACATTATCGTAAACAGCAAAACAAATGGTATTACCAAGCTGGAGGACTTTAAAGGCAAAACCATTGGTGTCGGCTTGGGAACGAATGATGAATCTTATCTGCGGAATGAAGTACTGCCGAAGGTAGGCGATTTTGAGATTAAAACGTATGATGATGTCATTACTTCATTGAAGGATTTGAACTCTGGTCGCATTGACGCAACTATCAACAATCTGTATGCCCTCAAGCCCATTATCGACAAAAACGGGTTCCAGATTAAAGCCGTAGGCGAGCCGATTAAATCCGATCAAGCAGGTGTAGCCATTAACAAAAATACTCCTGAACTTAAAGAAGCCCTGAACAAGGCTCTGAAAGAAATGAAGGAAGACGGCACATACAAAACGATTTTCAAAAAATGGTTTGGCGAGGAGCCAAAAGAATAACGTAAGCCTGTTACAGGCGTCTGGCTCCGGTCTTGGCTTTTATGCTGACATGGGGCCAGTCGTCTGAAAGAAGGGAATATAACCGATGCTTGAATTAATGTGGGAGAACGTCCCTTTTTTATTGAAGGGCGCTTATTATACGCTGTATATTACGATTGTTTCTATGTTTTTTGGCCTAATCATTGGTTTGGTTGTTGCTGTTGCCCGGTTGAAGGGGAACCGACCTGTGCGGTGGCTGGCGCGCATGTATGTATCTATCATTCGGGGGACGCCCGTTTTGGTACAGATTGCAGTCATTTATTATGGGCTGGATGATTATGGGATATCGTTCGGATCGCTGACGGCTGCTTGTCTTGCACTCAGTATTAACACAGGGGCGTACTTATCGGAGACGTTCCGTGGAGCAATTTTAGCTGTACCACAGGGACAAACCGAGGCAGCTTATGCCACGGGAATGTCGCCCGGTCAAACGATGTGGCGTATCATTCTTCCGCAGGCGGTACGCATCGCGATTGCACCGATGGGGAATACGTTTGTTGGTATGCTTAAAGAAACATCGCTTGTGTCGGTTATCGGGGTCAGTGAATTGATGCGACAGGCACAGCTTTTACAGGCGCAGTATCTGCTCTACATGCCGTTTCTGCTCGAAATTGGCCTGATGTACTGGATTATGAGCATTGGATTCTCCGCTATACTGGAGCGGGTGGAAAAGCGTCTGGCTCGAGCTTATTAAGGTGGAGATGATAGATGATGATAACAACAAACGGATTAGGTAAACGATTCGGACAGGTAGAGGTTCTGAAAAGCATTGATTTTCAGGTTGCCGCTCGTGAAATCGTCGTATTGCTCGGCCCGAGCGGCTCGGGTAAAAGTACCTTGCTGCGCTGCCTGAACGGTCTGGAAGAGCTGTCTTCCGGCAAGTTTGAGGTGAATGGGATTGAGGTCGATGCTACGGCTCCCCTTCGTGTCCGCCAAGCAGGCATTCGTGATATTCGCAAGCAGACGGGGATGGTGTTCCAGCAATTCAATCTGTATCCGCACAAAACTGCAATCGGCAATGTCATTGAAGGACTGCTGACGGTAAAAAAAATGCCACGCGACAAGGCTATGTCCATCGGACAGCAGTTGCTGGAGCGTGTGGGGTTATCGGACAAGCAGGATGTACATCCGTCGCGTCTGTCCGGTGGACAGCAGCAACGAGTTGCCATTGCGCGTGCGCTGGCGATGGACCCGGCGATCATGCTGTTCGACGAGCCGACATCAGCGCTTGATCCCGAGCTGGTCGGGGAAGTGCTGGGTGTTATGCGAGAGTTGGCTCAAGACGGAATGACAATGGTCGTCGTTACTCATGAGATGAAATTTGCCCGCGAGGTGGCGGACAAGGTTGTATTTATGGCAGACGGTATCATTTTGGAGGAGGCAGCGCCACAGGCGTTTTTCGACGCTCCCCAGCATGAGAGAATACAGAAATTTTTGCGTCAAATCAGTGAATTTTAAAGTAAGATCGAGGATAAATCATAGATTATTAAGATGGAAAGAAGGACTTTGAACATGAAAGTATCTACAACTTGGCACGGAAAACGCGCGTTTACTTCGGAGGGACCATCCGGTTATTCCGTTGGGATGGATGCTACGGCGGCTTATGGCGGTGATGGTAAAGGTATGACACCAATGGAACTGCTGTTGGCAGGTCTGGCGGGATGTATTGGTATTGATATTACGATGATTTTGGATCGTTTCTTGTCGGACATTACTCGAATTGATATTGATGCAGAAGGTACGCGCAAGGAAGAAATGCCAACGGGCTTTACAGCGATTGATCTGAAGTTCCATGTAGATGGAGATATTCCGGATTACCGCGTGTGGAAGGCGATTCAGATGGGCAAGGAAAAGTATTGTGCAGTATCCGACTCCTTAAAAGCGGAGATTCGGATGCATCTCATTTTGAATGGAACAGAAGTACCACAACCAGCATAAATGCGGCAGTTTAGTAAAGGGAGTCAGCTTGTGTCATACACAGGGGACTCTTTTTTTCTTTTATTTGAAAATGTGACGCGAAATGAAACTTTTGCACTTCATTTTCGTGTAGAATAGAAACTAAGATATAAAAATGGAAAAGTAAACCTTTTTATGCAGTACTATGGTAGGAGGATTATAGTGAAACGAAAGCGGTTTATTATGATAGCAGCCAGCTCGGCTGTGGTACTCATCGTAATGGGCTTGGCGGTTGGATTATTATCTTTCAAGCTGGACCAAGCGGCTAATCTACTTGATACCGTCCAGCCCACAACTGCGATTTCGACTGAGGCTAAGGATGAAACGATGGAGCAGGATACTGCTCGACGTCTATTGCATTTTGTGGAGGAGCATCCAGAGAAAGCTTCGATTACGATTTTGAGAGATGGAGAAAAGCTGGCAGGCCAAGAGGAAAACCGAATGATGCCTTTGGCAAGTACAGTCAAAACGGTCATTGCGGTCGAATATGTCAAGCAAGCGGCGACGGGTAAGATTAATCCGGACGAGAGGGTCAAGTTGACTTCGCTGAAAAGATTCTATTTACCCCGATTGGACGGTGGCGCGCATCCGGCATGGCTACAGGATATGGAGGCCAAAGGGAGGATAAAGAATGAAACTGTATCTGTACGTGACGTCGTCAAGGGGATGATTCAATTTAGCTCCAACGCGAATACGGAATATTTAATGGACAAACTGGGTTTGGAAGCGATTAATCGGACGAGAGCCAACCTTGGTTTGCAAAATCATGATCCCATCTATCCGTTTGTATCCTCCCTTTTGATTCCCTATGAACGGATGAAGGAGAGCCAGGCAAAGATTTGGAATGATGCAAAGAACAGCAATTCTGCCAAAGAAGCCATCCAGGCGATGTCTGACGCTGAATTTCGTCGATATACCCGGATCATTCACAATAAGCTACGCCGTGATATTAGTGGCTCTTACAAGAATAGCGCTGCTATTACGACATGGTATGACCAGGAATATGACCGTATGAATACGGATCGTTTTATCGCCTCAACGACAGCCGAATATGTTTCCTTAATGAGTAAATTAAACCGTCGCCAAGGGTTCACAAAAGCGGAGCAAAGGTTATTGTCCGAGATCATGGAGAAGCAACTTATGGATCATCCTGAAAACCGGAAATGGCTGAAACATATTGGGCAAAAAGGTGGATCCACCGCTTATGTTTTAACGCTGGCAATGTATGCGACAGATAAGGAAGGGCATTCGACGGAGCTGGCCGTGTTTTTTGACGACTTGGACCCTATCGCAAGTGCCACCTTGCCCAACATGATAAATGATTTTAAAGAGCGGTTGCTGCATGATGAATCGTTCAGAAAAGAAATTAATCAGCATATCGGTGTACAGGTGGGGAGGTAACGCAGCTAAACGCTACGGTATAGTGCAGCGTTAGCTGCGAAGCGCAACTCCCTATCCTTATCCTATCCGTTGCCTTTTTGTTTGCGTTCCCGCAGCAATAGATATAGAAAATATGGCGCGCCAACGACGGCTGTCACGATGCCAGCGGGAATTTCGAGCGGCGGCTTCAAACCTCGTCCCAACGCATCGGCGAGGACGAGAATGAGGGCGCCGATCATCGCCGCGCCGGGCAATAGATAGCGGTGGCGGTTGCCCAACAAGCGCCGTGCCAGGTGCGGTGCCAGCAGTCCGATAAAGCCGATGGAGCCGATGGCAGCGACACAGGAGGCAGCCAAGGCCACTGATACGGCCAGCAGTCCTGTCCGCACACGCTTTACGCTAAGTCCCAGCCCAGCAGAGCTTTCCTCATCCAGGCTCATAATATCCAGCTTGCGCTGTAGCGTATAGGCGAGAGGCAACAACACGATCAACCACGGTAGTAGACCGTATACTTCGTCCCAGCCTTTGCCCCACAGACTTCCAGCTAGCCAAGTCAGCGTATCGCTCGCTTCAAGTGGATATTTGACCAGAATATAATCGGTCGCAGCCTGAAAAATAGCGCCCACCGCCAGCCCGGTCAAGGCTAGCATATTGGGGCGCATGCCTCCCTTCATCGAAAGCTGTACGAGCAGTAGCGCAGCTATCCCGGCTCCCATAAAGGCGGCTACAGGCAGCAGCGCCACTGGGGATGAGGGTAGCAGCACGATGACGAGAACCGCCGCGAAGCCGGCTCCTTTCGATACTCCAACCACGTCCGGCGAAGCTAGCGGGTTGCGGATCATGCCTTGCAGCAGTACTCCGGCTACCGCCAGTCCAGCACCGGCCATAATGGCCAGCAGGCCGCGAGGCAGCCTATAGTGGTGAACGATGAACCCTGATGAGGCATCCCGGTCAGTCAGAGCCGTGATTAGCTCAGAGGGCGTAATGTAGGTGCTGCCCACGCCAATAGCTATAAAAGAAACACCCAGCATGAGCACGAGTAAAATCCACAGCTTTTTCATCGTGAAGTCCTCCCGTTCTTGTATGCCAGATATAAAAAGAAGGGCGCACCCACCAGCGCGGTTACAATACCAACGGGCGATTCATAAGGAAAGGCAATAAATCGTCCAAGCACGTCTGCATATGTCAGCAGCAGAGCTCCGCAGATTGCAGACAAGGGGATGACCCGTTTGTAATTGTCGCCTGTAAACATCTTGATGATATTTGGCACCATCAGGCCCACAAAGCCGATGGACCCGGCTACCGCTATGGCAGAGCCTGCGAGCATAATAACTGAGGCCGAGGCCAGTAGGCGGACAAGACGTACGTTTTGTCCCAACCCCTGTGCGACCTCTGTACCGAGGCTCAGCACAGACAGCGAAGGGGCCAGCGCCAGCGCAAGGATCATACCCATGGTGAACCATGGCAGCACCAGACGCGTGTCGGCCCAAGTGGACCCGTCGATGGCTCCGGCGAGCCAATACAACACATCGGATATTTGCTCGTTGAACACGAGAAGTCCCTGGGTGACGGAGGCCAGCAGCAGATGCACGGCCATCCCGGCAAGGGCCAACTTGACCGGCGTCATGCCCGCCGTTCCGGCCAGTGCATATACGAAGGAACCGCCCGCGATGGCCCCGGCAAAAGCAAAATAAATGCTGCCGGACGATCCGATATTCGGCAGCAGCACAACCGACAGCACGACAGCCAGCGAAGCGCCCGAGCTGACCCCGAATACCTGCGGCGAAGCCAGCGGGTTGCGTGTAATGGCCTGCATCAGCGCTCCAGCCACGGCAAGCCCAGCCCCGACAATTAGGCCAATGACGGCACGCGGCAGGCGAACCGTCAGGATAATGAGCTGATCCTTGGACGGATGCTCGGTGAACAGCGCAGTCAGCATGGTGGGGATATCCATCCTGACCGGGCCAATCGCTACGCTCAGCAATAGTCCAGCCAGCAGCGCGATTATAAGTGCAAAGAAGACCGGCTTATTCAGCCGGTCGCGTGAGGCCTGTCCGATCAACGGGAGCCGTCTCCTTTACTTTGCGCGGGATACAGAAGCGAAATAGCTTGCTCCAGTATTTTCTCGGCTGAGCCGAGTCCACGGTACCGGGTCCACAGTGCCCGGTTCACTTCATAAACTTCCCCTTTTTTAACGGCCGTAATGTTTTGCCACAGTGGATTTGGCTTCCATTCTGAAATCAGCTTCTCATCGGCTTCAGCCATAAAGATTACATCCGGATCGGCTTGTGCTATCTGCTCCAAGGTCAGCTTGACAGTAGGTTCGCTTGTATTTTGAAGGGCATTATGGATGCCTGCTAGCTCCAGTAGTTGTCCATCAAAGGAAGATGCAGCATGACCAGTCAGTGAATCGGAGCGAAATACCCCTACCAGTACACTGCGTGGCTCACCAGCTTTGACTCCTTGTTCCAGCTTTTCCATTTTAGCTTTATGAGCAGCTAGAATCTGTTCACCTTTTTCCTTTTCGTCCAACGCATCGGCAATGACACCGAAGGATGTCAGGTTTTGTTCATAGGAAGAATTCCGGCTTTTCAGAACAATGGTCGGAGCGATTTCACTCAGTTCTTTGTATATATTTTTATGACGATTCAGATCGGCAATGATTAAATCCGGCTTCAAGGAGCTGATCGTTTCCAGGTTCGGCTGTTTGCGCGTGCCTACAGGCGTGAAGTCGATTTTCTTACCGAGCAGCCCATCAATATCATCGTCATTTTCCTGAGCTATCCCGACAGGCGTTACGCCCAGTTGGGTTGTGGCATCGACAAAAGAGAATTCCAGCGTTACGATTCTTTTCGGCTTACCCGTAATTTGGGTTTCTCCCATCTCATGCTTAATGATTCGGGTATCGCCTGTTGCTTGAGATGTTGCTGCGCTGTTATCTTTTGACTGGCTACCACATCCCGCCATAATGACCGTCAGTAGTACCAGGATCGCTGCAAGAAGCATGCCTGTGCGCAGTGGTTGTTTCAGTGTTGCCATATGTTGTCCCCCGTTCCAAGTATGCTTACCAGAGAAATTGATAATCATTATCAATTGACTAACTGTTGATCATTCTAGCAATCGGGAGGAGGGACGTAAACAATGTGATCATTTAAACCATTTTGGCTTATAAAGTGAATTAAGTTCATTAAAATTACCTTTATTCATCTCCCCGCTGTCGCCGATAGATACGCTCCGGTCTGCCGACGGTTCCGTACACTTGATCGTGGTGGGCGTTGCCACTTTCTACTAAGTACTCCAGATACCTTCTGGCTGTCGAACGGCTCATGCCCAGTTCAACCCCTACTGTCCCCGTGGTCAGCTCCCCCCGCCGATTCAGGAGATCAAGCACCTTGTCGCAGGTTACTTTATCAATGCCCTTGGCCCATAGCTCTCCCACTCCGTTGCCTGCCATCCGACCGGTGCCCGCGCTTTTAAGCAGATTGTCAATTTCGGATTGCTCTACCGTCGCTGGCTGCTGCTGCCATGCCTTGACCTGCCGCTGAAAACGGGCATATTCCTCCAGCGTTGCACGCAATCTTTCGAACACAAGCGGCTTCACGATAAAATCAAACACACCTGCACGGACGGCTTGTACCACGGTTTCTGTTTCTTTGGCGGCAGTCAGCATAATGACATCTGTGTCCGGATAGTGTTGCTTGATAAACGATAGCAGAGCTAGACCGTCGGTATCAGGAAAATAAACATCCAGCATAACCAAATGGGGACGCAGCACGTCCAATTGAAGTTTGGCCTCAAATTCGTTCGTTGCTATTGCGCATACGGTGAACCCGTCCACCTTTTCAATAAATCGTCGGTTAATTTCCGCAATTCGCGGATCATCTTCAATAATAAGAACCTCAATATCCGATAAAATCCGCTCATTCATGGGCGTAACCTCCTTTTGCATCATCACTCATTACTGACCTATTGAAAGGTATGCGTATTTCAAAAATGGTACCTCCACCTGTCCGTTCAAGTACTTTTATTGAGCTGCTCATTCGCTCTGCATACTCATTCACGAGAGCAAGGCCGTACCCATGTCCTGCTTCTGTTTTGGTTGATGCTCCTTTGACGAACAGCTTTTCCCGGATATTTTCCGAAATTCCCGACCCGTTGTCCGCAACCTCCACGGTTATTGCCTCCGCCGTTTCTTCAAGCCGGAACCAGACCTGTCCCTCAGGAGCGGAGTGCATCGCGACAGCTTCCATGGCGTTATCCAGCAGGTTTCCGGCCATGGCAGCGAGAAGCGACCACTCCAACGCAGGAGAAAAGGTAGAGAACACACCGCTAATAGTAGAATGTAATACAATCCCCTTGTCCAGCGCCTGTTTTTTCTTGCCGATCAGCAGGCTGGCGATGATTGAATCAGGTAAAAGAGTAGAGGAAACGGACCTGTGCACACGATACTCCTCCGATTCCTGAGTAATAAAGTCCACCGCTTCGTCATAACACTCCAACTGAAGCAGACCGGATATGAGATACAGCCGATTGGTGTATTCGTGTGTTTGTGATCGCAGCACTTCCGCGTAATCTTTGACCTCTGTCAACTGCCGCGTCATGCGAAGCAGCTCTGTTTTGTCACGCAGACTGGCAACCGTGCCAATCCTTCGACCGGATTTATCCTTAATTGGAACACAGCTAACCACTACAACCCGTTGCAGCACCTCAATTTCCTCATTGAATACGATCACTTCATGGTCTGGCTCCATGATTGGATTTTCCGCTGTTGGATTGGTGACAAGTACATCTGCCAGTTTACCTGCGGCACCCGGTAAGTGACGAAGCTCGCAACCGTCTATGGTAGTTTCCAGAGGAAGGCCGAGCAGGCGGACGGCTTGAGGATTTGCAAGTGTGACTTGTCCATTGCTATTAACCGCGATAATCCCTTCACCTATGGATTCGAGAATGGCTTGCTTTTCCTGGTACAACCGTCCAATCTCCACTGGCTCCAGCCCATGCAGTTCGCGGCGTACTCGTTGCGCTATAAGCAGGCTTCCCAAAATGCCGATCATCAGCGCACCCACCATGAACCAAAGCCATGCATATGTGTAGGTACGAATATTTTGCTGCACATCTGTGATTAAAAAACCTACAGAAATGAGCCCGATGGCCTTACCTTGCTT
The DNA here is from genome assembly GCF_059772165.1 of Paenibacillus sp. TY11. Taxonomy (NCBI): domain Bacteria; kingdom Bacillati; phylum Bacillota; class Bacilli; order Caryophanales; family Paenibacillaceae; genus Paenibacillus; species Paenibacillus sp. TY11. The sequence goes on along the minus strand of NZ_JCBAIQ010000018.1, from coordinate 97,960 downwards.
ATCATAAACCGCAGTTTTGGCCCGCAGTGACGGTCCGAGAGAGCCCGTGGACTCGGTGATAAAAGACTGCCCTTGCAGCACCTTATCATTCATAGGGTCCATCATAGGCTGTCCGATGCGCTCCGGGTTTACATGCCACTGCCGGATGAGATGACGATCAGCAATGGTAATAAAATCAGCGCCGGTGCTGGCTTGGACTGGCTTTACTGCCTCGTTGATTCGCGAACGCATTTGCGTCGTGTCGGTCCTTTCCAGAGCGTCCCTAATCTGCGCATCTACCGCAAGCGTATTGGCAACGGTTAGCGCCCTTTTTCCGATTTCATCATATAGAGCGGTGGTGATCATATATCGAAAGGATAATCCCAACAGCCCGGTGACCACCAGTACTAAAAGGGATATGAATACCATTAGTTTTGTCTGAAAACGCACATGCCTTCACCGCCGTTAAGCAAAATATAGGAGGAGCTGATCAGCCGATAAACTCCCCAATACGATTCATTTTACTGTATTACAGGAACAGCCGCACTTTTAATCTGTCGAAAGAATGGTCTATAATAGAAATAGTTACATAATACAAGGAGGAAAATATTATGATTATTATTCATGCCGATATGAAAGTTTTACCTGAAAAAAGAGAGACTTTTCTGCAACAAACCCAAGGGTTGATCAGCGCATCACAAGCTGAAGAAGGCAATGTACGCTACACGTTAATGCAGGATCTGAATGATCCCAACGCATTTACTATGGTTGAAGAGTGGAAAGATGCTGCTGCTGTAGATTTCCATAACAAGTCTGCCCATTTCCAGGCATTTGTTGCCGCGGCTAAAGAATTGTTGGCTGCTCCGCTTCAAGTGAATGCTTTTCAGGATGCGACTAAACTGTAATCATCCCGTTGGATAATTCATAATCAGGAACAGGAGGAGATAGGTATGGGGAACATTGCGGATACAACTGTACTGAATAACGGAGTTCAGATGCCTTGGCTGGGTTTTGGTACTTACAAGGCGGAAGGCAATGAGGTCTACGAAGCGGTCAAAACAGCTATTGAGGTCGGCTACCGTCACATTGATACAGCGGCGATCTACGGCAATGAGGAACTGGTTGGACAAGCCATTCGTGACAGTGGGGCGGTCAGAGAAAATCTGTTTGTTACTACCAAGCTATGGAATCAAGATCAGGGGTTTGATTCAACACTGCGTGCCTTCGAGGAAAGCCGTAAACGGCTGGGTCTGGACATCATTGATCTGTATCTCATTCATTGGCCTGGCAAGGACAAGTACAAGGAAACCTGGAAGGCGTTCGAACGACTGTATGAAGAAGGAAGCGTACGCGCTATCGGAGTAAGCAACTTCCAAGTTCACCATCTCGAAGACCTCCTCAAAGATAGCAACATTGTTCCTGTCATCAACCAAGTGGAGCTTCACCCGCGTCTGACACAGCAAGAGTTGCATCAATACTGCCGGGAGCACCAGATTCAGCTTGAATCGTGGAGTCCGCTGATGAAGGGGAAATTAACCGAGCAAGCGGATATCGTTGAGATTGCTGCAAAATACGGTAAAACCTCTTCGCAGGTTATTTTGCGTTGGCATTTGGATCGGGGTATTGTGACGATTCCCAAATCTGTAACCGCGCATCGTATCCGCGAAAATGCCGATTTATTCGATTTTGAACTGACGGCCGAGGATATTGATCGAATCAATGGTCTTCATCTGGATGAGCGTGTAGGCACCCATCCCGATAAACTGTTGTTCTAATATTAAAATGCACAAAGAACCTCCAGATCTGCGTTATCGTAGCTAGGAGGTTCTTTTTTTATTTAGCATTGGGATCGTCTCATACGCTTTTGTCCGTTTGGACAGAGTTACTACGTCCTGTATCCTACTGTTGATTAAATTTGCGATGCAGGAGGAAGGAGTAGAGGATGGGCGTGACGACGGATATACCCAGCCCGGTGAGAAAAATGACCGTCCCCGCCACTCCACCGACCCATGCCGCTACCAAACCCGAAGCACCACCGAGCATCATCATAGGTCCGCCGAAACGGTGCGTTTTACGCCATACCTCCGGGTTGGACAGAGTCCACGGCGTGCGGATACCGAAGGTATAGTTCGGCTGTACCTGTGTCATATAATTGCCCAGCACCAACAGCATCAGGCCTATTCCCCCGCAAATTATAGTATTCATTTGCAGTCGTATGTTCAGGTTATACAGCAGCATTCCCCAACCGGCTATAGCGAGAATGAGGGAAGTACCTATACGCGTAACCTCATAGGCTTTAGCAAATTTCTCGAAATTTGCCCTGTTGGGGTCCATGTAGCGGGCTAACCGAACGACCAAAGGCACCAGCCCCAATAGCACCAGCATGAGAATAGAACTGTTTTTACTCATATACCTGTCTGCTGTATTGTCAAAGCTAAAATGAGAGGCCAGAACATTGGGAAGTCGGTCGTACAGCAGCAAAGCCCCTATAGCAGGTGATAAAGCAATCAAAGTCGTTAAAACATCCGTAAAGTTCCAATGTATCCGAAATTTCATTCAGATCCCTCCGTATCCTTAATATCATTCAAATGTTTCTTTGCAGGCATATCAGATTGAGCGATGCTGAACATCCAACCGATGACATCTGCGACCACCGTCGTATGCAGGGTGTAAATAATGTTTTGTCCCTGTCGTTCATCTAGCACCAGTCCAGATTGCTTCAAAACACTCAGGTGGTGGGATATGCTGGGCTTGCTGATTTGAAAATGCTCGGCGACGTCGCCCGCGCTCATGCTTTTCTCTTTCAAAAGCTGTAATATTTTACGCCGGGTCGGATCAGCCAAAGCTTTGAACGCATCATTCAAAATTTATTTCCTCCTTTAGATATTTAGATAATATTCTAAATATCTAATATCATATTAAATTAAAGCTATAATACATGTCAACGGAACAATACATCATTTTAGAAAAAAAGATTTAAATCAGGCTGATTGTGTTTGTAAAAGGTAGAGAAGTTGGCTATAATCAAATTAACACAAAAATAAGAATCTTAATTTCGAGCAAAAATGAAGGAGGGAATATATATGAAACACGTATTTCGTAAAGGAAATCATCCACAAGCCCCGGTTATTTTGCTGCTACACGGTACCGGTGGGAACGAACAGGATCTGATTCCATTGGCTGACATGGTAGCACCGGGAGCGTCTGTGTTAGGCGTGAGAGGAAATGTGCTGGAAAATGGGATGCCGCGTTTCTTTCGCCGATTGGCAGAAGGCGTGTTCGATATTGAGGATCTCGTATTTCGTACCAAAGAACTAAGCGAATTTGTGGATTCAGCTGCAGAGCAATACGATTTTGACCGTAACAACGTTGTGGCTCTTGGCTACTCCAATGGGGCAAACATAGCCGCCAGCATGCTCTTTCACGATGCAAAAGCGCTGCGTGGAGCTATTTTACACCATGCGATGGTGCCGCTGCGTGGGCTGAATTTGCCTGATTTAAACGGTATCCCTGTATTTCTGTCTTCCGGTGAAAATGACCCGATCGTTCCGGTCACGGAATCTCGTGAGCTGCAAGCTTTACTGGAAGGTGCTGGTGCGCAGGTGAATGCGTATTGGGAACGCAATGGTCATCAATTGACTCGTACTGAGGCCGAAGCCGCAGGACGTTGGTTTGGGGAGCATTTTAGCCCAAGTGGAGAGCAGGTATAAGCACTAAATATAAAAATGTGAGGAATAGGGCGAGTGACCTGGCTAAGGTTTCTCTACAGAGAGCCGATTGCTTTCAAGCAGTCGGCTTTTTCACTCGCACATAGAAGGTCGGATCTATTTACCCGGATACTTTTGCCCGCCATGCCTCCTATTGGGCTTACACTTACCCCAGTAACATTCCTCCCGCTGCACCGGCAAGAACAACCACCCAAGGCGGAAGCTTCCAAAAGACCAGCATCATAAACAAAATGATCGCCAGGGCAAAATCCATCGGTTTCAAGATGGCGGTAGTCCAAAGTGGATCATACAGCGCAGCCATCAAAATACCAACCACGGCTGCATTAATCCCCACCAAAGCTCCTTGGATTTTCGGATTGTTTCTTAATCCATTCCAAAACGGGAGTGCACCGACAACAAGAAGAAATGCCGGTAAGAAAATGGCGAGAGTGGCAACCACTGCTCCTGGTACTCCCCCGGCGATAGCTCCAAGGTAACCTGCAAATGTGAACAACGGCCCTGGCACTGCTTGCGTAGCTCCGTAACCTGCCAAGAAATCCTCTTGGCTAACCCATCCTGTTGGAACAACTTCTCGTTCCAGAAGCGGCAGTACGACGTGCCCCCCGCCAAATACCAGAGAGCCTGAACGATAAAAGCTATCAAACAGCGTTAACCATCCCACTTCCTCCGAGGATGTGACAAGCGGAAGTGCCACAAGCAGTGCACAAAATAGAACCAAGGAACAGACCGCAAAAGTACGACTAACCGCAATTTGAAGATTAGACGTAATCTCTGCCCTTTTCTTTCGATAGAGCCATAAGCCAACTACACCGGCAGCAACAATGATGAGAATTTGGCTGTAAGCTGTATGCCAGGACAATGTAATCACGGCGGCAATCACGGCGATTGTTGCTCTATCCCGATCAGGCGTCAACTTGTGTCCCATCCCCAGAATAGCATGGGCCACAATCGCTACAGCTACGATCTTCAGTCCATGAATCCACCCCGCACTCGCTATATCGTATCCTTGAAGCAGGAAAGCAAACGCAACCAACAGAAGGAGCGACGGCAGTGTGAAACCAATCCAGGCTAACAATCCGCCAAGTAATCCTGCTCTTACAACTCCAATTCCAATGCCAACCTGACTGCTGGCCGGACCGGGGAGGAACTGGCAGAGCGCTACAAGATCGGCGTAACTTTGTTCATCCATCCACTTTCGACGGCGTATGTACTCATTATGAAAGTACCCTAGATGTGCAACCGGCCCTCCAAAGGAGGTTAGACCTAACTTTGTAGACACCCCCAGCACTTCAAGAAGAGTCGCTAACCGTCCCTTTGGAATATCTTCTAGCGGGTCTAGCTTACTCGTTTCCATATAACAGGTTGCTCCCTTTTCTTTTTTTCCCAATTTCAATATAACTGAATAATGTAATCTAAATTACTCTATTTTATTAATTGCCACAAGAATGCATAAAATCATTCGATAGCGATCAAGCTACGGTTTAGCGCTCAGTGAGCGATTCCATAACTAGGAGGCGATAAACGATGGCAAAACCGGATAATCGGGCCGATAATGTTGAACATTTGCAACAAAGTATTCAGAACACACAGCAGAACCTGCATGAAGCTGAAGGATATCTAAACGAGTTCTCCTCTGAAATCAGCAGCGAGGAGCGTAAGCAGATCGAAGAAAAGAATGAGCGTCGTAAGGAAAGTATTAAAGCATTTCGGGAGGAAGTTAAGGACGAGGCAGCACATTCCCGAGAGTAGTTAAAATAGCGAGGCCCAACTTCGAGTTTCAATTCGAGTTGGGCCTTCTTTTTATGCAAAAATCGTCATAGTCCCATTCAATTCATTTTCCCCCTATAATGCAATGAAGATGCTAGTTCTGCGTTAAAAATGAATATTTTATAAATAATATTGTTGTAAACCAATTTAGGTTGATGTTAAATAGAAAAGAAAGCGCAATCATTAACGAATTGTATTTCATCATGCGAAGGGGGAAGGATATGCTGCTGCGAAGAAAAAGCATGGCTTTGATGCTAATGGCGGTGGTTTTGATGGCTGGACTGCTGCAAGGCTGTTCTTTCAAGACCGATGAAAAGGATGGACCGGGAACAGAACTTGTATTGTGGACGTTCAATGAACTGCATGAGAAGTTTTTTCTGCAAATGGCTGACCAATGGAACCAACAGCACCCTGATGAACTGATTAATTTGAAAGCGAATACATTTCCTTATGACAACCACCACAGCAAGCTGTCGATTGCGCTGCAATCGGGGGTGGGAGCGCCGGATATCGCGGATATCGAGGTGAACAAGATCGGTAATTTCCTCAAAGGGATACCGCAACTGGTCCCACTCAATCCGGTGATTGACCCAGAGATCAAAAACATTGTGCCTTCCAGAGTACAGATTTACGGTAAAGACGGGAAGTATTACGGCATTGATTTCCATGTCGGGGCCGAAGTGATGTATTACAATAAAGAAATTTTGGATCAGGCGGGGGTAGACCCGGATTCCATCGTCACTTGGGCAGACTATGCTGCTGCAGGCAAGCAAGTGCTGGCGAAAACAGGCAAGCCGATGGCGACCCTGGAAACGAATGACCTGTGGAACTATTGGCCGATGATCTCCCAGCAGAATTCGGATTTTCTGGATGACAAGGGCGAGTTAACGCTGGATAACGAAACGAATATTAAAACACTCGAGTTTCTTCAGCAGATGGTAAAAGACAAAATCGCTATTCCCGCACCGGGCGGTGGGCACCACATGGAGGAATACTACGGGTTTATGAACAAAGGTGGGGCTGCTTCGGTATGGATGCCGATGTGGTATATGGGACGTTTTACGGATTACATGCTTGACCTGAAAGGGAAAATCATCATCAGACCGTTGCCGGCGTGGGAAAAAGGCGGCTATCGCTCAGCGGGTATGGGCGGGACCGGTACGGTGGTCACGAACCAGTCGAAGCACCAGGATTTGGCGATGCGGTTTCTGGCCTTTGCCAAGCTGTCCAAACAAGGGAATGTGGAGATTTGGAAGCAGCTAGGTTTTGATCCTATCCGCAGTGAAGTGTGGACGATGCCGGAAGTCAAAGCCAAGAATAAATTTACGGAGTATTTCGGAACGAATATTTTTGACACACTCATCGAAGTAAAAGATGAAATCAATGCGGTGCATATCGGACCGAAAACGCCTGATATCGCCAGTGCTGTGCGCAATAAAATACTTTATCGGACACTGCTGAATGGCGAAGATCCAGCCACGGTGCTGCATGAGCTAGCAGATGAACTGAGATAGACCCCAACAGGAAAGGGAGTGAGATTCATGGCAACGCCCGTTCATACGAACGCTAATGTACCGACAGGTCAGCCGCCAAAACCTCAGCGTCCGACCAGAAGCCGATGGAGTCGCTTTATTCATTCCAGCCGTACGGCACCGTATGTGTTTGTCCTTCCATTTTTACTGTCCTTTGCACTATTTTTTGCGTATCCGGTCATCTCGACGGTCATTATGAGCTTTCAGGAAGTACTGCCAGGGATAACAACTTATGTCGGACTGGAGAATTATAAAGACTTAATCAATCCTACGTTTGGAAAAGCGATATTGAACAGCGTCCTGTACACTCTGCTTACACTGGTCGTGCTGATTCCTCTGCCGCTGGTACTGGCGGTATTACTGAATTCGCCTAAAATGCCGGGTAGAGGGCTGTTTCGCTCCGTGATGTTTATACCTGCACTAACTTCAGTGGTGGTAGCAGGGACGATTTTCCGACTCATGTTCGGGGAATTGGATGGTTCGCTGATGAACTCCCTGTTGGGGGTATTCGGTCTCGAACCTTACAAATGGCTTATGAATGCAAACACCGGCTTTTTAGCTTTGATCGTACTGGCCTTGTGGAGATGGCTGGGCGTGAACATGCTGTACTATATGTCAGGACTACAGAACATTCCTCCCGAGTTGTATGAAGCTGCACAGATTGATGGAGCCAGTCGCTTCGATTCTTTTTGGCGGATTACGATTCCCATGTTGAAACCGGTGACGATCTACGTATTTACGATTAGCATTTATGCGGGGTTGTCCATGTTCACGGAGAGTTACATGCTGTGGAACGGAAATAACTCCCCGAATGATATTGGTTTAACGATTGTTGGCTATCTCTATCGCCAAGGTCTGGAGCAGAACAGTATGGGCTTCGGAGCCGCGGTGGGCATTGTATTGCTCGTATTTACATTGCTGCTGAACCTGATCCAGCTCAAATTTTTTGGTTTGTTTCGGAAGGAGGATTAAGCGATGGCTCAGAAACAAAAAGGCCCGTTATCCGCATTGCTCGTTGTCCTGTTCATTCTGTTTGCCGGGTTTGCTCTGTTTCCGTTATTTGCCGTGACGCTTGCCTCGTTTAAGCCATCGACGGAGCTGCTGCGCTACGGCTTGAATCTTAAGCTGGAGTGGGGCATCATGTCCTTGAAAAACTATGCGTTCATCTTTCAAGGGACGACGGATTATTTTCAATGGTACTGGAACAGTATTGTCATTACCGTCTTGTTTACGGTGTTATGTCTGATATTGTCCGCGATGGTCGGGTACGGTCTGGAGATGTATCGTTTTAGACTGAAAAATGTGATTTTCACACTGGTGCTGGTTGTGATGATGATCCCGGTAGAAATTATCATGCTGCCGCTTTACAAACTAATGATCGGCATGAAGCTGATTAATACGGTATGGGGTGTGATTCTGCCATTCGTCGTCGCGCCGATTCCGATCTTTTTCTTCCGTCAATATTTGAGTGGAGTACCCAAGGACTTTATGGATGCTGCACGGGTTGACGGATGTTCAGAGTATGGTATTTTCGTGCGGATTATGATGCCTCTGATGGCGCCTGCATTTGCGGCAATGGCTATTTTGCAGGCGATGAACAGTTGGAATAACTTCCTGTGGCCGATGATCGTATTGCGCACCAACGACATGCTGACACTGCCAATTGGTCTGTCCAGTCTGCTGACGCCATATGGCAACAATTATGATGTATTGATCGCCGGATCAGTTTTGGCTATCTTACCGATTCTCGTCGTATTTCTGTTCTTCCAGCGTTACTTTATTGAGGGGATGACGGCAGGCGGGGTAAAAGGATAATCGTTACGGTATTATGGAGCGATTGAATACAAGAAATGTGTAACGTGAGGAAAGGCAGGTCGGGCATTGTCCCGGTCTGTTTTTTTGAATTCAATTGATTTTCATTCTCATTTTCATGCTATAATCTGCACAAGCTATAGGTAAACGTGGTATGATATTTGAAAGATTTCAAATAAGAAATATTCAGGCGGAGCGTGGAGAACCTATGGAACCAACAGAAACCCAGAAAACCGACTCGGACACGTTATCAACCGTTGGCATGGAGGATATTGTACGGGCGCATCATATGCTGCGTGAGGTGATTGTACGTACACCTTTACAGAGGGATGCCGTTCTATCGGCCAAATATAACTGTAATGTGTATCTGAAAAGAGAGGATCTCCAAGTCGTGCGGTCCTTTAAAATCCGTGGAGCCTACAACATGATCCGTAGCTTGACTCCTGAGCAAATGGAAAAAGGCATCGTGTGCGCGAGTGCAGGGAATCATGCACAAGGTGTGGCTTTTTCATGTAATGCGCTTGGCATCCACGGTAAAATATTTATGCCGAGTACAACGCCCAATCAAAAGGTGAAGCAGGTTCGTCGCTTTGGCGGTAACAGTGTGGAGGTCATTCTGACCGGAGATACGTTTGACGATGCCTATGACGAGGCCATGAAGGTGTGCAGCGAGCAGGCAATGACCTTCATCCATCCGTTCGATCAGCCGAAAATTATTGCGGGCAATGGTACGATTGCGATGGAAGTGATGGAGAGTCTGGATGCACCTGCGGACTATGTGTTCGTGACGATTGGCGGCGGCGGTTTGGCAGCAGGCATAGGTACGTATGTTAAAACCGTGAGTCCGTCCACCAAGGTAATCGGCGTGGAACCCCTTGGCGCGGCGTCGATGACGGAAGCGATGCGTTTGCACAAGGTGGTTACACTGGATCAAATAGACAAGTTTGTTGACGGAGCTGCGGTGAAGCGTGTCGGTCAGCTGACATACGATATTTGTAAACATACCTTGGACGATATTGTGAAGGTACCGGAAGGCAAAGCATGTACCGCGATTCTGGAGTTGTATAATGAAAATGCGATTGTTGTGGAGCCTGCGGGCTCACTGCCTGTAGCAGCACTTGATCTGTATCGTGAGCAGATTCGAGGCAAAACGGTTGTCTGTATCGTCAGCGGTGGTAACAACGATATTGATCGTATGCAGGAGATTAAGGAACGGTCCCTGATTTACGAAGGACTGAAGTATTATTTTATGGTCAATTTCCCGCAAAGAGCCGGGGCACTGCGTGAGTTTCTTCAGGATGTGCTTGGACCGGACGACGACATTACAAGGTTTGAGTATACGAAAAAGAATGATAAGGAAAATGGACCAGCTCTGGTCGGCATTGAGCTGTTCCACAAGGAAGACTATCTTCCTTTAATTGAACGAATGAACCGCAAAGGGCTTCAATATACAGAGCTGAACAAAAACGAAAATCTGTTTAATATGCTAATTTAAGAAAGAGGCCTAAGGGCTTCTTTTTTTGTGTAAATAGCGTTATGCGTAGTTTATGAATTTCTTTTTATTTGAAATAAAGCGTTTACAAAACGGGAGTTAATAGGTTAATATATGTGAAACTTCATAAGTATAAACACTAATGTAATAGGTGTGTCACCTGATTTTCATCATATGATACTAATTCGGAGGTGCGTAGAATGTTGAAATACTGGAAAAAATCAGTACGGGGTAAATTAGCCCGAACGGCGTTTGCGGCTGTAACCTCGGCTGCTTTATTGCTGTCAGTGATGCCGTCCGCATCAGCAGAGCATTGGGCGCTAACTGGCGATGTGGCGGTACACGATCCGTCCATCACGAAGGAAGGCAACGCATGGTATATTTTCTCCACAGGGCAGGGGATACAGGTTCAAAGATCGGACGACGGACGCAATTTTTACAGATTGCCGCAAATATTCTTGTCGCCGCCATCATGGTGGAAATCGTATGTACCTAAGCAAAAGCCAAACGATGTATGGGCACCGGATGCTCAAAAGTACAATGGACGAGTATGGGTTTACTACTCCATTTCTACTATGGGGTCCCGCACTTCGGCCATCGGATTGACTTCTGCGACGAGCATAGGAGCGGGAAGCTGGAGAGATGACGGATTGGTGCTGCGTACGACACAATCTGACGATTATAATGCCATTGACCCGAATTTGGTCATTGACACTTCCGGTAATCCATGGCTTTCCTTCGGTTCATGGAATACGGGTCTGAAAATTACTCGTTTGGACAAGAATACGATGAAACCTACGGGCCAGATCTATTCTATCGCCAAGCGTACCGCTGGTGGTTTGGAAGCGCCACATGTTACATACCGCGACGGCTATTACTATCTGTTTGCTTCCATTGATAACTGCTGCCAAGGGGCAAATAGTAATTACAAAATCATTTACGGTCGCTCCAAGAATATCACCGGACCCTATGTAGACAAGAGCGGTAAGAATCTGATGGATGGCGGCGGAACCGTACTGGATGCAGGGAATGACCGTTGGAAGGGACCGGGCGGACAATCTATCTATAACAACAGTGTAATTGCGCGTCATGCCTATGATGCCACCGATGACGGAAATCCAAAGCTTCTGATTAGTGATTTGAAATGGGATTCGGCAGGTTGGCCTACGTACTAAACAGAGGGTTGCTTGAAGTCATCCGTGTAGCGATCTCACATAGATATAGCCAAAAACTGTTCCTCCTAAGGGGGAGCAGTTTTTGGCTTGCAATGTCATAGAAACATGCTATTATGTATCAAGTTGATAATAATTATCATTATCGTTATGAGAGCCGTGGTGGTTTTCAGGTATGGAGGGAGTGACCTCACGAATGCAGTTTAAAGACAGCATGGACAAACATATAGCTCCGACAGAGGGCACAGTTCCTGAAGTAGCCTTTGCAGCCCGCCCGGTACTCCGAGCTAGTAGAATTCGGCAGGCGTTGTTGTTCACAGCTTCTGCTGTATTCTTGGCCTTGGCCATATTCGCCGCTATTTCTCTCGGAGCCAAGGACTTGACCGTAAGCACAGTGTGGTCGGCAGTATTTCATTATGATCGTTCGCTGATGACACATCAGATCATTCATGAGCTGAGATTACCGCGTGTGCTCGGTGCAGCTGTCATTGGAGCTGCGTTGGCGGTGGCAGGCTCTCTGATTCAGGGCATTACACGCAACCCGCTGGGAGATACAGGTGTGCTAGGCATTAACGCAGGAGCAATGTTTGTGGTCGCTGTGAGTTTTGCCTTTTTTCCCGATCTACCTTATGGGACGTTAATTGTATTGTCGTTCCTGGGGGCGCTGATGAGTACCTTACTGGTATTCGGTCTGGGAGCTTCCGCACCGGGGGGATTGACACCGATGAGATTAACGGTGTCTGGAGCTGTGACGGCTGCGCTGTTAGGTTCCATGACTTCGGGGATTGCGATTTATTTTGATCTAAGTCAGGATTTAGCCTTCTGGTATGCGGGTGGTGTTGCCGGAATCAAATGGTCGCAGCTTGAGATTCTTGCACCGATTTTGCTTATTGTAATCGCTTGGTCTATGGGGCTGGCCCGCTCCATTTCGCTGATATCGATGGGCGATGAGGTGGCGTTAAACCTTGGGTTAAATCTCAGGCGTATCCGGCTTTTGGGTCTGCTGACCGTGGTGGTACTGGCGGGACTGTCCGTATCGGCTGCTGGGGCCATCGGCTTCGTAGGTTTGGTCATCCCACATATTGCTCGCAAGCTGATCGGTGTGGATTATCGCCAGATTGTACCGTTGTCTGCGTTATTGGGAGCCGTGCTGCTGGTGTTGGCTGATTTGGGAGCGAGAATGGCGAATCCGCCGGAGGAGCTAGCTATTGGAATTATGGTGTCTTTTATCGGAGTGCCCTTTTTTCTCTTTCTCGCCCGTAAGGAAAGGAGGGATTTGTAGTGAGTCGCTCTTTAGGGAACGGGGATACAAGAACGACAAAGGCTTGGCTCGTCTGTTTGGTATTGGCGGGAATCAGCTTTGTTGTCATTGTTCTGGGTTTGAATACCGGAACCATTCGTATTCCACCGCTACGCGTGCTGGATACGTTGTTTGGCGGTGGTAGCGGACGTGATCATATCGTTCTGTTCGAATATCGTCTGCCACGTATCGTAGTAACGGTGCTGGCTGGAGCAGGACTGGGTGCAGCCGGAGCAGTCATGCAGGGCTTGTCACGGAACGCGCTCGCTGACCCCGGAGTGCTGGGACTTCATGCGGGGGCTGCGTTGGGGCTGGTGATGTTCGTCAGCTTTTTTCGCGACCTGGAGGGCTCGGCAGCTGTGCTGATCCCCTTGTTTACCTTTGCAGGAGGTGTCGTTGCGGCGGTGCTGATTGTTTTGTTGTCCTATAACCGCAGCAGAGGAATCGTGCCCGTGCGTCTGATCCTGTCCGGCATCGGTGTAGCCTCGGGCCTCAGTGCCATAACGCTGTACTGGTCGTTGCGGTTGGATGAGGATACGTACGCATTTACTGCACGCTGGCTGGCTGGCAGCGTATGGGGCCGGGACTGGATACATGCAGCGGCTTTGCTGCCGTGGATTGTCATTGTATTGCCCTACGTTCTGTCGCAGACGCGCAGCCTGAATAACCTGTCGCTGGGTGACGAGACCGCAGCTGGAATCGGTACAAGTGTGAAGCGTCAGCGGCTGATACTGCTGGGCGCAGCCGTGGCTTTATCCAGTGCCAGCGTATCCATGGCCGGAGGCATCGGCTTTATCGGGCTGATCGCGCCTCATCTGGCTCGCCGTCTGGTCGGACCAATGTATCAGCATTTGCTGCCAGTAGCCTGTTTGGTCGGAGTCGTCATTTTGGTCACCGCAGACACGATTGGGCGTTCGGTGTTTCAGCCGAATGCGATTCCCGCAGGTGTGGTGGTTGCTGTGGTAGGAGCCCCGTATTTTTTATTCCTGTTGTCCCGAACAAAATGACAGAAGGAAATAGCATAGGAGAGAATAATCATGAGAAAATATGGATTTAAGGATTCAGGTTTTAAGCGTTCATGGGTAGCCATGGCTTTAGTTTTATGTATGATCATGCTGTCCGCTTGTGGACAAGCAGCCGACAACAAAGCTACCGATACGAAAGCGGCCGACAGCGCCCAGACAACCATTAGTGCGGATTCGCGTATTGCTTCGATGTCTATTCATTTGACGAACAACCTGCTGGCACTGGGCATTACTCCGGCTGGTTCGGTCATTGGTGGAGATGTAAAGGATTTTCTGCCCCATGTAAAAGATCGTCTCCAAAATACCCGCAAGCTAGGTGTTGTCACAGACCCGGATATGGAAGCGGTACTGGAGCTTCAACCTGATCATATTTTCCTCGACAAAAAATATTCGGGAACCGATGTGGCTAAATTTGAGAAAATTGCGCCAACTGAGATTTTTGATCTGGATGAAGGCACATGGAAAGACCAACTGAAAAAAATAGCTGTCATGGTTAACCGTGAGACACAGGCGGACACTTTTCTAAAAGATTATGATACACAGAGGGAACGGGTCAAAAAGCTGATTCACTCAAAAATTGGAGACGGAACAGTTATGGCTGTGCGTGTGACGGCGAAAGAGGTTCGTGTCATGGGGATGAAGCGTCCGGTAGGACCGCTGTTGTATCAGGACTTGGGCTTGAAGCCAGCCAAGGGTGTAGAAAAAATCAACAAGGCCTATCAGGTCGTTTCCCAAGAGGTTTTACCAGATTATGATGCCGATGCCATCCTTGTTATTATCAGTAAAGGCGCGGATGCCCAAAAGGTATACAAGCAACTGGAAGGAAATACAGTATGGCAAGGACTCAAAGCGGTGAAGCAAGGGCATGTCTACATGTTGGACGGGCAGCCTTGGCTGGACTATTCCGCGATGGGACACAAAATTGCCATGGATAATGCAGAACAACTATTTTCCAAATAAGTTCTAAAGTACATCAAGCCGTATTCTCCATGCCTCTTCTTGCAGGCGAGGAATACGGCTTTTTGGCGAACACCCAGGCTGCAAGTCGGATGCCTGATCGAAAATGAAAAGGAGCTGCTACGATCCGAAATGAGGCAGCTCCAGTACAATGAGAATTGCGGGTTATGAACGTTTTTTACGCAGAAAAATCGGTTTGAGTCCAATGAAGCCGATGGCCGCGAGAATTAAATTCACCCAGGGTGAGATCCTAAATTCCGGCAGTACACTGCGCAGCGCCAGTCCGGCGACAAGAATCACGATAACTAACACAACATACGTCAAGATGGATTTAAGATTCATCTGGGGCTTTACGGGAGCATGGTCTGGCTGTTGTGTCTCCTCGCCTTCTTCCGGACGGTCCATAAAATTCATCAGTGCTTCAACCAGCAGAATGGCTCCTGCGGCGATGATGATAAGGGTGGATAGGCTAACTTTTTCAAAGGGTTTGATATCCCCGCCTGTGAATGTGACAAACCATCCAATGATCGCCTGTGTCAAGAAAAACATGGATAAGGCAATCCATGCAATAAGCGTATAATTTTTGGCTTTATTCATTTCTTCCTCCTGCTTTATAAGCGTATCCCGGGCTGATGGAACGCCATTTCGTAACAAAGACAGTATACGTGAGGAAGCGGTGGATGGCAAAAGGCTTTAGCTATGGAATGTATATTACCGCTGCATTCTCCTCAAACTGGATAAAGGGGAGCACATGGAGCAACCTGAATATAAACGTTGAGAGGATGTGGCATCATGAAACTGGAGAACCAGGCAGATTATTCAGTCCAGAAAAGACTGGCGGGCGCTCCGAACGGGTATAGCGGGGCAGTCTCGGCTGCAAACGTGAGTCACCGGAGCGTTCAAGGGACATCTCCAACGTACCGTATACTGGACGATACCGAAGTGGCAGGGGATACAGAATTTGCAGGTGAACTGGGTGAAGAGAGCTACCGAAGCTTATGGCATGAGGATCAAAATTGCGGCGCCTCCTGTAAACTGGAGTGGGAAGGACGAGCCGAGACCCATCAAATGTTCAGGCACAGCTACGAATAGCGGATCGTCTACTCAATTGTGAGAAATCACCCTAATAAGTGTGTAGTATGGCGTTCTCCGGTATCATATCGGGGAGCGCCATTTGTTTACTTCTTTATCGGTGTGAACTGACAGGTTGACAAGGAATCAGGGCGATGATAGACTGATTTTATTATAAAACACATTAAACTTATCGGAATTAAAGTGAATGAATATCCTCGTAGGTATTCATGTTAAATATGAGTTTGAATTATTAAGTGGTGAAGTGAAGCTTCAGACAGGAGGAATCATGATGGAACGGCAAATTGGAATTCGCTATGAACATGAGGAGCTGGCCGCAACAATTCATTATCCAAACAATGCGAATGAGGGAGATCGTCAGAGACGGGTTCCCCTCGTTGTCATATGTCACGGTTTTGTAGGCAATCGTATCGGAGTAGATCGGTTATTCGTCAAGACTGCGCGTGAACTGGCGGAAGGGGGATATTTTGTCCTGCGCTTTGATTTTGCCGGTTGTGGAGAAAGCACGGGTGAATATGGCAAGCAGGGGTTAGAGTCGATGATTAACCAGACACGTACCGTGTTGGATTACGCCTTGAATTGCGCGGACATTGACCCGACCAAGGTGACGCTGATCGGTCACAGTCTGGGAGGCGCTGTTGCCCTGCTCACAGCCGTACGGGACAAGAGAGTACAAAACCTGGTCCTTTGGTCAGCTGTCGGCTATCCGTTCAACGACATCGTCAAAATTACGGAGCGAAGCGTGTACGATGAGTCTGTTAAAACCGGTCATGCCGACTATTTGGGCTATAAGTTCACACCTGCTTATTTTGAGTCGTTAGCTCAATTCCAGCCGTTCCAGGAGGCCGTTAAATTCAACGGGGATGTACTCGTGATTCATGGAACCTCGGATGATATCATTCCTGTGGATTATGCATTTCTGTTTCAAAAGGTATTCTGGATGCGTCCAGAGGGACGTTGTGATAAAGAGATTATTTTCCAGGGAGATCACACTTTCTCGTCAGGTAAAGAGCGGCAACGGCTGATTGACCGGACGCTTGAATGGCTGGATGAGCAGGAAAATATTCAACGGGATTGGCAGCACTGGATGATCTGATTTCAGGGTGTAACGGATTGTATTGGAAATTGCGCCTCCGCCGGAGTAAAATGGAAGAGTAACACTATACTGGCGTGTGGAGGTTGGCAGCGATGACATTACCCTCAATTTTTGTTGCGCATGGTTCACCGACACTGGCTGTAGAAAATAACGCATACACCAGCTTTCTTGCAAAGCTGGGCGCGAGCCTGCCTCGACCCAAAGGAATTGTCATTTTTTCCGCGCATTGGGATAGCCCCGATCAATGTATCGGCGCGGATGATCAGCATGCAGCGTTGCACGATTTCTATGGCTTTCCCGAAGAAATGTACACACTTGATTACCCTGCACCAGGCGATCCGAAGCTGTATGAGGAGATAGAGCATCTGTTCAGTCAGCATAACCTGTTCCACCAGCCGGTTCGGAACCGGGGACTGGATCATGGAGCATGGGTGGTTTTGCGGCACATATATCCTGATGCGGACATACCAGTCGTACCCCTATCCATTGATTCTCGGCGCGCTCCCCAGGAGCAATATGAGATTGGACGGATGCTGGCGCCGTTGCGAGAACGAGGGATTTTGATTATCGGTAGCGGCGGATTGGTCCACAACTTGCGGACACTTAAGCAGACGAGTGAGCCAGCAGAATGGGCGGTTCAATATGATGACTGGATTGCAGAGCAGCTTCAAGACTGGAATTTGCGTCATCTATTCCAATATGATAAGAAGGCTCCTTATGCCAAGCAGGCGGTTCCTTCTTATGGGATAGAGCATTTTTCACCTTTGTTTTATGCGATGGGGGCTGCGGATAATGAGCGCTCCGCGCGTAAGCTTTTTCAGTCGTATGTCCTTGGCTCGTTGAGTCTCAATTGTTGGGCTTTTGGTCAAGAAAGTGATACGTAAATGTGAAAAAGAACTTCCGAATCCACATGGTGTGTGGGAATGGAAGTTCTTTTGTGTATTCTGCTTCTTCGATTAATTAGAAGGCACGTGTATCCTGAGTATGACAGAGCAAAAAAATAACCATTAGCCCGGAGGGTAACGGTTATTTTTGGATAGTTAAGCTATTTTCCGAGTGGGATCCGCCGGAAAGGCATCTTTATTTTTACGAAACAGTCCACGCAGGAAGGGCAGTACCCAACGGTCAAAGCCAATTCTTCCGGCATTTGCACCAGCAACCACAAGGAAGATTTCAAACAGCAGATAGATTGCATTGGTGCTTACTGTACCCGAGAACAGGAACGAGAAGTTCATAACCATTGCCATCAAAGCAGCCAGTGTAGTCAATGTACCAAGAAGCAGGCCAACCCCGACCAAGAACTCACCCAGTGGGATCAGGACGTTGAACAAACCGACATTCGGCAGGGCAAAGGCTTCAAGGAACGATCCCCACCAGCCTTGTACAGCGGGATGGTCTCCACCTGTTTTAGCAATGGCCCCCGAGATAAATCCGCCTGCATCGAATCCACCAGTCAGCTTCTCAAATCCATGGGTCATCCATTCATATCCTAGATAAACCCGTACTACAGTCAGCAGCCACATTGCGACTTTGTTTTCACGTAACCAGTTGTTAAACATTCAAACCACTCCTCTTTCTTAATCTATAATGTTGGTTGTATTTCATTTTGTTTGGGATGATCATCTTTGCTACACCTTTATTGTAGTAGGTTCAGTTACAGTTATTTGTGATAAAAATCACAAAGTCTGAATATTTTTTAAATTTTAATGTCTTTAGATAAGTATTCTATAGAGTGGTCACGCTTCAATCAAGACAAAAACAGGAAATAAAGCTTATAATGAGAAAAATAACTAAGTGGAGGGATGAACTTGTCCGGGCCCATTTCCCAACGAAATCATTGGTTGCGTGTGATGGCCTCAGCTCTGTTATGCATGACGCTGATGTCTTGTTCTGCTATGTCCAATACGGGTGAATCTGAATCCGTTCCCCAACTGACCAAGCAAGAAACAGAGAAAGAGGCACTTGAAGCGCCGAAGGAGCAGTCTATTCCGGCATTTACAGCTCCGCTTACCGGTCTTCCTGTGGAGCAGCCAGTTTTGGAGCGACCGCTCGCTGTCATGATTAACAATGCTCCGGCTGCGCGTCCACAGGCAGGACTTAGCCAGGCAGACATGGTATATGAGGTTCTTGCAGAAGGCGGGATTACTCGTCTCGTCGCTTTTTTCCAAAGTCACGGCGGAGATGTAAAGATCGGTCCGGTCCGTAGCATTCGGCCGTATTTGATTGAGCTGGGCGAAACCTATGGTGCGCTGCCGATACACGCAGGGGGAAGCACAGATGCCTATGCGATTTTACAGCAGCAGCGGAAAGAACATCTGGATGAGATTTCAAATGGGGGAGCTTACTTCTGGCGAAGCAAAGATCGCCGTCCTCCACATAATTTGTACACAGATGTGAGTAGGCTGCGCAAAGGAAGCGATAGTAAAGGGTATGTCAAGCAGACGGAAGTTCCAGTATATCCTTACCTTAAATCCGGCGAAACTCCAGTTATGGTAGATGAGAGTGCAGCATCTTTGCAAATCCGGTTTTTGCTCAAAAGCTATCGCGTATCTTACACCTACGATCCAGGGGATCAACAGTATAAGCGTTTTGTGAACGAAAAGTCACATGTGGATCAAAATAATAACCAACAGCTCTCAGCGGCCAATGTCATTGTGATGAGCACTAGGCATCGAACGTTGGATGATGTAGGCAGATTAAGTGTTGAGCTGGACGGTAGCGGAGAGGCCATGGTGTTTCAACAAGGACAGTTAATACAGGCTGAGTGGCAGCATACACCCGGCGATGCGATTCGTTTTATGAAAAATGGAGTTGAAATCCCGTTAACGCCAGGTACATCCTATATACATGTGGTGCCTGCAGATACTTCACTAAAGGAACATGTGACCATAGAAGCAAAATAGAAAAGGAATACACCTTTTTAGGAAAAAATTGTCGGATAATGACCTTCCATGTCGGGCACTGTATACGTATATCATGAATTTTGCTTTTACAAACATACAAAAACATTGATGAGTGTGATAAGATAGCAAAGGTTGTCTATTGCAGTCGAAACAGGTTGCGGATATTTTCGTAAAGGGGTAATCGTTATGAGATTGAAGAAAAAGGATATATTCTTCGAGACGTTGGAAAATATGGCAGATACGATCGTGCAAGCAGCCGATTATTTTGCCCAACATACTTCAAATCTTCAAGATGTGACTTTGTTTACAAATGAGATGAAGAAGTATGAAAATAAGTGTGATGATTACACACACACGATTATTACTGAGCTGAACAAAACCTTCATTACGCCGTTGGAACGCGACGACATCATGGAACTGACAACAACCATGGATGATGTGCTGGACGGTCTTGAAGCGACGGCTTCCCGTTTTTATATGTACAACATTACGGAGCCGGACGAGTATATTGTGCAGTTCGCTGATATTTTGCGTCAATCAGCTTACGAAATTCAGAAGGCTGTACATTTGCTTTCACAGAAAAAATTGCTGGCCATTCGTGAATACACTATTCGCCTGAATGATTTGGAAAATCAGGGGGACGAATTATTGCGTATTTGCATCAAAAACCTGTTTGCAACTGTAACTGACCCTATTGAACTGATTAAACGCAAAGAATTGTACGAACGCCTTGAAACGACAACGGATTCATGCGAGGATGTTGCAAATATGCTGGAATCCATCATTATGCGTAACTCGTAAGGGAGCCCTTTTACATGGATACAAGTTTACTGGTATTGGGTATTGTTATTTTTCTTGCTCTGGCATTTGATTTTATTAATGGTTTTCATGATACGGCGAACGCTATTGCAACTTCGGTATCGACCCGTGCATTGACCCCACGACGTGCAATTATTATGGCTGCCGTCATGAACTTTCTCGGGGCAATATTATTTACAGGGGTTGCCAAGACCATTGGTGGAAGTGTCGCTGATCCAACCAAGCTTACGAATGGAATTGATATCGTGATTGCGACGCTGATCGCTGCGATTATCTGGAACCTCTTAACCTGGTGGTTCGGTATTCCTTCATCCTCTTCTCATGCATTGATTGGTGCGTTGGCCGGAGCGGTGTATGTAGGTGCGGGATCGGATAAATTAAACTGGAGTGGCTTTATCGGGATTGTCGAGGGACTTATTTTCTCCCCGTTGATTGCTTTTGTTGTCGGTTACATCGTGATGATGATTTTAAAATACATCTTCGCTCGTCGTAGTCCGCATACGGTGAACAAAGGGTTTCGTACAATGCAGGTCATTACGGCAGCGATTCAGTCGTTCACGCATGGTACGAATGATGCTCAGAAGGCGATGGGGATTATCACATTTGCTCTCGTTTCGGCGGGGTATCAGGACCATTTGGAAGTACCCATGTGGGTGAAAATTTCAGCCGCAACAGCCATGGCGCTGGGTACGTCTATTGGGGGCTGGAAAATCATCAAGACGATGGGAACCAAGATTTTTAAAATCGAGCCAATTAACGGATTCGCAGCCGACATTTCGGGAGCTTCTGTTATTTTCACAGCCACATTGCTTCATTTACCCGTAAGTACCACTCATGCCATTACTTCGGCTATTTTGGGTGTGGGCTCTGCGAAGCGCTTCTCCGCTGTGCGTTGGTCGCTGGCTGGTCGTATTATTATTACTTGGGTTATAACGATACCTATTTCTGCACTGTTAGCTGGATTGATTTTCAAAATTCTTTTCTAGTTCATTATTATTTCTTGAAAAAAAGGCACACACTAAAGGATACACAATAAGCTTCCGTCCGCTTTTTGCGGCAGGGGCTTATTGGCATTCTGGGGCAAAACGGCTTCTTCAAAGTTTACACCTCCAGATAGTTCCATGAAACATTTTTCAAAAATAGCTGACATCAAAGTAGTCAATTTTTAATAACTCCTGTAAAATAAACAGAAAACTTTGAACCGTTCAACTGACTGGAGGAACTTATGCAAAAATCTAGAAAACTAATAGCACTCATGATTTGTTTGTTTTTTGTGGTTGCCCTGGCTGGTAATTTCGGTGTAGTGGCACATGCAGAAAATAAAACAAAGTATGATATCGGCACGGATACAACGTTCGCGCCTTTTGAGTTTGAAGATGTAAATGGTAAATTCGTCGGAATCGACATGGATCTGCTGGCGGCTATTGCCAAGGATCAAAATTTTGAATATACCATTAAGCCTCTTGGCTTTAACGCGGCAGTGCAGGCCCTTGAAACGAATCAAGTGGATGGTGTCATTGCCGGGATGAGTATTACCGATGAACGTAAGCAAAAATTTGATTTTTCCGAGCCCTATTTTGATTCAGGTGTCGTCATGGCGGTCCGCAAGGATAATGATACGATTAAACGCTATGAGGACTTGAAAGGACAACGTGTCGCTGTCAAAACAGGAACGGAAGGTTACACGTTCGCGGAATCCATTAAGGCCAAATACGGTTTTACTACAGTACCGTTCGACGACTCTTCGCAAATGTATGATGAAGTTAAAACAGGTAATTCGGTTGCCTGCTTTGATGACTATCCGGTACTGGCGTATGGAGTAAACCAGAATAACGGCCTTAAGCTGGTAACGGATAAGGAAAAAGGTGCTTCATACGGATTTGCTGTCAACCAAGGCAAAAACCAGGAGTTGCTGGAGAAATTTAATGCAGGGCTCGTTAATCTGCGCAACAGCGGGGAATATGATAAAATTTTGGCCAAATATCTTGGCGAATCCGGCAAAGGTGTGGCACCTGTGGTGCAAAGCCGCTGGGAACTGATTTCTGCTTCGCTGCCTTCGTTGATCAAAGGAATGGGGAATACGTTGCTGTACACACTTGTATCTTTGCTCGTAGCCTTTTTCCTGGGGCTGGTGTTTGGCTTTATGAAGGTAAGCCATAACAAGGTGTTGCGTGGTATTGCAACTGTTTTCGTCGATATATTCCGCGGTATTCCGCTGATCGTGCTTGCTTTCTTTATTTACTTTGGTATTCCACAGGCACTGGATTTCAAAATGCCGCTTTTTGTCGCGGCCGTATTGACGTTATCCCTAAACGCGGGTGCTTATGTGACCGAAATTATCCGTGGTGGTATTCAGTCCATTGATCCGGGACAAATGGAAGCAGCTCGTTCACTTGGTCTACCATACCGGACGGCTATGCTTAAAATCATTTTGCCACAAGCTGTGAAAATCATGATCCCGTCGTTTATCAATCAGTTGGTTATTACGTTGAAGGATACTTCCATTTTGTCTGTTATCGGTCTGGTCGAATTGACCCAATCGGGTAAGATCATTATTGCGCGGACATTCCAATCCTTTGATATTTGGCTGGTCGTTGCGGTGATGTATCTTATCGTCATTACAGTCCTGACCAAAATTTCCAACCGTCTTGAAGGGAGAGTTCGCCGTGGGTAAAATTATCGTTAAAGACCTGAAAAAAAGCTATGGTAGTAACCAAGTGCTAAAGGGCATCGACATGCAAGTACGTGAAGGCGAAGTTGTATGTGTCATTGGCCCCTCTGGTTCGGGGAAAAGCACATTTTTGCGTTGTATGAACATGCTTGAAGAAATTACCGCAGGCGAGGTCATTGTCGACGACTACAACTTGAGTGACAAGAACGTGGACATTAACAAAGTCCGTGAAAATATAGGTATGGTATTTCAACATTTCAATCTGTTTCCGCATATGACGGTGCTCAAAAACATTATGTTCGCGCCGACTGAGCTGGGTAAACAGTCCAAGGCAGAGGCCCGGGAAACGGCTATGAAGCTGCTGGATCGTGTAGGTTTGGCCGATAAGGCAGATGCACTGCCAGGACAGCTTTCCGGCGGTCAGAAGCAGCGTGTGGCGATTGCACGCGCGCTGGCAATGAACCCGGACATTATGCTGTTCGACGAGCCGACCTCGGCGCTTGATCCTGAAATGGTTGGAGAAGTGCTGGGTGTAATGAATGATCTGGCTCGCGAAGGCATGACGATGATGATCGTAACGCATGAGATGGGTTTTGCACGCGAAGTAAGCGACCGTGTCGTGTTTATGGACGGTGGTTACATCGTAGAAGAAGGAACGCCACAAGAGGTGTTTGGTAATCCGAAAAACGAGCGGACCATTAGTTTCTTAGAGAAAGTATTGTAAGAGGATTAAAAGTGAGGCAGGGTTTGTGGGTGTAGGCAGAAATCTCGTTGTGATACGCTCCGCGTCCCATTTGATCTTTCGATCGCTGTTGCCCCTGAATTTTTGGACTGTATAAGACTTTATTAGGTGTTAATCAACTGCAAAGGCGAACGCTGCCGCTTCTACAGATTCAAATGGACCGCTGCGCTACTACTCGCTGATTGCCCTTTTCGTGCAAAGAGCCTGCCTCATTTTTGAATGAGTGGGTGCAGGGGGAAGAGGGCGAGATGCAGCGCGGTGCTTGCTGCGCCGATGGTAGGCTGAGAGTGAGTGCATTCGGTTAATGCGTGACTGGTGATTGTGTGCTTAGCTATATGATCCTGAACGGCGTTCGGGAAGACATTCATTACCTTGGTACATCCTTAAGAGGGAGTGGGTAATTTGAAGATCAGGGCTTCAAGGCAAGAGGATATTCCAGCATTGGCTTATTTGATGGAGGAGCTTGGTTATCCTACATCTGTAGAAGAAATGAAGCAGAGATATGATCGTATCGCTTCTGATCCTAACTATCATACCCTGGTGGCTGAAGATTAAGGGGAAGTTGTTGGGATGGTTGGATTACATTCCGATATCTTTTATGAAAGAAATGAAGATTACGCGCGTATCGTCGTTTTTGTGATGGATTCAAAACATCGTAATAAAGGCATCGGCAAGGCGTTAAATGAGGAAGCGGAAGCTTGGGCAAAAGAGAAGGGTTTGGTTGCCATAGCTTTGAACAGCGGTAATCGGAGTGAGCGACAGGATGCGCATCATTTTTATCGCCGATTAGGGTATGAAGCGACCAGCACAGGGTTTGTGAAAAAGATTTAATTTATAATGAATTGGTTATTTTATAAGGATATCTTGGGGAAGCATGTTGGCCCGGAGATATCCTTTTCTTTATTAAAGCATATGGAATATAGAACTTGAGATTTGTATAATGCTGAATAGCTTATATAGAATATAAATAACATAAAAGCTGGCAGTGTAAGCGAGGGGGACGTACGGTGATACGTACATTGGCTATAGGTCATGATCATCAGGTAACAGTGGGAAAACCATTGGAGCAGATTGTCATGGAGGATTACATATGGATATGGGCAGATTTTAACGAGCCTACAGATCGCGAGTCGGAACTGCTGACGAGTTATTTTCATTTTCACCCGCTGGCTGTGGAGGATTGCATGCATGTTCTGCAACGCCCTAAATTGGATTATTACGAAGATGTACAGTTTCTGGTCGTGCATGCACTTAATGTAGATACATTAGATGCGGAAGAAGTGGACATGTTTATTAGCAGCCGTTTTTTGGTTACATATCACCATCATGAACTGGAGGAGCTGGATCAAGCCTGGGAGCGGATTGTCCAGCATGCGAATGAACGCAAAATATGGTCGCGCGGACCGTTGGCTGCAGCCTACACGGTGATGGACAAGTTGGTAGATAACTATTTTCCGAGCCTGTTCATGATTGAGGATGAATTGGCCGAGCTGGAGGGCTTGGGCGAACACGAATCGGTAGAGGAATTAATGAAGCAGGTATTTGCCCTGCGTGGTAGGCTGCTCAAGCTGCGCCGTACTATTGTACCGATGCGTGATCTGATGTACCGAGTTTTGAATTCGCAGCACGTGCAGGGTCAAGGGGATCATATGGCTTATTTTACCGATATATATGATCATTTGTTGAAGCTGACGGACATGCTGGAGGCCGACCGCGAGATGACAGCCGACCTGAGAGACAGTTATATATCGCTCAATTCCAATCGTATGAATTCAATTATGAAGACGCTGACCGTGATTACGACCGTTTTTATGCCCTTGACGCTGATTGCAGGAATCTATGGTATGAATTTTTCGAATATGCCCGAGTTGGGCTGGAAATATGGATACTTTGGCGTACTGTTTTTCATGTTTTTGTTGAGTGTTGCGATGGTGATCTGGTTTATGCGCCGAGGCTGGTTCAAATAAGATAGCCTACTTTCTTTTGCGCTTGCGCGGACGTCTGCGCGGGGTAGTGGTGCTTTTGCGCTGTGTCTTTTTCCGGCGTGGGCGTGGTGGTGTGTATTCATCCAATTCCTCGGCGATATCTGTTGCAGAATTTTTGCTCGTGGATTTACCGAATGCCGGGATCGCGCCCATAATCAGCTTCGCCATTGGAGCAAATTGCTGCACACTGGACATGACCTTTTGCACCTTGCCGAAAGTAGCAACAATTCCATCAATGCCGCCCATACGGTCAATGAAGCCTTTGATTTCGTTGAGATTACCGAGGTTGCCAAGACCCCCAAGCAGTCCTCCTTTGGCTGGAACCGGGTCTGGTGTGACCACGGCAGAATCCGTAATACTCGCTGGCGCCTCGTAAGGAACCAGCCCGGAAGAACCGGCTTGCGGAACCTCGCTGTATGGATCGAGTCCGGGATAAGGAGATGAACTATACGGATCGGAAAGGGAACGCTGTAGCGGCCTCCGATGATAGTAGTGTCCAGGCATGAGATCACATTCCTTTGCAGGTTGATACTCTACTGTATGTTACAAACGCACAGTGGGTTTAGGCGCGTGTCCCGAAATCAGGTATAAAAGCGGATTTGGGCATTCGTACGGTATGTTTCTATGGTCATGTAATGTTGTTCTGTAATGCGTGAAACCGTTAATGCTTGAAAAACCGACTATTTCTCGAGTACAATGAGGAGAGATTGTAACCTTGGGAGATGATAATCCATGCAGCTCAAAAAGCTTAATGATAAAAGTATTGATCAATTGTTCGAAGCTATTTTAACTCTTAAAAATTTGGAAGAGTGCTATGTATTTTTTGATGATCTGTGCACGATTAATGAAATTCAATCCCTCTCCCAACGTCTAGAGGTTGCCCGTATGCTAGGCAAAGGCAGCACATATAATCAGATTGAAGCAGAGACGGGGGCCAGTACAGCCACGATTTCACGTGTTAAACGTTGTCTGAACTATGGTAATGACGGGTACAAAATGACTCTGGAACGTCTGGGACGCTAATGCGGAGCCCTGGGATACTGGTAATCAGCCATGGCTCTAGGGAGCCATATTGGGTGGAACAGGTGGATCAGGCAGTTGCGAAGCTTCATTTGCCGGAAGAAATGCCGATAGAGGTTTCATTTTTGGAAACGGTTAAAGGAAGATTGATTCAAAATGGTATTGATCGTCTGGAAGCCTTGGGGGTAACAGATTTACTGGTACTCCCTTTGTTTGTATCGTCCGGCAGTACGCATGTAGATGAGATTAGCTATGCGCTGGGAGTCAAAGATGCGCCGGACAAAGAAACAGATTTGGAGCCGTTTCGAATGAAGGCGCAAGTGCATTTTGGCAGCCCGTTGGATGACGGAGAAGATGTTGCCCACATGGTGTGGGACAAGGTTCGCCCGCTGTCGGTCAATCCTGCGCGAGAGGTCATTTTACTCGTGGGACACGGCAGTGTGCACAATGGCTTTCTTCAGCGCTGGGAGCGGGGAATTTCTTCGTTGGCCCATACGGTGCAAAGCGTGAGTGGTATCATCACGGACCACGCTTTGCTAAATCCCGAGAGTGTGCACGACAAGGCAGCGTATTGGAATCAGGAGCGGGGTCATGATGTTATTGTGGCACCGCTATTTTTGAGTTCGGGATATTTTACAAGTCATATGATTCCTAAACGCTTACAGGGGCTTGAATACCGTTATTCAGGAGTTCCTTTATTGCCGCATCCTTTACTCACAAGCTGGATGGACAGGCAAATTCGTGAACTACTGCAAAGCATGCAGAAGCAAGCAAGGTCAAGCAATAGGTAGTCTGATTCGGCTATAGCGTTACTCTAACCTTAAATTCCCTTATTTGGATAATAAATGGCTCCTTTTATTGTAAAAGAAGTCTTTTTCCAGTATGATGATATTTTGTACAGACTGAATGTGATGAACTGCAATGTGAATATAAATATCATTAAATATACGGGTGGCGTAACGGAATGAAAAGAGCTAGATTAATCTATAATCCGACCTCTGGGCGTGAGGAAATGAAGCGTCGTCTTGCGGATGTTTTGCAGCGCCTGGATGAAGGTGGTATTGAAGCCTCTTGCCATGCAACTACGGGTGAAGGGGACGCAACGCGTGCCGCAATAGAGGCCGTTGAGCGTGGGTATGATATGATTATCGCCGCTGGTGGCGACGGTACATTGTATGAGGTCATTAACGGGATGGCTGAAAGGGAAAACCGCCCGCCCCTGGGTGTGTTTCCTCTGGGGACGACGAATGATTTTGCCAGAGCACTGGGCATCCCCAAGCAGTGGGAGGATTATTGCGACCTGGTTATTCGCCAAAATCCGAAGCCGCTGGATATCGGAAAAGCCAATGACCGCTACTTTATCAACATTGCAGGCGGGGGGACTTTAACCGAGCTTACGTATGAAGTTCCGAGCAAGTTAAAAACGATGATTGGCCAATTGGCCTATTATTTTAAAGGTATGGAGAAGATGGTCAGCCTTGCTCCACAGGAGTTGATCATCAAGGCATCGGGTCAGGAAGTGATACACGACGAGTTTATGCTTTTCCTGATTGCGAATACGAATTCGGTGGGCGGGTTTGAAAAGCTTGCTCCCGGGGCGACAATAGATGATGGGCTGCTCGACGTCATCGCTGTGCGGAAATGCAATCTGGCGGAAATGATCCGATTGGTAACACTCGCGCTGCGTGGTGAGCATTTGCAGGACAAGAAGATTGTTTATTTCAAAACAGATTACATGGAAGTAACCTCACCCGGCTACGTGCAGCTTAATCTGGATGGCGAACTGGGGGGCACCTTGCCAGCGACTTTCAGGAATTTGCCGCATCATTTGAACGTTTTCCGGTGAGGAATGATGAGAAAAAGATTTTGTTTCCGGGCGGTATCGCAATGTAGTATACGGGATGCAGAGTAGGTAGTTGTTTTTTTGTGAACATATCGGTCCTTGCCGTTCTCCGTGGGGGAGTAACGGCATTTTCGAGTTGATGTTTGTATGCTTGGATAACGTTGGTATTGTGTGTATTTAACGAAATATGATGGGTATGAAAAGAAGATCAGAAAGAAGTGACAATCATGACGAATAACCGTAGCGGACGTGGAAAAAGCCGCCGGAATGCAACAACAGCAACTCCTGTTCAAGGAAAGCAGCACAAAAAGACCATGCAGGCGAAAAGGGAGAGAGAACCGGAACAGTCTCGAGTTGGAACTGGAAAGGGCCAGCTTCAAGTCGAAATCAAAAATGAAAATAAAAATGGAAATGTGAAAGATGTGGATCGGAAAAGAAGGGAAAACGGACGAGATTCTCGTCGTTCTTCCAACGGTGGACGGAGTCAGGATGCTTCCAATCGTAACCGATCCAGTATAGAGCGCGCAGACCTGCCTGTGCAAAAGAACGATGAGGTCGTGATAGACATCATCGGTATGAACCACGATGGCGAGGGTGTAGGACGTGTCGAGGGTTTTACGCTGTTCGTTCCAGGTGCGTTACCGGGGGAAAAGGTACGGGTAAAGGTGCTGAAAACGAAAAAGCAGTATGGCTATGCCAAGCTGCTGGATATCGCGCAGGCTAGCCCTGACCGGATTGCAGCTCCCTGCGCCATCTACGATCAATGTGGCGGATGCCAGATCCAGCATATGAGCTACGAAGCGCAGCTCAGCTGGAAACGCCAGCATGTCGTGGACGTGCTGGAGCGTATCGGGAAGCTGAGTGTGGCTGGTGACGACGGCACGCCCGTTGATTTGCCGCGTGTACAAGGCGTAGTCGTGCATCCTACACTCGGTATGAGTGAGCCTTGGCGATACCGTAACAAAGCCCAGGTGCCGATTGGTGTCACCGAGGGTGGGCTTGTCGGCGGTTTCTACGCACGTGGCAGCCATCGAATTGTGGATATGAACACCTGTCTCATTCAGGATGAGCGTAATGACGAAGTTGTCGCGCGCGTGAAAGAGATTGGCCGAATGCTGGGCATCAGTGCATATAATGAAGAAACCGGACGCGGGCTGCTACGCCATGTCGTTGTAAAGACCGCTTTTCGCACGGGTGAAATGATGCTGGTACTCGTCACGAATGGGCGAGATATTCCGCACGCTGATGCGTGGATCGGTAGTATCCGTGAGCATATCCCACACGTGGCAAGCATATGCCAGAACGTGAACACGAAGCGAACGAACGTTATTTTTGGCGACGAGACTCGTGTACTGTGGGGTCGTGACGTGATCTACGACTACATTGGAAACGTCCAGTTTGCGATTTCCCCAAGATCCTTTTATCAGGTGAATCCCGTACAAACAGAAGTGCTGTATAGCAAAACCGTCGAATATGCTGGACTCACGGGCAAAGAAACGGTAATTGATGCGTATTGCGGCATTGGCACGATTTCTTTGTTCCTCGCTCAGCATGCGGATCAGGTGTATGGGGTGGAGATCGTCAAAGAAGCCATCGACGATGCACGGAGCAATGCGCTGTTGAACGAAATGCGCAATGTGAAATTTGAGGTAGGCGCGTCCGAGAACGTCATTCCTGCATGGAAAGAGCAAGGGATCACCGCCGACGTTATCGTCGTCGATCCACCCCGCAAGGGCTGCGATCCACGCCTGCTCGACACCATTCTGGAGATGAAGCCAGAGCGCGTGGTGTACGTATCCTGCAATCCAAGCACACTGGCGCGGGATTTAAGGATACTGGAGGATGGCGGGTATAGAACAGTGGAAGTGCAGCCTGTAGATATGTTTCCGCATACGGTGCACGTGGAGTGCGTGGTAGTAATATATCGAGATAAGAAGCATTGATGTACGAGGGTTTAAGAGCGACTTGAATATGTTTCTGCATTCAAAAAATAGCATTAGGGTTGAGTGCGGGGACATATTTTATTTAAAAAGGTATGTGGAGTGTAAAGTGTTACTAGCTTTTAAGGATGCTACGGAGCAAAGAATCCTTTATTGCGCCTTTATTGGCAAAATTACACTCGATCCATTTGCATATAAAGAATATGACTATGTTAGGTATAGCCTTTGATGAGGTTTGGAGAGGATAAGTAGTATCTGGACTCAGTGTCTATCATTTGATTGAAATAATAGCTCTAAGGGAGTATTCGACAAAAGAAGATAGTGTAACCTATAAAAGTAAGTATAGAATGTTTAGATGAAGAGGATTACATATCTGGTATTCATATTAAGAGCGTCAACTGTTGAATACTTTGTAACAAAATCGTGCACTTCCATATATTGTAAACACGTTAGAATAAAATTTCTTGTACATACTAAGCTTTTTTACTTTGGATACTGTTCCACTCTCTGGCTTTCCTAGGTATAAAAGTACGCCCTAATTAATTTTAATATCATTGAATACAAAAGAATGATTCATCTGTAAAGTGATGTTATGGCTTTTCCATTTCCAGTTAAACAGGTCAGTGTTTGAGTTTTCGTTTAATTTTAAACGATTAAAATTAAGCGCTTGAGCAATTTCCTTTCGAATCAATTCTAGACGTGAGTCGGTCAACCATTTTTGCCAATGGAAAGGGACTTTATAATAGCTCAAATAAAGAGACTGTAAAAAAGAGTCAGGAAGCATATCATTGTAAAGAACTCGCTGATAAGAATAAATCTCCCCTTTACTAGTAGAAACAATTACAAAAGCATGATCAAAGTAAAAGCAAAAAGCGACCAAGCCTTGAGGAGTTTCTGTTTTATGGCTTTTGTTGAATTGCTCAATTAATAATTGACTAATATGCTCTTTTATAAATAAATCTGGTTCAACCTTAAAGAGTTGCTCGCTTACTGTCAGCAGTGTCATATCGAACCTCCTCAAAAGACAACCAACAAGAACAAATGTTCCTGTTGGTTTTTATTATATCATTTATTAACTTGAGATAACAGTTACTTTTTTCGAATTAATTTTTTTGTAAGTTTAGTTGTATTTAAAATCGGATAGCTTTCTGCAGCTATTTCGATATCTTCAAGCTGTTCATCAATATACTCTTTTGTAATAATGACATCATCTGTTGTAAATATGGCAGCGATTTGTTTATAAAAAATATCAGGTGTTTTATCGATTTTATCTTTATTAGCAATAAATTGATCGTATAAATAGGCCAAATCTCTGGAATTGATAAATACTGGTTTTGTATGGTGACCTTTAACAATTTCCTCACGTAAAAATTCAGCCATTGCTCGTGCCTGTTTCTCTCTAAATTTGTTGCCAATAAAAATATGAGAAGTTATTTCTCTTGAAGTGCAATAAGCTGAAATATTAACCAGTCTGTTTAACTGATTTATATAATGCAGGCTTTTTCGATTTTCAGAAGATCCTAGCTTATAGCCGGATTTTTCTAATGTGAATTTACAATCATAAGTGAATGCGTGTTTTATTTCGGTAGAAAAGGAGCCGCTATTTTCCTTATATTGAATTGCAAAAATTCCTTCAGGAACAGCATGACCAGTGTATTCTTTTCCCCATTTCTCGGAATTTGGAAAAAGATGTTTAATGATTGTAAATGTATCATCTTCAAGCATGTTTTCATCATACATATCTTCTAAAGAGGATGTTTTATCACCAATATAAGTTAGGTTTTTTGTTGCTTTCATTGCAGCAGTCACAACCAAATGATGAGTACGCTTTTCCAAATCCTTGAGATAATTCTCCATTAGATTAAAGAGTTGACCGGATTTATTTTGAACATAAATGTCACCAAATGTAATTTGTTCTACAGTTTCGATAGCATAGCGGTCACTTGTCTGCTTATCAATTCCATAACATATAATAATTGTCGGAATCAATTTTCGTTCTATCCATTCAAGGGTCTTTTTAGGTAACAGACTGTCTGTAACCAGTATTTGATAGGGTTTATCCTTATACAAAAAGCGCTTAAAGGTATATTTGCTTTTTTTATATGTTTGTGTAGATGTTGTTGGATTACCACAACTTTGATGATAGTTTACGAACGTATTAATCAATTGATGAATATAATTTTCAATGTTTTTTCCTTTTGGAACCAATTCCTCATTAGTAAATTGGTTAATAGGTTCATCACATTCCGGACAGATCAATTGTTGTTCCTCATCATCTACGGAGAGCACCTTAAGTGTCGCCCGATTTGTAGTAGTAAAGCTACAAGTTGGATTCGAACAATGAAAACTGTTTTCCTCATTCACAACGATTAATTGATGTGCATTCAATTCTTCGTATATTTTTTTATGCTCATGCGTGAATGGATTGGTACTGGCGAATCTGAAAATCTGGTCAACTTTGAAGGCCTCGCCACCATCAAATTTATTTCGAACAGGTTGATCAAGCGGAAAACCAAACTTCTTTAAAAATTTTTCTTTAATAGAATTTTTGGTTGAATCATCTAAATTACTGTCATTAAGCTTGAAGATTACATTTCCATCTTCGAGAACAATTGAACGAATGGACTTGGAATGTTTCTCCGAACGAAAACCAATTTTCTTAATATCCTTAAGGCTGTACAAGTCAACAATACCTCTATTAAAAGCATCATTAACGCTAGGCCAGATGTCACTGCCTTTGAGCTGTAAAATAACATCGGGTGATTTAATAAGCAAAGAGTTGGAAAATGTAATAGATTCGATGGAAAAATCATCAGGCTCTTCATCACCGACAGGTGTGCCTTCCCGAAAAAGCTGAACAATATCTTCCACATTATAATTACTGAATACGCTATTCTCCATTTTGCGAAGAATCGTATTAAATTGTTCATTAAAATATTTTTTTACGCCAATTGCATCGCTAGAAGATGCTTTAATTTCCAGTGTATGCTTGCTGTTGTCTAACGAGAATAGAATTTGATCACGGTCTTTAATCCGCTTGTTTTCGTCATAGCCGGGTCTTTTAGAGTCTTTTATCAATTTGTATAGGAGATAGATCGAATGTTTTTTATCTATATCACAGTGGGCTACCGTTCTGTACTCGCTACTATGACCTGAATTTCTATACAGGATATTGACAAGCTGCTGTTGAAAAACAGAATCCTTACTCAATTTGCTTCTTATATCAGGAAAATCTTTACCCGCTATATAAATATCACCGGAGATTTTATTCCTCCATTCGTGTAAAACAAATACCTCAAGTAGCCAGTCTGGATTGGTATAAAATAAATGAATCAGTTTGGTAAGTGGAGAGATAGACGGAGTAGCATAGTCCGGCACTTTACAGCGGAACACTTCTTCTACCGCCTTTTTCTTTCTCTTTAAAAATTCTTTTAAAAAGAGTAGATTCAGAAATTCTGGGTTATCTTTTAGATTTTGGGTCCATTTTTGTTCCTCTTTAAAATCAGACAGCTTCAGAATTGATTGCAGGCCTTCTTTATCTGTCGGACTTAAGTAAGCGATAAATGCTGATTTAGCGGCTTCTGCTTTTTGGGTATCTGAGTAAATTTCTGAAATTTTTTCGTGATTTACGAGTAGATTGTCCCAGTATACTGAATCAGCCTTAGCTTCATGGGCGATTTGCGGTGTGTTTGACATTCGATCAATTCCTCCGACGTTCTATAAGCTACAGGAAAGTAGTACATATAGACTAATAATCATAATTCTTTTATACTATAATCATGTAAAAAAATCCAATAATTCTAACAAAATAGAATCTGTTTTTGGTTTCATCTGACAGAGGCAGGTTATGCCTTTACTCACTTGTTCTTATCCTTTGTACTGTTCCATAGCATAAGTAAGATGTACTTTGATATCGGCTCGATGATCCATGTCTGGATACAGAGCAACTTTGAGGGAAGCGCCCATGTTAACAGAAGAAGTACATAAAAAAGTAGATATATTATGGTTGATAGTTTGAAAGCTCTATTAAAAAAAAGCTGTTTTTAGTGATTACAGAAATAAGATTAAAAGATTTAATGAGGAGCAAGAGTAGCATCGTTCCAAAAGGTATAATTGCCTTTCCTAAGTTTGTATTGTTTTAACTATCTAAAGTGTTGGCTGGTTCTTACTAGTCAATACTTTTTTATTTTGTTATTATTAATTGTTAAGAAAGCAGAGAATGAATTTTAAGATTTGAAATGTCTAAATTTGATTTGAGGTAGGATAAACAACAATGGATAATGCACCAACTATCTTTTCATTTTTTTCCGGAGCAGGTTTCTTGGATTTAGGGTTTGAAAAAACCGGATATAATGTTGCGTTCGTAAACGAGTATCATCGTCCTTTTATGGAGACGTATATACACTCACGCAGAGTTATGGGGATTCCAGAACCTGAATTTGGATATCATTTATGCGACATAACTGAGTTTGAGCAAGAGGCTGAAAGTGAGTCTTTATCAAGATTAATTAATAGAACAAAAAATGAAAAACGTTTAGTTGGATTTATTGGTGGTCCTCCTTGTCCTGACTTTTCTGTGGCTGGAAAAAACAGAGGTCAAGAAGGTGAAAACGGTAGGTTGTCTGCAACATACATTGATTTAATTTGCAAACAAAAGCCTGATTTTTTCTTGTTTGAGAATGTAAAAGGACTTTGGCGAACAACCAAACATCGAGCGTTTTATGAAGAGATGAAAACAAAACTGCATAGATGCGGATATTTAACAACTGAACGTTTAATTAATTCAATTGAATATGGTGCACCTCAACAGCGTGAACGTATTATATTAATTGGTTTTCAAAAAGGTGTATTAAAGAATCTAGGGATTAAGCTTGATGCAGGTCAATCTCTAACAGATATCTTCCCTTGGGAAGAACATTTGAAATATCGTATTGATGATATTAATGCTATGCCCTGGCCTGGAATGGAACCATTTCTTGAAGAAGGTGAGCGTGAAAAACCAGAAGGTATTAGTGAAGAATTGACAGCTGATTATTGGTTCAAAAAAAATGATGTTGAAAATCATCCCAATGCTCATCAATACTTCACTCCAAGAGCAGGACTGGCGAAATTTTTAGTTATTCCAGAGGGGGATGATTCTAAAAAGTCATACAAGCGTTTGCATCGATGGAGGCCCTCTCCAACAGTAGCGTATGGTAACAATGAAGTTCATCTACATCCATATAAAGCTCGCCGCTTGTCAGTTGCTGAAGCATTAGCACTACAAAGCTTGCCGAAAGAATATGAATTACCTCCAGCCATCACGTTATCAAACGCATTCAAGACAGTGGGAAATGGTGTTCCTTATGAAGCAGCCAAAGGAATTGCTGAAACTATTTTGGATTTTTTAAAGGTGGATTAGAATGAGTAGACTAACCGCAGCTAACCTTGTCCATGAAATTGGAATGTTGCCAAAAAGCAGTGTATATAATTACGTTCACAGCAAGACCCCTACACTTATCAAAATTGTTAATGTGGTTAAGCCAGAAGGACCAATTGTTATTCAAAGGATTCGCCCTAATAAAGGTGAGACCTGGAATAATGCTAAAGAAGAATCTATTTCTATGCAAATGATTTGGAGGTTAGCAAATACACTTGCTCCAAATCATCCAATCAACGTAGATAGAATATTTGGTGGAAGCTACAATACTCGTTCTGCTCTGGAAGCATTACTTGCTCACACACCTCAATTTTATTATTGTTATCCAGGTCGTATTGAGAGCATTAGTTCTAATAGTAAGATTAAACCCGGTCATAAGCATATCATGTGGTGTCCAGATAATCCTCATGCTCCAAACGTTATGGTCAAAGCAGAAGTGGATATAGTTATTTCAGAAGTTCCTAATACTGAAATTGTCTATGATGCATTAGTTCTACCAGACGAGATTCAAACTCCCGAATTAGACATTGAGATGAAACGTAGACACTGCCAAATGCAAATAGCTCTTATTGAAATTGGTCAACATCTTGGTTTTAAAACATGGATTGCTCAAAATGATAAAGGCATTGTTTATAAGAATCGAAAAATAGGGGAAATGGAAGATGTTATTACTTCGCTTAAAAAAGAAGAAAATGTGATGCAGAACTTTTATGATGCTCAAAAGGCGGCATTACTTATTGATTGTATTTGGTTTAAAAATGGAAAGCTAATGCCAGCTGTCATGGAAGTTGAACATAGTACAGGAGTTACAAGTGGTTTAACACGAATGAAAGGGCTACAAGATGCATTACCACCCTTCCCAACTCGTTATGTCATTGTAGCTCCTGATGAGGATAGGGATAAGGTTTTTAGAGAAGCATCTAGGCCTCAATTCCAATCCTTAAACACTAGATTTTTCCCTTATAGCGCAGTTGAAGAAATGTATGCCTTATTCAAACGACGTAAATTAAAAGGTATTACAGAAGAGTTTTTGGATAGCTATATGGAGCCAGTACTGACTCAGTTAGCTTAAAAAATAGGCCTGCCCTCATTTTATTGTGGGTAGGTTATTTTTTTTACAATTTCACTTTTGGGCCTGTTAAAAGCATTCAAATTGAACCGAAGCAGAGATTTACCAAAACAACGTACGAAGATTTATTTGAAAGTGATAAATATAAATACAGCATTTGTTAATAATCTAAGTTGCAACAATAATGATGTTGAGTTTACGCTGACGAAAGACTTGGAAAGTTCATCGATCTCTTCTTTATTCAACAAAATTGAACGAAGTAAGTATCTATGAAATTCTGAATAAGTTTTTGGATGTATTATTATGTTCAAGGCTTGTATTTAGTTAATATAATAAGTATCTGTCCTTGACTTTCTTGTTCCCTTTTAAATCTTTTCTTCTTAAGTTTGTCCAATCGTTGTCTTTTAAAGCGAAGGTATATGCGATATAATACATATAAGAACACTTGTTCTGTATCGACAATAATAATATCGGAGGATTCGTATGATCAAAAAAAGACAGTATCACATATGGCAATATCAACTTGACGATGTAACAGAGCAAAGTGGCGAATTTTTGCTGGCCTACACTTTAGCAGATGCCAAGCAAACAAGTGAAACTTTCATGTATTACATTTTGCACGAGAAAATAATGAATAAGAAATTCGATGCTACAGTAGAGTACATAACCAATCAAGATACTTCCAATCCAAAATCCAATAACAGCAAGCCGATCAGAAAAAAGAAGAATATTCTCTCTATCATGACCATCGAAACGGGACGTGGACGTAGCGATGAGGACAATGACAAACTCAAACGTTTGCTGGAAAAGGGCTTTACAGCCATCTATTCAAATACAAAAGGTCAAGAGATTGCTCGCCATACCTATGTATTTCTGGATAATATCCTTTCCGGTGCTCAAAACAAAGAATGTCGCCAGCTATTTGTACTGGAGAAGTACGCTGAAGCATTGAAGGCACATGTTTCCTTTGGAACCGAACCGACCCAATGTACGGTATCTAAAAATCTGACGCGCAATGCCCTAATGACGACAGATGTGTATCTCTGCCCTATAGATATGAAGCAGTTAACCATCTGTATTCTCCCCGACAAAGAAATACCCGTAACGGAAGATGTAGAGATGATCCTTCCATATCAGCGTACACCTGAAGAAGAAGGCAGGTATGTTAAGCTTCAAGCTTATATGGAAGAAGAAAAACACTATGAAAAGCAGCGCCAAAAAATCAACCAAAAGGTCAAAGAGCATAAAATCGAACTTCCTATCGCTCCTAACGATAGAGAGCAATACAAAACGACTGGTCGCTGGGAAAAAGAGAATAGCAGACGAGTGACTTTAGAGCATCTTAGTAAGCCTGCATGGAAAGTCGAAAAGAAAGATGGCGTTTCGGTTCCCGTATGGACTATCGACCAGACTGAGCCGTATGAGAAAAAAGAACTTCCAATCACACCATGGTCAACGGGCTTACACTTAGCCGAGGTGAAAAATCATACGGTCATGGAAAATGTGTTTGATGGTATGGGTTTGATCTCAAAAGAGTTAGGACGGCAAATGGAGTGTTTCCTTGAGGTAGACTATACGATTACAGGTTATCAATTACGTTTGCCAGCAATCAAAGGTTTCTTTCCCTGTGTGGATTTTCATGGATATTTTCGTAAGCATAACGTGAAGCGGATTCAGGATATATTTGGAACGTGGCATGATGCAGACAAGATCGATATCTTGACCACCGAGTCTACTTTTAAAGCAAAGCTACAAGTAGTCAGAGAAAAGCCAGACGGTTCAGAGGAGAAAGCCTGGTTATTTCCCTCAATAGCAGCATACCAGTCTAAATTGATCGAGTATGGCTACGATACGATTGGTATCTCCAATATTGCCAAGCCAGTAGATGAACAATACCGGAAATCATCGTACCAGTTATTGTTGGCTCTTGATCTTCAAGCCAGAGATATCTTGTGTTTATCCCATGTGCAGGGTGATCTCATATATCGGGCATTAAGTATCTATCGCAAAGAGGAGTTGGACTGGGAAGATCTCCGCTATTTGCAAGCCTTCCTGCACTTGATTCATCAAGAAAATTCAGATAATGGAATTGGTAAACAGTGCAGCGATGCTATTCATGCTCTGCACCTTAATAAAAAATTGGCATTCGATCATAAAGTAAGGCAAACGATTAAGG
The DNA here is from genome assembly GCF_059772165.1 of Paenibacillus sp. TY11. NCBI lineage: Bacteria > Bacillati > Bacillota > Bacilli > Caryophanales > Paenibacillaceae > Paenibacillus > Paenibacillus sp. TY11. The sequence continues at coordinate 58,421 of NZ_JCBAIQ010000018.1, read as the reverse complement.
AAGTAATCGACCATAAAATAGATGAAATGGGCTTGGGAAAATTTTATGTTGAAGCCAAATATCTATATGTAACTCAAGACATTTTAGCGTTTTTGTCTTACGCTGCGGCAACGGATCATCATACTTGGAAATATACAGGGTTTCTATCTGCCAAGCAGAGTTACTGTGGCGGTGCGATATTAGGTCAGAATTTATTTGCGAGAAATCCGATCATGTCTTTCAGTGAAATTACCCGAACCACATTCGTGGATTATGAAGGTGAGGATGCTGAGTTTATTCGTCATCTCGACAACATTGTGCAGCTTCCTTTGGGGACAGAGCCAGATCGTCTTGGCGGCGCAGACAGGGACGGCGATGAATTACTAGTTCTGTCTACAGAATTAAATTTGGTCGAGACTCAGATTGAATATCTACAGCAGTACAATTTTAAGGTTAATAACGAAAAAAGTGAACACCACGGTAAAAATCGACTTGACCTGTTGAATGATAATATCCAGCAGCATTTTGCGGAACGTTTTCCCGCTGAGGCTAAAGTATCACTGGCAGACTATGTGATCAATTCACTGGTACAAGTCAACGATGCAGATAAATCTACTGCTCCTTCACAGGAATGGAACAAGGCAAATGTTATTGATTTTATTATTCGCTCTGAAGATAAAACGGGAGAAATCACCGATATCAATACGACGATAGAAAATATCGCTAACGCGCAAGAAAGGTTATTGCAATACAAGTTTCCAATTGCGATCATGAAGCATTTACAAGCCCTATGTATAGATGCTTCCAAATCGGGTCTGTTCGACCAAGTTGTCATTCCAGACGTGATTCGGCATCGGTTTGGAGTGTTGAAACCACAATTTACATTTTTCAAAGACGGAAAAACTTACAACAAGGATCGTAAGCACACCTCGGCTTTAGATCTGCTTGCCAAGTCCATGTTTTCATTTAAGAAATATATAAACCGAATCATGATAGACGATACGGATCTGAAAATTCGGAAACATCAGTTTGAGAATATCTATCAGTATTTTCAAAATCCTGACTTGGATACAGTGTATGTGGATCAAACCATCAATGCGTTAAAGACAACTTATGATACGTTCCTGCAAAGAAATAAAGAGCTAACACAAGAGAAGCAGAGCCTGAATCCATTCGCATCAGACGAGAAGCAGAAGCGATTGCGAAAAGAAGTGGATGCCAAATTTGCGGAGCTATATCGGGAAACGAAGGCAGTAGCGGAAAGCATATGCGATTGTCCTTCTCTACTTGCTACGGCTGCTGTGCGGAAGACTTACGTGGACTCCAAAGCGAAAAATTCGAATGAAAATTATTCCTTTTGTTGGGTGGTCGCCAGTGAAGGAATGCTGCAAAATGTACAGCTTCATTATGAGGACAAAGATAAAGTATATATCCAGCAGGCAAAGAGAGCGATGAACATACCTTTGAGTGGCTGGGCCGTAACTATACTACGGTGATGAAACGAGAAGCTTACACATTACAATGGCCTAAAGGCAAAGATATGAGCATTCCTAATAAGTACCTTAAACGACAGGATGCGAAGCTCGATGATCTCATCGGCTACCAAATCTCCTTGGTAAGCAGCGAAAAGAGGATATGGAATCCCAAAGAAGTAGCAGAGAAAATGTTGGGACAAACGTATACCTTGTTTGATGACCGTGGCTGGCTTGGCGTAGCTGAAGGATTGAGTATTGCTCGCAAAACAGGAGATACCATCCTCAATTGCTATATGAGCAAGTCGATAACCATTAAACAGATTATAAAGACAACGAACGCTTCTATCATTTGCCAGGCAGACTTTCGAGCATAACCATGCGGCTTGCCAGCCGATAGAGAGGGATGTGGGGGGATTAACCTTTCACATTCCAATCATTAATATATGTGGAGGTCAGATATGGAAAGCGATACAATTGTCATTACTCAGTCTCGAATGGCAGGATGGCTGATGTTTAATGGATTTAAGAAAGTAAATGAGCGTTTAGACTTAAAAGATGACAATCGTGTGATTTACATATTTAATAACTCGCCGCAACTGCGGAAAACGATGGCACAATACAACCAATTTAAAGCTCGTTTATTGTAATTCAGGCAGGTGATCATAACGATGGAGCAGACGACGAAAAAATGTATCTATAACGAAGTTACTTACAATAAAGAATTCAAGGATGGTCAGCTTTTTGAGCGTTTGTTTAGTGTAACGATTGATTCTTATAAAATTGATGATCTCATTATAAACAACTCAAAAGTAAATGATTTGGCAACGGAAGTTTCTAATCGCTTCGTTACCACTTTTCAACATTCATATCAGAAATCCATATCGGATAAGCAACAGCAATTTTCACAGGACTGTACGCGACTTATTTTTAGCGAATTGAAGCATCCCGATAAAGCTGTAGTCATCCCGGCTAAGGCTGGATTTGGCAAATCGACTTTGATCCAATCCATTGTAGAAACGCTCATTAATAACATCGGTGTATTTCATGAACATGAAAAAGAACTGGATTTGGGCATGATCATCGTCAGTGATCGGATCAAAGACTTGAAAAATATACAATTCAAAATTCGAGAGCAATTTGGTTACTACGATGAATTTAAAAAAGTGGATTGGGTATATGTGATGGAAGGCTGGAACAAAGAACACTGTCTGAATGGGATTACCGAATATGTCAAAGGGAGCTGCTCCAGCCGAAACTGCCCCTTTTACCAAGACTGTTGGGTATTTAAACAACGATTTGATCAAAAGAACAGTCCCATTGTGGCCATGAGCAAGGAGCGATTTTCTCATTATAGAACGGATAAACTAAGTACATTAGCGACTTATAATTGCTGGGGAGGAGCACGCCCACGTAATATCATTATGATGGATGAAAAACCAGTCCTTGAGAAACAAGTGAACGTGGATGAGAAGCTCCTATTAAAACTGTCAAACGCAGTGAATGAGATTCCAATTTTTGATTCCGAAACGACGAATAACAAAATGTATATGAAACATGTTCTGCATCAAGTACAGGGTAGAATACTGGATTTGCAGAATCAGTATAAAGAGTATCGCAGTAGAGTTATACTTCACAATGAAGACATTTTTGAGGAAAAGTTTCTAGAGCTTTTTTACAAGTATCTTCAACCCTTTACAGAGGAACTCGCTGCGATTCAACTATTTTTCCAATCAGGAGGATTATTCTGTAATACCTCCAGTTCTATTTATTTCAAAGTGATTTTTCCTAAAGAAGAATTCCGCTTCGAACAATTTAGAACATATATTTTTGATGCAACAGGTGAAGGAGACCCTAGCTACACCCCAGAATTCGTTCACTTTAATATCGATGACTATAAAGAATATGACAACGTTACCTTTCATATCATAAACGAAAATATGAGTAGAAGTGCTATTGAAAACTCCAAATCCAAGTTAAAAGTGGTAACCAACTGGATTCGAAAAAATTTCCACGAACCCACGTATGTTGTTTCTTATAAAATGAGTGGCAAAATGAACATCAATAAGCAACTTACCAAACAACTCGAACATCATCCTTATGTTGTCTTGGATCAGGATCAGAATGGAAAAAATGTAGTTCCTTACTTTGGGAATACCAAAGGGAAAAATCTATTTCAACATTGCCGGAAAATGGTTCAGATTGGCTGGAACCGTTTACCCTCGGATGAAACCCTAGCTGTTTTTATATATACATTTTTGACTATGGATCGTTTAGCTCAATTAAATGAAAGCGACATGAATAAAGTACAAAACTATATTCAGTTTGATGGAAAAACGAGCCGATTTGGTCATGATAATCTCAACATATTTGAATTGCGAAGAATGTTAGTAGATTTGGAACAAGAGGTATTCCGAACCAAAGTGCGAGATTTTAGTTCAGATGAACAGGTTGACATCTACTTATTTGGTGGCGATTTTCGCTTGAAAGAAATGATAGGCCAACGATTTAAAGGATGTACATTTAAAGTAGAACAGATTCCAGAATTTGATTTGGAGAAAAATCACCAAAAGGGTGTAGATAAACAAGAAAAACGACTATACACCTATATTGAAACATGGGATGGACAATCTATCGCGGTTACGGAAGTACGTAAACAATTGGACATTACAGATACTTATTGGAGTAGACTGATCAAAAAGGAAAACATTCAACTTATGCTCAAGCAGCATGGAATCCAAATTTCACGGCTAAAAGGTGGAGGGAGACAGCAGTATTTGCATCGCTTTGGTGAAACGGATCTTAAATCCTAACTTACACACTTTTCTATAATAATATATAAGAAACCGTGCAAGTTGAGAAATCATAATGAGCCGCAAAGGGGTTGGGTGTGGGAGGGGAAACGGCGGCAGGTCGATGAATACCCGTTTACGTAGCGTAGCGAAGTGGTTTTTATCGAGATGGTGATAGAGTTTCCCCTATCCCACAAGTAGATGAATAATATAAAGTTCCATTAAAACTAATTTTACATAATGATTAGAGAATTTATTAAATAGGCTATTGATATAGTAGGGTGCTTCGCACAGGGCTTGTCAGCCCGTAGAGAGGTCGTGATGTGAATACACGTTCTATTCAACGGCTAAATTAATAGAGTTATAGATTATCACTTTAAAATTTTCATGTTTCATATTGAATTTTAATCTTGCTCAAAAAAATCGAAAAGGGAGAGATTTTAAACTTGGATTTGATCACAACTCAGGATTGGACAAAATTTAGAAATTTAGAAACACTACCACAGAAAGCTGGGGTCAGCCGGGACAAACTTGGACTATTGGTTGCGAAGGAGTTGGCAGATAACGCTCTGGATCATTGTGGACACTGTGAAGTGGGATATGTGGAACCGAATGGATTCTATGTAAAGGATCAAGGTGAGGGAATCAATCCTGAATTATTGCCAAAGCTATTCTCCATTAATCGTCCGTTTCTGTCTAGTAAAATACTACGGATGCCAACTCGGGGAGCATTGGGAAATGGACTTCGTGTCGTATCAGGTGCGGTTATTGCTTCGGGTGGGAGTTTATGCGTATCCACACGTGGACAAAGATATCAGATTCATTTCCAAGCAGATGGAACTTCTACGGCTAAGCAAGTAGGCGATTCTCCTCATACGGGAACGAAGATTGAAATTCAGTTTGGTGATTCGTTAACGCCAGATCTACATTGGGCAGAACTAGCGATCCTTTATAATCAAGGCGAAGAGTATAAGGGGAGAACATCTGGCTATTGGTACACGTCAGAAGCATTTTATGAATTATGTCAAGGATATGCAGGCAGTGTACGCGAGTTGGTTGCAGAGTTTGATGGTTGCACAGGGACGAAAGCTGGAAAAGTGGCAAGCGACTATAAAAACAAATTGGGTCAATCGCTTTCGTTTGATGAAGCGGAATTATTGCTTGGTGCAATTCGGAATCACAGTAAACAGGTCAATGGGTCTCGTTACAGTAGTATGAATGGAATAACGGGTTATGAATATTACAAGTCCAGTGGTGAATTTACAGTGAAAAGTGGTAGAGGAGTATATAACGCCGAAATCCCGTTTACAGTTGAAGCTTGGGTTGATTTCAATAAGTCTTCTGGACTGGATATCCTCGTCAATAAATCTCCAACTACAGGATGGAACCAACTTAGCGTAGATAAAAAATCAGTTACTGTATTTGCGAGTGGCTTCTATGAAAAAATTGAAATAAAGCCTTGCCACATTATTCTGAATATCACTACTCCCTATATGCCGATTGTGAGTGATGGTAAGGAGCCTGATTTAAATTGGATGAAGGATGAAATTAAAGAAGCTATTCAGAAGGCAGCGAAACGAGCGAAGAAGCATATAAGCAAAACGGATAAGAAGAAGTCACAGAAGGTTATCATTCTGGCTCATTTACAAGCAGCCATCAACAAAGCAAGTGGTAACGGTAAGTACCCCTTCAGCTTACGCCAACTGTATTATGCCATACGTCCTTATATCATCTCAGAGTTAGGTCGGCAGCTTGAGTATGGAAATTTTTGTGGAATCATCACCAACTATGAAAATGAATGCGGAGAGATTCCAAATTTGTATCGGGATAATCGAGGTGTATTGTATCACCCTCATACAGGTGAGGATATTCCTATCGGTACATTGACGGTTCAAAACTATAGTCGACCGAATTGGACATTTAATAAAATCCTATATTGCGAAAAGGAAGGTTTATTCCCATTATTAAAACAGGCCAAATTTCCTGAACGGTATGATTGTGCATTGGTCACGTCGAAGGGATATGCCAGTCGAGCCGTTAAGGATTTGCTGGATATGCTGGGGGAAACGGAGGAGGAACTGCAATTCTTCTGTATCCATGACGCTGATGCTGCTGGAACTAAAATCTATGAGACATTAGTGGAGGAAACGAAAGCTCGCCCAGGTCGAAAAGTACGAGTGATTAATTTGGGACTTGATCCAGAGGAAGCTGTTCACATGGGGCTAGAAGTGGAAAAGTTAGAAAGGAAGCGAGACGAGAAGCCTGTAGCGGGTTATGTAGCTGGCGAATGGAAAGATTGGCTACAAACGAATCGAGTCGAGTTGAACGCCATGGATTCGGAATTATTTGTTTCTTGGCTGGAAAGGAAGATGTCTGAGTATGATAAAGGAAAAGTCATTCCAGATTCATCAACGCTTATGCTTAGCCTAGAACAAAGCATTCATGAGCGTGTCAAGCAAGAAGTTACGAATGAGATTTTACGAAAAGCCCATTTGGAAGAACTTATAGATCAGCGAATGGCTCACCTTTTGCCTGAATTAAATGAACGATACAAGGTATTGGAAGAGGAAGTATATCATGTACTGGACAACCAACGGGAGCAATGTTGGCGAGAGGTCATTAGTGATATAAGCGATCAAATTGAATTGTAGAAGCTAGCTGAGTCACGATTCAAAATTTGTAGTTTTACGACAAGAAATTTAGCAAGTTGAATGATGATTGAAATATCAAAAATTTAAAAATACATATCATACACGGGAACTCTGGCTACGAGCTAGGGTTCCTTTTTCATTTAGAGAGGAGAAATATGAATGCTATTAATGTTACAAGCAATAAGTGTAGAAATATCACGAGTTGTCACAGCAGTTGTCGTGTTTTGCATCTGGATGTGGATTGCAGCCTTTTTAAAAATGAAGGTAGAAAGGGGGATCAAGTGGATTGGAAATCAAATTCATAAACGTAGAAACTTTAATTCCGTACATAAAAAACGCCAGAAATAATGAGAAAGCTGTAGATTATGTAGCAACAAGTATTCAGAGTTATGGTTTTAAAAATCCCATTCTGATTGACAGTAATCATGAAATCATAGCAGGTCATACTCGTTTGTTAGCAGCTAAGAAGCTTGGACTAAAGGAAGTACCAACTATATTAGTCGATGACTTAACACCAGAACAGGTCAAAGCTTTCAGAATAGCTGATAACAAAACGGCTGAGTATGCAGATTGGAATTTTGAATTGTTAGCGCAGGAACTAGAAGAATTAAAACTGGCTGATTATGATCTTTCTCTAACTGGATTTGATATGAGTGAGTGTGAGCGTCTATTGGATACATTGCATGAAGAATTAGTGGATGAGGAAGATGATTTTAATCTGGAAGAAGCATTACCTGAACATCCGATCACTCGTAAAGGTGACATTTGGCTACTTGGGAAGCATAGGCTAATCTGCGGTGACTCGACTAATCAGCAGGATATTACAACATTGATGGATGGTAAGAAGGCTCAGCTTATTGTAACTGATCCACCTTATAATGTGGATTATACAGGTAAGACGAAGGATGCATTGAAAATTGAAAACGATAAGATGGATGACGACCAATTTTATGATTTCCTATTGGCTGCCTATAATCAAATGTTTGAAGTAGCAGATGACGGGGCAAGTATTTATGTGTTCCATGCAGATAGCGAAGGTTTGAATTTTAGGAAGGCATTTATTGAAGCTGGATTCAAACTGGCACAATGCTGCATATGGGCTAAGCAAGCGATGGTAATGGGTAGACAAGATTATCACTGGATGCATGAACCCGTATTATATGGTTGGAAGCCGACAGGTGGACACTACTGGAACAGTGATCGTAAGCAAACAACTTTATGGCAATTTGATCGCCCCTTCCGAAATGAATATCATCCCACGATGAAGCCAATTTCCCTGATTAGTTACCCGATCAAGAATTCCAGTAAACTTGGTGATATCGTATTTGATCCATTTGGCGGTTCAGGTTCAACGTTGATTGCTTGCGAGGAAACGGATCGGATTTGCTTTACGAGTGAGCTTGACCCCAAATATGTAGATGTGATTGTAAAGCGGTATATTGCCCACGTTGGTAGCGATAGCGATGTATATTCGATTCGGGAAGGTAAGCGGTATGACTATCATGAAGTTGTTGCTGAGTCGGCAAGGTCAGAGGTATCATGTGCTGACTAAACCGAGAGGGTGATGGGGATATGGGCAAAACAAAAGTGAATATGATGATTCGGTTCCTAAAGGGTATGCAAGCCGAAAAGGTAAATGTGCTGGGAGCTGAGGAGGCTCGGGAGGACAATGAATTGATTCAGAAGGTGATTGAGGATATTGAATTGTTTTACGAAGCTGAGTTAGAAGGATAAGCTGATACATATGGGGAATGGTCGATAGTTGGCTGTTCCCTTTTTTTGTGCTGGAGGTGAGCAGAATGAGTAAGAACAATAACAATCCAAAAAGGAATAAACCAAAGATACTGACCAAGTATGATCAATTTGTTGTGCCAAGACTCAGGGATATTCCCGTTTGGGTACGTGAAGGAGCAACAGATGAAGAGATTGCTAAGCGACTGAACATTCATATTTGGACATTAGGCGATTATCGCAGAAAGCATCCGAAATTTGCTGAAGCATTGGAACGTCCAACCAAGTGGGAAACCCATGTATATCCTCGATTAGCGGAGATTCAACAATGGTTCGAAGAAGGCGTGAATGCGGAGGATATCATCAAGAAACTCGACATTGGTAAAACGACTTGGTACGAGTATATAGATAAACATCCGATGCTGGCTGAACTAGTCAAATGGAGCAAATCTGTCCCCATATCCCACGTAGAAAATTCACTTTTGAAAGCTGCTACAGGGTATGAATATGAAGAAATTAAAACCATCATTGAAGAGGACAAAAATGGAAAAAAGAAGACTCGTATTGAGAAAGTGAAACGATATCAGCCTCCCAATCCGACAGCGATGATTTTCTACTTAAAGAACCGTGCACCTAACGAGTGGAATGATCGGCGTGAGTTGGTGGTGAATACAAAAGCGTTAGAACAGGAACGAAAGCAGCTATTTTTGGATATGATTGAAGCCGATGTAGTGGATGCCGACTATGAAGCTATCGAGGAATCGGTCGAGATGGAGGAAGGATACATAGAGCCGGATGATTCGCAGCCATAACGTTATGTCGTCAGTATTTGTATAGATAAACGCCAGTTTCAGCCTTGAATTAGCCCCAAAATCGCCCAAACTCAGTGCATAAGATAAGTTATGTATGGAGTGGACTTTCCCTCGCATCAACGCTATGATGTGACACACAAGCGAAGGGTGGGGACGAATATGGACTATATTCAAGGGTTTGAAGCACATTTACGGAGCAAGGATCGAAGCAAGAACACAGTTTCGTGCTACATCCGGGACGTGTTGCAGTTTATAACCTGGTATCAAAGGAAAACGGAATATGGACTGGACAAGTGGATTGAATTGGATGGCGTGGAGTACAAGAAATATCTGCAAAGCACCAACCAAGCGATACTCACCATCAACCGCAAGATTGCCAGTATCAACGTATTTGCTCAGTGGATGCACCAACAAGGATATATTAAGGAAGAAATACATATCGAAGCGGTCAGAAACAAGATTGTTCGCCAATACAAAGGGTTAGCAGAAAAGGATTTGTGGAAGCTGCGGAATGAAATTCACCGTATGGGCAATCGGATGCATATCTGTATGATTGAATTGTTGCTGGGAACAGGAATACGGGTTAGCGAATTGGTTGGTATTAAGCTGAAAGATATTGAAATAAGCGAACGAAAAGGTTTATTGAAGGTGTTCGGCAAAGGAAACTCCTTCCGCACCATTCCATTAAATAAGGATGTGCGAAAAGCTATTACTCGGTATCTTGAAGTCAGACCACAGGTTAATTCGGAATATCTATGTATGGGGCAGCGTGGAGCATTAGAACGAAATGCGATAAATTTGATTCTGAACAAGTATGGGAATCGGATCAATGTGAAGATCACACCCCATATGCTGAGGCATACGCTTGGCTATAAGCTGGTAAAGACGACTCCATTGACGACCATCCAGCAAATCCTTGGACATGATCATGTAGCAACCACCAATATTTATACCCTAACGACACAGCAGGATATGGCTGATGCTTTGGCAAATATCGAGTGGTAAGCAGCCACTCTTTTTGTCGTGGATGGGAGGGGGCCTTCTATGTAGGTAAACGAGGCCGCCAGCAAAGGGTGCAGAAATTTTTGTGATGGTTTTATAGTAAATTTGAGAAAGGAGCTATACCGATTGAAACAATAAAGCAAGAAGAGCAACGACAAGCTGAGCTACTTAAGCAGTATATGGAGAAGCATTTTAAACCACTGAAAATGAAACAACTAATTGAAACATTCTCTTTTTCTGAACTTCGCAAGCTAATCGGTGAGATGGACATTGAGTTTTTCGCTTTAGCCTATTTCCCTAAATATTTTGATCGAGCGTTTGGACAGTTTCACAAAGAGTTATTTTCGGAATTAAGACATATGCTTGCAAATACAGGACTGATTACAGCTTTTGGACTCCCAAGGGAGCATGGAAAGTCAACGATCAGTTCTTTTTTAGTTCCGCTGTATGCGACTTTATATGATAAATCACAGTTTACACTGATCATATCTGCCACAGAACAGATTGCGCTTCCGTTCCTCGATATGATCAAAGATGAGTTAGAAACGAATACGATGTTGATTGAGGATTTTGGGATTCGTAAAGGGAGCCGTTGGAACAACAATGAAATATGGCTGAAGAGTAAAGGTGGACTAGATTCTTGCATTATGATTCGTGGCATCGACGGTAGCTTGAGAGGTATCCATTACAAGCATCATCGTCCTACGCTGGTATTGATGGATGATTTGCTCAAAGAGGATACGGCTCGATCTGAAGCAAAACGAGAACAGATTAAAAATACATTTACAGATGTCATTCTACCTATTGGCACAAGGGATACGAATATTCTAATCTGTGGAACCATTCTAAACGAAGAGGATATTATGGCCGATTTGCTCAAAGGTAAAATACCAGGTGTGCGAAGTGTCCGTAAAGCAGCCGTGCTTCAATTTTCAGAACGAGATGATCTATGGTCAGAGTGGGAACGAATGTATAATAACTTGCAAGACGGGGACAGGATCAATACTGCCTTGTCTTTTTTTATGGCGAATGAGGAGGAAATGCTGGAGGGTACGAAAATCCTATGGAACGAGTATTTGGACTATTATTATTTGATGTGCAAAAAGCAAGCGATGGGTGAAAAGAGTTTCTATAAAGAGTTACAAAATGATCCGCGCTCGACCGATGAGTACATATTTCAGAATCTCATGTATTGGGAAAGGTTGCCTGAGTTTGAGGATATGGAAATGGCGATGTATATTGATCCAGCCATTAAGGCTGGAAAGAAGAATGACTATTCGGCCATTTCGATTATTGGACAGCATCGCAAAACAAAGCAGATGTATGTGATCGATGGCAATATCTATAAACTGTTGCCGGATGATTTGTTTCAAGTAGCCATTGAAAAATTGAAGCTTTACCCTGTAGATAAGCTGGGTTTTGAAGTGAATCAGGCACAAAGCTATATGAAGCAAAAGTTTGAAGAAGAGTTATGGAAAGCGAAGATACATACGCCCGTGGAAAGTGTGCATTCCAGAGGGCAGAAGCATGAACGTATTATTAGCTTGGAGCCGGAAGTGAAGAAGGGTCATATTCTGTTCAATGCAGATAACATCAGATATAATAACCAGATAAAAGATTATAACCGAAACTGCCAATATGATGATGCACCAGATAGTTTATATGGGGCTGTTCAATTGATTCAGTCGGTCAAGAGTCTGAAGTTTTATGATCGAAGTTTGTTATTTTGAGGGTTTTGCTAAAACACAAATCTTATTTTATCCAATCTCGTTAAGTCAATGGACAGGATACAGCAGGAAAATGTCGAATCACTAATTATGACCGCATTTGCTTTTGTAACTCTAAGGGGTGTATTAAATTGGAAAGAAAATGGTTAGCATATCGAATCTTCCCTGAACCATTAGGAACCACTTATCAGGATTATGACTTAACGAATAGAGCTGACGTTGAAAAGTTATTTGATTACTGTCAAATATTGGAGGCTATGATTTCAAGACAGGGTTGGCAATTTTTAATAAATCATTTGATTGTGAAAGCCTTGAAGAATTTATTTTTGAAGTTGAATCTCATATTGATTCGTTACCTATTTAAGCTCCCTCGAAGTAGCAAAAGGCAGCTATGGCAGACATGAGTAAGGTGAAACTATGTACGACTATATAAGTATCCATTCGGACAAGTACATGTCCAAAATTAAATCGGAGGTTGTTGAGCAATTCTTAACCTCTGTTTTGGGATTCACAAAAGTTAGTCACCTAACATTTCATAAAGAAGTCGATGGGGAGATTGTTAAAGTAACTGGTATTCTTGCTAATCCAGATGGGAGCTATGCTTTCGACACGCTTGATGGTACTGAAGAAGTAAATTTAATTGAAATTGATGTACCAATATACACTGATGACATCTTAGAACTAATATTATCTAGCATTGCAACTTCGATTACGAAAGAATTTTCGTGGATAATTGACGACGACCATGGATTGAACTAACGGGCAGAATAGTTAAGGTTGTGGCAACCATACAAGCTGATAACTGTAATCAAGACAATAACAGTTACAGCACTCATGATGCCTAAATTTCTTGAACTTTTTAGACATGTGGATCGTATGTATCATGATACATAAAGAAACATTATAGGAATCCTTTTGAAGGAGAGATTTTTATTGAAAAAGGGCTTAAAGTGGACGCTGTGGATCGTATTGTTGTTGATATTAGGTGGTATTGTTTTAAACTTCTATTTGAATTATTTTACATTCGCCTATGCTTTAATGAGTGTGCTCCTGCTTGTATTCTCAGGTTGGGGAGCTGTAGCCAAATTAAAGAACGACGTACATGAATATAAGAACCAACTGAGAAGAGAGTCGGATATAGATGATATTGAGCGATACACCAGATAGCGTCCAGACTGCGAGCTTAATTTTTTATAATACATATTGGTAAATGCAGGATAGAATTAAACATTATAAAATATGGAGGTCGGAGTATGGAGATTCACAAGAAGAGATTGCTTATTATGGCAGGATGTATTGCTCTATCTATAACGTTAACCAGTTGCGGAGAATCAGCCAAAGAAAACAAAGAGAGCGATAATGACGGAGAGACAATAAGCACGGTTGAATCAACTCCTATGGACGAAGCTGCAACGGATACAGAAAGCGGCAAGGTTACTGAGCCAGTTAAAGATAAAGGCACCACTAAAGAACCCCTGATCACCAAGGCAGGAGGACTTGGTGATACGAAGGAAACTATCGAACATCTCCGCGGGGCAGATGAGAATGGGCAAGATGCTGGCATTAGCTCTTATCAGAACAATAGTTTTCTGGCTATTTATGCCGAAGATGACGTTACAAAGAAAGACACGGCTTTGAATGTAACCCTGTCATTTGAAGCTACGGATACGCCAAGGCGCTCTGTAAAGGAAGCTATACGCGAGGCTTCTTCTGTAATTCCAAGTGACGCTGTTAAGGTCAAGGAGTATAAGGTAGACGAGGGGCGAGATGTTATCCAGTACGAGAGTAAGCTCCTTTCAGAACGGTTGAAGGGTTGGTATGAACTTGATGCAGCGAATAGTCCAGAATTTATGCCAGGCACCTTTATCGTCATACTGAAGCACGATGAAGAGGGAGTTTTCTCAGTCGTGGTTGGTGCTGGTAATAATCCGTAAATAAGCTCAACTAGTAACTATAAATGCACCCGTGGAAAGTGTGCATTCCAAGGGGCAGACGCATTATTAGTCTGGAGCCGGAGGTTAAGAAGGGCATATTTAGTTTAATTCATCAAAAATTTAATGCAATAACTAAAGAAAGGATTATTTTATATCTATTGAATAGCTGGAGGATTATGAAATGATGCATCAAGCTGAGTCACTATGGCAGCGTATTATTGAAAAAGGGATTAGCAAGGAAGCGGATTTTGAAAAGAAATTGAATCTACAAGTCGGTGCAAGAGATGAAGATTTCCAGATACTCGAAAGTACGCTTGGCATCAAGCTTCCCGAAGAAATGAAAAATTTTTATAGGGTATATAATGGGCAAGATTGGAAGGTGGGAGTTAGTTCTTTCGTAAGAAATTTAACACTTTCCCCTATTGCTCAAATTATTGATAACTGGAAGTTTATTCAGGAAGAATTTGATCCAGACGATTTGGAATTGGATGCCGATAATGAAATCAGGCCTTGTCTTTGGAATCCTAAATGGGTACCAATTGCAGAGAACGGTGGTGGGGACTATCTCTGTCTTGATACAGATCCATCCGAAGCGGGAGTTGTAGGGCAAGTATTATACTTTTGGCACGACTGGGGAAACCGTTCTGTAGAAGGGAACAACCTATATGAATTCATTGAAATTTGTCTGAAAGAAGAAGATTGAATAAATTATGAGCGTAAATTAGAATTTAAACTTCTTAGCAGAATAGTTAACTAAGGAACTGCCTTTTTAAAGGGCAGTTTTTTGATATGTGTAAAAATTAGTGGAATGTATGACATTGTTATTTTGAAAGGATTCGATGAGATGCAAATTACCGAACAAATCATATTAGATTGTCTAAATGAACTCCAATCGACTGCACTAGCCAAACAGAAATACTCAGACTACTACAATGGTCAGCATGCTATTCTCAAGAACTATGCGATGCAAGAAAGCCGAAGCAATCAAAAGCTTAACTTCAATTTCCCACGTAAATTTGTAGATAACGAAGTCGGCTATCTGCTCGGTAAACCAGTAAACTATGTGTCCAAGTCAGATCAGGATGAAGTCATACATAATATCGATATACATATGAGTCATTGGGACAAAGAGCACAATCTACAGCTTCGGAAACAATCCGAAATCTTTGGTGAGAGTTTTGAATTGAACTATATTGATTCGGATGGCCAGTTTTCAGCGACAGTATTGTCTCCTTTGAATGCGTATGTGTTGGAGGACGGAACAGCAGAACGAAATGTATTACTAGGACTACATAAATTTACGAGAAGGTTTGATAAACAAGTGTATCTGGACGTGTATACTGATCATGAAATTCTACACTATACAATCGGCAACGATAGTAAACTCATTCAAATGAAACAAAACCAATCATACGAACCGAAATATATCGGCAAACATAATCACATCTTTGGAAGAGTCCCACTTATCTCCTGTCCAGCTAATGCAGAGAGAAAAAGCGGATTCCAGGATGTGATTTCTTTATTTGATGCTTATAATGCGTTGAATTCAGATTTGGTCAATGAAATTGCAGATCATCGCAATGCCTATCTCGTGATCGAGAATGCCAAATTGGAAGCGGAAGACTTGTTGAATATGAAGAAGATGGGCATTATTCAAGTTCCGGCTGGTGGAAAGGTAAGTTGGCTTACGAAGGAGATTAACGATTCCTTTGTGAAAAACGAGTTGGATAACATTGAACGCAAAATCTTCGATATGATGGATCAGGTCAACTTTAATGAAAACTGGGCCAGCAATACATCTTCCTTAGCTCTGAGAAACAAGCTGCTGAATTTGGAGAATCGAGTGGCGATGCGTGAAGCCTTAATGGAAAAGGCAATCAAGCAGCGTTTACGGAATTTCTTTACCTACCTGCACATTAAAGAAGGTGTCCAATATGATTACCGGGATATCGCCGTAAAATTCACTCGTAACTTGCCGACAGACTTGGTTGGGATGGCTGATGTGATCGTTAAATTGCAGCAAGTAGTATCTCAGGAAACGTTGCTGACACTATTACCATTTGTGGAGAATCCGAAGCTGGAATTCAATAAATTTCATTCGGAGCAGCAACGATTAGCAGATGCGAGTAAGGAGAAATCGAATGCAGAATAAAAATGGTATCAAGCGGCTCGTTAAGAATAGCTGTGCTGGTTATCTTGGAGCAAAGCACGGTATCCCAAACTATTGCTGCTTACAAGATGGCCCATGTGTATTTTTCGCTCAAGATGATGGTCTGCCCCGTTGTACATATTTTGAAAATGGAGTGCTACCAATGGACGAGAAATTGGAGCGAGAATATAAGTCTGAACGTAATGTAGAGACTGAGCCTAAGACAGCGAAGCCGAGGGTGAACTGTACACGTTGTGGAGGAACATTTTCGGCAAATTCGAATCGGCAGAAATATTGTGAGAAATGCAGAGATAAGAATGCGAACGAAAAGTCGAAGTTACGGATGCGCCAGATGAGAAAAAGCAGGCTCGATGTTACGCTTTAGGCTATCCAAAAGCCATATAAACTAAGGGTGAAAAAAATCGTAAATGGTGAGGGAGTATGTTTGTACTATTTCTCATTTTTGCGGTTTCTAATGCGTAACATCATTGTATCGGATATGACGTTAAACGAATTCAACATACATATGCGTGTTCGAAAGCTCGAACCTATACAGACTTACGGTGTTACGCTTTAGGCTATCAAAAATCCTAATGAAATAAGGGTTAAAAATACCCAAAAGTGGGGAGTCGGTATGTTTGTACCTTTTCCTCGTTTTTGTGATTTCAAAAGCGTAACATCCCTGTCCTGAGCATGACATTAAACGGCTCAATTAATACATACATATGTGTGTTTGGTTCTGTGGAGTCGAATGGACAATAAAGGAGATTAACGAAAATGAATTTAGAACAAGTAAAGCAGTTGATTGAGGAAAACCAAACAAACGAGGAATGGCAATCGTATCTTCGGGGATTGAATCCGTATAGCGTAGAAGGGATAGAGCAATACATTCAATCTAATCATGATGCAAGAAGTTGGTTCGATAGCACGGTGGACAAACGATCCGCTAAATCGCTGGAAACGTGGAAATCCAATCATTTGGAAAGTGCAGTGGATGCTGAGATCAAGAAGCGATTCCCGGCTAAGGATGAGAAAGAAATCGAAGTTGAGAAGCTACGAGCCGAAGTGGAAAATATGAAGCTAGAGAAGCAACGTGAACGCTTAACCAGCCAAGCGATCAAAATAGCATCCGAAAAGAAACTTCCACTCCCGTTAGTGGATTATTTTATTGGTGCAGATGAAGAAGTGACAACAGCAAATTTGACTATGTTAGAACAATCGCTGCAAGTGGCTGTACAACAGCAAGTGGAGCAACGGCTTAAAGGGGAAGGATATACCCCTCCGGCTAGTTTAACGAATAGCACATTTACATTAGAAGCGATTAAAGGCATGTCACCAAACGAGATCAATCAGCATTGGGATCAAGTCAAGCAAGCATTACAAAACAAACAATAATAAACGAAAAGGATAGGGTGAATAGATATGTCAGTACAGAATTTTATTCCTACAATTTGGAGCGCACGTTTAAATGAAAGCTTGAAGAAGAATCTGGTGTATGGGGAAGTGGTCAACACCGATTACGAAGGGGAAATTCAAGGTCAAGGTTCCACCGTGAAAATCAATTCGATTGGGGCAATAACGATTGGCAATTATGACAAGGTAGCTGGAATCGGGAATCCACAGGAACTAGATGCTATGCAAAAAACGTTGGTGATCGATCAGGCGAAGTATTTTAATTTTCAGGTGGATGATGTCGATGCTGCTCAAGCGAATGTAAATCTACTGGATGGTGGAATCGTGGAAGCTTCCTATGGACTCGCCAATGTAGTGGATCAGTATCTTGCTGGATTCTACACAGAGGTTAAAGCTGAGAATACAATTGGTAACGATACAACGCCTATAATTCCAACCAAAGATACAGCCTATGATTTACTGATTGATTTAGGCGTACTATTGGACGAAAATAATGTGCCGGAAAGCGAACGATTTGTGGTGGTTCCTGCATGGTACTATGGCTTGCTTTTGAAGGATGCTCGTTTCACCAAAGACCCGAACATTATCCGTACAGGCTATGTGGGAGATATTGATGGTATGACCGTTTATAAATCCAACAATGTGCCGAATACCACAGGAGCCAAGTATAAAATCATCGCAGGTCATAAGAGTGCGATTTCGTTTGCCGGGCAAGTGGATTCGGTGGAAGCCTTCAGACCAGAGAAACAATTTTCAGATGCAGTGAAAGGATTGCAGGTATTCGGAGCTAAATGTATCAAGCCGGAAGCTCTCGCTGTACTCACAGCCAATAAGTCTTAATTGAAAATAGAATGATATGAGAACACATTATAATAGTAGAAACACGTTCGGGGTGTCCGTTTTGGATGCCCTTATTTTTAATTTTGGAGGGTGATAAGATGTGGTTTTTGAATCAAGAGACAGGCTGCACATGGGAAGTAACGGATCAGGAGCTGCTGCTGCGTTTACAGGTTAATGATCATTATGAGCAAGTGGATGAGCCTAAACCAGATGAGACTGAGCAAGATTTACCCCAAACGAAAGTTCAAACTGTCAAGAATATGAAGCGTACCGAGAAGGCACAGGTAAAGGAGGAACAGGAGACAGTACATGAGTGAGCTAATGAATTTGATGAAGCGATTATTGAGTATGGAATCAACAGACATATCCAAGGATGATATCCTGATCCACTATTTGAATAAAGCGAGGAGTAATATTTTTGGCTATTGTAATGTGGTAACACTGCCTGTGGAATACGATCATGTCATGGTTGATTATGCCGCATATCTCTATAAGAATAGGGATTCGGTCGGGCTTATGAATAAGCAGGAAGGTGAACGCTCAGCCACATACGAAACAGGCATTCCAGTAAGTATTCGACTTGCTCTTCCTCTACCTAAAATCAAGGTAGGGACAGATTAATGTTCTATAATACGAAGCTGGAAATTTTAGATGCTACTCATTTCAACCCTGTTCTGTCAGTGATGGCAGATGTACAACCTTATCGTAAAAATTTTTCATTCGAAGATGGTTACATACTAGAGACGACATGTCGAGCTTTTTGTCCACTGGAATCCTTATTGCAATTAAACGGCTATGTTCAAATCAGCAAGGATGTCTTTATTATTTTAGACATGAAGGAATGGAGCGATTATATGGAGTTGTATCTGTATCGCTGTAAGCCGGATTTTGCATTGGAGGTGAAGGAATGACAAGGAGTATAGAGCCGATGATGGATTTCTTTCTGCGAGAGAAAGGCGAACTTGTGTATATCAATAGTGTAAAGCAGCTTGCTCTAATTCGGGATGCGACAGATCATATTCAAATGACCGATGAAAAAATTATTCGAGCAGCAACACCTTTACATACAGGTGATATTGTGAACTATCGCTATGAACGATATTTAATTACCAGTCAGGTGGATCGAAATGAACAGTCGTGTCGAGGCAGAATGAAAAAGTGTAATCAACGGCTAGCTTTAAACTGGAATGGACAGGTGAAATGGATTGATGCTGTGGTGGAAGGCAGAACGTTTTCAACGGAAACAGGTAAAGTTATCTCCATGCCAGAGGGCAACATCCTGGTTATCGTACAGGACAATGCAGATACGAGGAGCATTACATTAAGCCAACGATTTTATATGACTCATCAGCCGTTTAAAATAGTTGGAATGGATCGTACGATGAATGGCATCATCCAGTTAAGCTGCACATTGGATAGCATAAATACAGCTTACGATGACGTGGAAAATAACATTGCAGACAGATGGAAGTACGAGATTTCCCATACATATGCATTACATATTCATCAGGGAACGATAGCTCATGTACCTCTAAACGAAACGTTATATTTGATTGTGAGTGCTACGGATAATGGAAATGAGATAGCGAATCCGGCGATTACCTATATATCCAGTGATCCGAATGTGATTAGTGTAGATCAGCAAGGTCGGGTTATGGGCATCGCTTTGGGCCAAGCAAGTATCACCGTAAAATTAACATATCACTCTACGATACTGAGTACGATTGAAATGAGAGTCGTCGAAACGGGAACGCATATCTATTCGATAGCCATTACTGGTAATCCCATCCTCAAAACAGGCCAAAGCGCCTCATACGTCAGTCATATCTATGATCATGGAACGGAAGTGTTTGACCAGTCTGTGGAGTGGAGCCTACGAAATCAAGATGATTCAACTCCGATAATGGGAAGCATAACAGCCAGCACAGGAAATAGTGTTACCATAAAAGCAGGAAGCAGTAGCGGGGCGAACAATAAAGCCCTTGCGCTGACTGCAACCTTAGTAAGTGATCCTAGTATTACTAGAGAAAAGACCATTAGCCTTAAGAATTTATTCTAAGTTTTATATCTATCGGCTTGCCTTTGTGGTGAGCCACTTTTATTTCAAAGGAGCACATACATATGCAACGAAAATCCATCGACTACTTGCTCAGTCTGAGTCTATTGAAGCAATTGAGATCACAAAATGTCATTACAGAAGAAGAATTTATAGCGATTGATGAGCTTAATAAAAAGTCTTTCAAGTAGCTATCACATGGACAGAAATGGACTTGATGATGTACCGCACGCATTATAACATGTGACCGTATAAAGAAAATATCGAAAGGAGAAACGTCTATGGCACAAGCCGCAACCGCAAAAAAAGTCGTGATCGTTCCCATTAAAACGATGGACATCGTAGAGGGAATCCAATCTATTCAAAAGAAGAAAGTCGCCGCCTATTGCCGAGTTAGTACCGATTCCGAGGAGCAAAAGGAGAGCTATACCAATCAGGTGAATCACTATACTCAATACATTCAAAACAACTTAGAATGGGAAATGGCTGATATTTACGCCGATGAAGGCATCAGTGGAACCAACACCAAAAATAGAACGCGTTTTAATCGGATGATACAGGATGCTCGAAACGGTAAACTGGATCTGATTCTGGTCAAGTCGATTTCGAGATTTGCTAGGAATACACTGGATTTATTGAAATATGTACGGGAACTTAAAAGCCTTGGAGTGGCTGTATTCTTTGAACGGGAGAATATTAATACACTGGATACCACAGGTGAAGTATTGCTGACCATCCTGAGTTCCCTTGCCCAAGACGAGAGTCGAAACATTTCTGAAAACAGTCGATGGGGCATATTACGAGGCTTCCAAAACGGCAAAGTCTTCTGCAACACCACTCGCTTCCTCGGCTATGATAAGGATGAACATGGTGAATTGGTGATTAACGAGCCAGAAGCAGAGATTGTGCGGCGCATATATGAGGAGTATCTAGACGGAAAAAGCTATCAGGCGATAGCCAGAGGCTTGATGCGAGATCACATTAAAACAGTCACGGGTGGCGATACGTGGTGGGATTCCTCCATTACCTTAATTCTGACCAATGAGAAATATTACGGAGCCTTGCTTCAGCAAAAGACGGTAACCGTTGATTTTCTAACCCATAAACGGATCAAGAATAAGGGACAAGAGCAGCAATATTTTATAGAGGATAACCACGAACCGATTGTATCCAAAGAAATATTTGAAGCGGTGCAAAAAGAGAAGAAACGGAGAGCCAAGCTGAAAGGGAGTGTGATGGGGGAGAGTAAAAGATACTCCAGCAAATATGCACTGAGCAGTAAAGTATATTGTGGATGCTGTGGAGCCATTTTTAAACGCCGAACCTGGAACAGCAATAACCCATCGAAAAAAGTCGTATGGCAATGCAAAACGTATGTTAATGAAGGTAAAGCAGCCTGTGATGCCAAATCAGTTGATGAACAAGTTTTACATTCCGCGTTTGTACGATTGTTCAATCGGATGTATGAGAACAAGAAAGGATTCATACGAATGTTGAAAGGGAATATTGAATCGGTACTTTCCAGCAAAGTAGAGCAAAAATCGTTATTAGACATCGAAGGACAGATGCAACAATTGAAATCCGACTTGAAGGAATTAGTGAATCTCAAGCTACGGAATCAGATAGATGAGAGTGTATATGATGAAGAAACGAACAGGCTTTCCAGCGAGCTCAATGGGCTAAGGCAACAGATGCTGCTATTAAAGGAGGAAGAGGATCAGAAGGAAAAAATCAAGGAGCGAGTCGATGAGATTATTCAACTTTTAAACTTGCGGCAAGATATACTGGAACAATTTGATGATAACCTATTCAATGCGTTGGTGGAGAAGATAACCATTCTCTCACCAGCGCATTTTGTTTTTACCTTGAAGAGTGGAATGAGCATAGATGAAATACTGGACTAAAAAAATCATGGGCTTATGCGATAAATAGACTAACGATGTATGACGGGGAGAATCAATCGAATCCCGTCTTTTACTCCTTCCATATAGATGGATTGTTTGTCCTGACTTAATTGATAGCCTATTGCTTCTTCCCATTCGGATAACAGACGTTGGATATCCTCGTTTTGGTTGGTTTTAAATTGATCCATTTGAGTGAATAGATTTTTGTCCTCTGGTGGGCATGAAACTTGTTGCTCACTGGCGAGTTCTAACTGATAAAATCGTTGGCGTAATGCTTCGAGAAACCAATCTGGCCAAATTGACATAGTTTATTTTCCCTCCCGTTTGTTGAAGTGTGTGTATGTTAACTCTGATGGGGAGGGATGGCAAGTCATTATTTTTGTGTAAAAAAGCTCATTCCTAACTCATGGTTCAAATTGGAATAAGCTTTTGAAAGGTTTATTCAGATAGCTAAATTGTTTCATACTTGGTTTATTGTTGTGTAACACACCCTATTTTGTAACTACTTATATTCTACTGTGCCAAGATATTTTAGAAAATTCGAGTCATTTTCAACCTCTTCTCTATTCCCGGTATACTTAAAATTGTAAAGCAATATTACTGCATTAAAATTATTTAATAATTTCCCTTGCAGCAATGCATTAAATTCTGGAATTATTTTATCATCATACGAAAAACCTTCAAGCAAGCTGATCAGATCATTGCTCGATTCTTCATAATATTCAGCTTCCCTAACAGCATCATCATACCTATCAATTTCAAAATATCTAGCAAATATTGATGGAATAAAATCACCCTCATCTGTATAAGAAGTTGCTAACAACCTCTCCAATTCTTCGCATGTATCAACATTTCCCATCCAAAGTGATACGAAGCCCTCTTTTTCCATATTCTAACCTCCATTAAGGCTTAAGACCCTCTGGCAGAGCATCTACTCCACCGTCAAATCTATAATTCGCCCAGTTTTGTAATCTTCTTTTAAACATATCATAATCGGTAGACGAATCAATAATTTCTAATAATTCATTATGTGCTTTGGTAGAGCCTTTCCCTCCATGTTTACCTGTAGGGTTTACAAATTTAGTCTCACTGATAAGCGTTCGCATCTCCGCAATTTGCTCGCTTGTTACTCCCCATCTTTTGAAGACATCTGCTCTGGATACCAAATGCCATTCATGTAATTTGCCAGGATGTCTGAGTCGGTCTTTTATGGTATCTCTTAGTTTAGGGTCTGCCCATACTTTGTCAAATTCATCGGGAGTCAAAGAATTGAACCATTTATTAAACTCGCCGTTTCTAACTGACGGTACAGAATCAAGAACATTTCTCGTCCCCTCAGTTTTAGTTAGGCTCGATTTCGGCTCATTCGTTGGCTTCAAGGGTTTTGGTTCTGGAACATCTTTGGAATTATGATGTGTCCCTTTTCCACCTTTTATTTTTCCCTTACCCAGAAGAGAGCTAATTAGCATCCCAGCTAATGTCTCACCCTCCATGTAACTTTGGCCCTTCTCTAACATCCGTTTATCGTCTTCTTTTAAACCTTTGAGATACTCTTCTCTGGCATTTTCCTGATCCAAAACATAATTTTTAGCAAATACCAAATCTCCCTTTGCCTCTTCATATTGACCCGACACTATAGTACTTATAGTATCCACAGGATGCTCGATAAGAGCATCTTTTAACTGTTTCAAGCCTTCAACGTTCGCTTGAACTGTTTCCTCCATGCCCTGGAAAAAGAGTGTGGTTTCCTCGCCAAAGCTTTTTTTAGGGGGTTCGGGACGATTAGCTTCCCAGTCACGAATACTTTGCGCATACTTTCTTGCTCTCTGTAATTTTTCTTCTTCTGGGGAAAGCGGCTTAGGAGGAGGTTGTTGCTTCATATAATCCCTAATCCATTTTTCACGAACACTTTTAGGAACCTGCTGATACGCATGAACCATCATCTTAGACTCTTTCAGCAAGTTTTGAACCAGCTCCAATGTTCCACCGGAATGAGCCACATGACGAGCACTTGTATACACTTTCCCCAAAATCCACTTGTTATAATAGGCTTCCTGAGCTCGCTCATACTCGTATTGACTGACCAGTCCCTGCATTGTTAAACCAGCCAAGTATTTTAACGGATGAATTCTGGTTCCCTTACCGCCTCCCCCAACCGTAGGTGTTCCTTTACTTCGAACAGGAATGGCTGCAGTTGCTTTCAGAATGACACCCGCCGCAGGCCCACTTAGTGCTCCTATAACAGCACCAGCCACTTTTCCCATCACCGGAATGGAGCCTAAAAGCTTAGACACCGTACCCATCAAAGCTTTGGCCTGTTGAAGCGCTGCTGGGGTCGTAACTTTTGCTTTAGGGGTAGGGGCTTGGCTACTGGATGAATCCTTTGTCGCTGATTGGGCTGCTTCATAGGCTTTTATACTCATCAATGGCGGCTCCGGTACAGGAGGGAGGTCAGCCACGAAAACAGGAGCTTTCACCGTACCTTCCTGATAAATTACTGGAGCGTGGGTATCCGTCTCACCATCCAGTACCATGCTGCTGGCTCCGCCTTTCAGATATAGCGCCGTTCCAGCTTCCAGCGACAGTTCCTCACCTGCACCCAGCTTCACATGACCACCCTGAATCTGTACATCCCCCGGACTGTTGATGGTGATGCCGCTACTTTCATGCAGTGTAATGGAAAATTCACCGGAGGTGGATAGGGTCAGTTCATGTTCAGACATTTCTACGCCGCTACCTTGCACATGTTGCCATACCTTCACATTTGGCTGTCCATTTGCGTGACGTTGTTGTCGGAGCGAATCCGTCACATAGGCATCCTGTTCACGGTGTGTAGGCAAATACAGTTCCACTTGTTCCCCGATTTCAGGCATATCGTACCAGCCACTATGTTCTTCAGCTACATATCGAGTCGCTACAGGAAACCAGCAGGCTTTGGCAGGATCTTGCTTTGGGTCGATGTCCAGTTGAAGCTGGACGAAATCCTGCTGTGCCTTCAGTACCGTTCCTGTCAGTGAAATCCCGGTAGCCTGATCGTTTTCATAACGAGCATAGCGGATATCCTGTTCGGCTTGAAGATCATAACGGGTACGCAGTAAGCCATCTGCTAACGTTGTCACTGCCCGAACCACGACCAGTTCTTTGCCTTGTCCAATCGGTAACGTGATGAGATCACCCAGCGCATAGTATTGCAGGCTTTCAATCATATAGGTGACATACGAGCTAGCACGTTCTCTTGGCTTTTCTGCATCCAACTCATGAAACGTTTTTCGTACTCGATAAAATACATCCCGCTCCACCTTATGCTGCTTGCCTTCTGGCATCCCAAAGAAAACCTTGGGCGAGGCTGCAGTTACCTCTGGCACAAGTACGGAACCAAAGCGAGAGGCGAGACGCTTTAAAAACGCCCAATCAGTCTCATCATATTGTAAAACAAATGTCTCCAGTTTGGCATAGTTGCTTACGGTATCAATGGCATCTCCGTACTGATATTTTCGAACCAGCGCAGTGACCAGATCATCATAGGTACGGTGAATATCTTGATAGGAGCGTCTTTTTACCTTGATATCCATCTGGTATGAATGGGAAGCCGCCTCCAGTTCAAAGGTATATACTCCACGTGTGCAATTCACAGACATTTGCGTAACGATCCCGTGGAACAGTCTTCTTAGCGATTGTCCTTGATCATCCAACTGACGAATCACAATCGGCTCTTGCTCCATATTTTGTCCGATGCATGCGGCTCCCTGTTCTTCGGAGAGCATACCACTAATATGTAAAAAAGTATGATCATTAATGGTACGTGTTATTTGAAGTTGATCGATGTGTTGCGGCTGAAAGGGACCATAAAAGCGTAGGCTTTCATATCCGATTCCATCTGATAATATGCTCAAGTGAGTTCATGTCTCCTTTCCAGATTTGATGGCTGATTACAAAAGTAAAGTGCAGCATTTTTAATTCGAGTCTGACGAATAGAAGAAATGGATGAATACAACTTTGAGTCAAGACCCATATGTATCACTGAGTTTGTTGGGTATAAAGTTACGAGATGTGATATTTAAATAACAGTCCAGCATATGTATTTATCGGTTAAAAGAGAGATTTAGTTTACAGAATGACCCATTGGTTGGGGTATTTACTATGTGTAATACTGGAAGCTGGAGGTGTGAGAGGGAAGGAAGCTGGTAGTAATTTTGAGCAATTGCTTTTCAAAGTGAGGAACGGGGCTGATTTCATCGTGATTATGGATTCGGGTAAAAAAGGGGGTGTTGTGTGAAGGAGCGGCTTTTGATAGTATAGGTAATATATATAATAAAAGTTAATATATACCTTTTGTCGTCTCGACACATGTGGAGTGTTGTTCACTATTGGTCAGAAAAGACTAATAGTTGAGGTGTATTGGCGTTTGAAAAAGGTAAAAATCAAAACAAACTTACTGATAAAAACATCAATAAGATTATCGAAACGTACCGAAATCGTGTAGATGTTGATAAATATGCTCACGTGGCATCACTTGAAGAAATCAAAGAAAACGAGTTTAACTTAAATATTCCTCGCTACGTGGATACGTTTGAAGAAGAGCAAGTTATTGACCTTGATGAAGTAAATAAGCTACTAGAGCAAGATAAACAAGAAATCGCTGAACTTGAAGCCAAAATCAATGAACAGCTGAAAATTTTGTATATTAATGTGTAGAAATTGACGAAAAGGGTCAAGGATATTACTCCTCGGCTCTTTTTTTAAGCCATTCGTATGGGAACGGCGTAGGCTGGGGGAAGTTATGCCGTGCAGTATTTCTATGAACTGCGGCGCAGTACGTTATAGAAGATGGCAAGGAGGGGCGGCGCTCTTCCTTTTTTTGCGAGTCTTTTGGGGAGTCTGCTCCTCTCTTGGGTATGATATACTCATTTAGATGTCTATGCTTAACATATACTGCCGTTTGAACTACGTTGCTTAAACATGTTATATGTGAAGAAGAAGCAAGGACATGAACAGGTTAGATTTACCATTTTGGGACCAAAGATTTGTCCTGGTATTTATAGAGGAGCTTTTGATATGACGAATAATTTTTGGCGTGAGTTGCCACGACCCTTTTTTATACTGGCACCGATGGAAGATGTGACGGATGTTGTGTTTCGCCATGTCGTAAGTGAAGCAGCCAGACCGGATGTGTTTTTTACGGAGTTTGCGAATACAGAGAGTTATTGTCACCCGGAGGGGAACAAAAGTGTACGCGGGCGTTTGATTTTTACAGAGGATGAACAGCCCATGGTGGCCCATATCTGGGGAGATAAGCCGGAATATTTCCGTGAAATGAGCATCGGTATGGCGAAAGAAGGCTTCAAAGGCATCGATATTAATATGGGTTGTCCTGTAGCGAATGTAGCCGAGAATGGGAAGGGAAGCGGCCTGATCTGCCGTCCCGAAATCGCAGCGGATATCATTCAGGCCGCCAAAGCCGGGGGACTGCCCGTCAGTGTGAAAACAAGGCTCGGTTTCACTGCCGTAGACGAATGGCGCGACTGGTTGACCCATATTTTGAAACAAGACATTGTGAATTTGTCCATTCATCTGCGGACAAGAGAGGAAATGAGCAAAGTAGACGCCCACTGGGAACTGATTCCGGAGATTAAGAAACTTCGTGATGAGGTGGCACCAGATACACTGTTGACCATTAACGGAGATATTCCGGACCGTCAGACCGGCTTGAAGCTCGCTGAGCAATATGGAGTGGATGGCATTATGATTGGGCGTGGTATTTTCCAGAATCCATTTGCGTTTGAGAAGGAGCCGAAGGAACATAGCAGTGAAGAATTGCTTGAACTGCTGCGGCTTCATCTAGATCTCCATGATCAATATTCAGCGCAGGAGCCACGTTCGTTCAGCCCTCTCGCCCGCTTCTTCAAAATATATGTCCGTGGATTCCGAGGGGCAAGTGAACTCAGAAACAGCTTAATGAACGCCAAATCAACAAGTGAAGTGCGTACATTGCTTGATGAGTTTGGAAGCAAGGATCATGATGAGGTAGAGGAACGTGGAAATTAAATTGCCAAGTTGGGGGACGGGCTGTTAGTAGGCATTGAAAACATAGGAGGATATATGTCCTGGAGTAAATTGAAGCAACAACTGGAGAGCTTCCGCTGTCCTGCGTTAGACGGAAGGGTTGAATACCGAGCGACCAGTTACCGTTATTTGCCTGATAAGTCTGGAATTTGTTATATAACTGTAGATAAGAAGAACATACTCAATATGAATGATATCACTAG
The DNA here is from genome assembly GCF_059772165.1 of Paenibacillus sp. TY11. Lineage (NCBI taxonomy): Bacteria > Bacillati > Bacillota > Bacilli > Caryophanales > Paenibacillaceae > Paenibacillus > Paenibacillus sp. TY11. Next base: position 29,693 of record NZ_JCBAIQ010000018.1, on the reverse strand, counting down.
TCCAATCAAATGGTATCAGACGGAGTTGGAAATCAAGAATGATCCAGATATCCAAGTTCCTATCAGCAATGAAGAAATTGAAGCGGTCAGAAAAGATACTAATGGGAACGTTCCGGAGGAGCGTCTACAAGTAATTGCAAGAGGTAGAAAAATATCAGAACATGCAAAGGAGCTTTTGTCAGCACAGGCTTCATTAAGCAAGTCTAATTTTAATGTTGTAGCTAATAAGTTTTTAACTACTTCTATAGAGGAAAGCTTAGAGAGTAATGATATCTTATTGAATATTCTAGCTTTAGTGGACAGACGAGTTGGAAAAAAGCGAATATTAAACATGACCGAGAAGATGCAGTTAAAGCATCCCATTGTGCAGTATTTTTATGAACTACGGCGTAGCACTCTATGAAAATAAATAACTTCATTGATGGGGGCACGTCATGTCATGGTTGTTCTCACTGAAAACATGAATAAAGACTTGAAAAAAATCGGGGAAAAGGTTGAATGGAGAACGGGGAAAACCCGCTTCCGTCATGTCTTTTCCCTGTTTTTTTATATTCGGCTATACAATTGAATTATCACCTATCGTAACTGTCAAGGTTTCTGTTGTTTTGCTCCGGTTTGACAAGTCTAAGCCACTGAACTACACTAAAAATGAATGGTTTATTCATTATTGATTGAGGGTGTTCATTATACAGGCCAAAAAAGATGAAGTGAAAAAAGAAATTGAATCAGCCGCTTTAAAGGTATTTTTTCGAAAAGGCTTTGTAGATGCCAAAATGAGCGATATTGCGGATGAAATCCAAATTTCTGTCGGAAATATTTATACTTATTTTAAAAATAAAAAGGAGTTATTTTATTCGGTTGTTCCGCCTTCCTTAGTGGATTATTTGAAGAATGTGTTAGTGGAAAGCATTCATATCGATAACCAGACTTTTTTTGAAGAAACCCATAACGAAAAAAAATCGGCCATTGTTCAGGAGCAAATCAACCTACTAACTCAATATAGCATGCAGATCGTCATTATTTTCGAAAAAAATAAAGGGACGATTTACAGCAATGCAAAAAACGAACTGGTCGATCTGATGATTGAAACCAAGAAGCCCTATTTGAAAAACACTTATAAAAGGTATGAAATCGGAAGCGATGAAAATATGATTTTGCTGAACATCATTGCCAATAATGTCATCAATATGATTTTGGATTTATTGAAGAGGGATATGAGCGTCGATAGCCGGAAACGGATTTTTGAGGCAATTAATCTATACAGGCTGCATGGACTAAAAAGCTTGAATGAATAATGTCGACAAGTAGGGATGATTATTTGCGGGACGGTTCACCATTTTTTTGCATCAGGGTAGTCCCTCATATTTTTTTGTCTCAAAAATGAATTGATAATTCATTATTAAATGGTGTGAGCGTAACAGGAGGGAGAAACGATGAAGACAGGTTATGCACTTAAAAACTGCAATGTGATTTATGGAGACGCGAAAAAAGACGTTGAAAAAATGATGACGATTTTAATTCACAAAGACGGGCTGATTCAGGAGATCGAGAAGGCAAGCGATTTGGCTATCCCCAGCCATTATCAAACGATCGATGTATCGGGGAAATATGTGATGCCTGGCCTCATTAATGCGCACGTCCATCTTTTTGCAGATGGAAAGCCATTTACGCTGTCTGCAAGCGAAGGGATGCTGAATTTTGCATTCGATCATATTTTGGATACGAGGCTGGGCCGAAGTGTATTAAAAAAACGAGTGAAGAAAAATGCTCTGACGGCACTGCATTCCGGTGTAACCACGATGCGCAGCGTCGGTGAATTTTTTTATACTGATGTACAGCTCCGAGATGAAATTAATGCAAACCGGTTTGTTGGCCCCAATCTTTTGGTGTCCGGGTATTTTCTGAGCGTAACAGGTGGTCATGGGGCACCCTATTTGGCTTTAATCGGCGATTCGCCATGGGAAGCGAGAAGAAATGTAAGAATTAATGTGAAAAACGGGGTAGACCTAATCAAAATATGCGTGACAGGCGGGGTTACCGATGCCAACATGGTCGGCGAAGCAGGCCGCTTGCAAATGACGGAGGAAGAGGTTGCCGCCATCTGCGAGGAAGCCCATAAAATCGGTATGCGTGTAGCTGAGACAAACGAAACTGAACGCGGGTCAGGTCATCGAACGGGTAACAAAATCTAATGCGGAAATCTTAGGCATCGATCACCTTACAGGGAGCATTGATATCGGAAAACAAGCGGATTTAATCGTGATGGAGCAAAACCCTTTGGACAATATAAAAGCTTTGTCGGATGTAGCTATGGTTATGGTCAAAGGCAATCTTATACAAACACCATCGGTGACCCGAATTCGAGAAGTGGACGAGCTGCTTGATTCCGTTTGGTAAAATTAGACCCACCCCGTAAACTCCAGTATAGACGCTTTCGCAGATTGCGCTTCGGATTGCGCCCCTTTACGCCATTCTTTTGGCGGCTTTCCCATAAGCCTGGAGAAGCAACGGTTGAAGCTGGAAATGGAGTGAAAACCGACTTGTTCGGAGATCGAAAGAATAGAATCTTCCGTGCTTTTTAACTGCTTGCAGGCCTCTTCGATTCGGGTGCCGTTTAGAAAATCGAGAGGCGACGTCCCCATAATTTCATGGAATTTTCTACGGAAATGAGTTGTACTTAAATGGCACAGGTCGGCCAAAAAATCCATAGTAATGGGGTTCATATAGTTTTTCGTGATGTGCTCCAGAACCGGAGAAATGACAAAATCGCTTTTCAGGCTATGCTCTGTTTCTGGATCTGCCAACAGTTCATTCCTGGAATGAATTCTAAGAAGTTCTATATAAAGGGATAGCAATAAGCCGTAGGCACTTTCTTGATAGTAAGGATTCTGCTGTTTTAATTCCTCTACGATTGAAGTCGCAAGTGTATAAACCTTGGGATGTTGCTCCTTATTCAATATACAGTTCATACCCTTCACCACCCACAAATTCGGCTCGAAGTTGCTGTAAGCACTTTTAAATGAATGTTGAAAGAGGTCTTCTGGCGAAAAAAAGATATAAGACCAAAGACTGGATGTATTCGGCGAACTGTACGTGGTATGAGGAAGATACCTGGGGATGAAGGTCACATCACCGGCTTTGAAGGGTACAGATTCTCCTTTGATCTCCATGATGCCGCTATCCGAGTAGCAAATACCAATCTCCAAATGGTTATGAAAATGGAGATGCTCACTTTTAATATCCGAAATTCTCCAACGTTCACCACTTAACAGCAAGACAGGAAAGTTTATGGGCAAGCTGTAGTGTCGGTACTCTATAACAGGCTTCTTTTTTCTGGGCATATTCAATACTCCCATGACTTTGATATGAGTTGATTATAGGTGAATGTGATGTCAAGTTTATCCAGTAGGTATACATAAATGATTGGAATCGCGCAGTTTTGTTGCGAATATGCTTAGATTGAGACTATTTTACTGCGTACAATGGAATAAGTAAAGCGTTTTCAAAACAGTGACGAACAGCTCTCAAGCGCCTTTGGGGGCGTGTGCGCTAGGAGAGGGGAATACAAATGCTTCAATTAAATTATGACAAGGAAGAGATGTTAAGCGTCATCGACAAAGTCGTCAGAAAAACAATGGCGATGGATTTAACGTGGGACTGGCCTTGCGGTGTGGCTTATTATGGTGTATCCAGGGCCTATACCCAAACAGGAAATAAAGAATATTTGAATATGCTTGTCCAGTGGGCAGATGAATATATCGAGCTGGGCCTGCCGCACTGGACGGTAAACACATGTGCCATGGGCCATATGCTGATCACATTGTATGAAGAAACAGGGGACCAGAAATATTGGGATATTGTGATGAGCAAGGTGGATTATATCCAGAACAATGCTCTCAGGTTCGGAGACAATGTTCTGCAGCATACGGTATCCGTTGCTAATGATTTTCCAGAACAGGCATGGGCGGACACGTTGTTTATGGCGGCATTTTTTCTGCTTCGTGTAGGAACCAAATTAAAGGATGAGGAAATGATCCAGGATGCCTTAAATCAATATTACTGGCATATCAAATACCTGCAAGACCCTAGTAGCGGTTTCTGGTACCATGGCTACAATAATGTCAAACAGGATCACATGTCCGGTTTTTTCTGGGGGAGAGCGAATGCTTGGGGAGCATATACCATGTCGCAAGTCAAAATTCATTTGAAAGACTGGTATTTGTATCCGCAGTGTATGGACGTGGAGTGTTCCCTTCGGGATCAACTGGCGGCACTGAAGGGTGTTCAAACGGAGAATGGCCTGTGGCGGACGGTACTGGATGACGAGGAGTCCTATGAAGAAGTATCTGCCTCTTGTGGTATCGCGGCGGCCATGATTAATAACGGCAATCCGCTGCATACCAAATACGTGCAAAAGGCATTGGAGGGTATATTGAACCATATTAGCGAAGACGGACGGGTACTGGGTGTATCGGGCGGCACAGCGGTCATGAAAGATCGGGAAGGGTATCGCAATATTCCAAAAGACTGGATTCAGGGCTGGGGGCAAGGCCTGGCATTGGCTTTTCTGTCCGATATGCTTAAATAGGAGGGATCGAAGTTGTCCAAACAAACAACGGGAGCCTTTACACTACCGGGAGAATCCGGTTATGAGGCGCTTACTCTGAAATTAGCTGAACGGTGGGGCGCCGATGTCATTCGTGATAGTGACGGCACTCAGTTGTCAGAAGAAATTATAAACGCTGGGTACGGAATATATTCGACAATCTGTATCATCAGAGATCATAATGAGTGGGCGTCCCACCATCTTGATAAGCTGCAGCAGTGTTTTTTAATTACAAATCCGAAGGTAGCTGTACAAGATTATGTATCCATCTATCTGATGGAGGATTTTTTTGCTGAACAATTCAAAGTTAATGATTCCAAAGAGGCGTTTAACTATTGGCAGGTTTTTGACAGAACGACTGGGGAGGAAGTTCCAAGAGAACAGTGGAATTATGAAAGGGAATCTGGAAATGTGGTCATTACCGGCATTGTTCCTTGGCATAAATACACGGTAAGCTTCATGGCCTACAGGATCTGGGAAGAGATTTCCATGTATAATCATACAACGAATCATTGGGACAAAGAACATTTGATGCAGATTGATCCCATCTATGCAGAAACGCAACAGTATCTGCTGGATTGGATGGAGGATTGGTGTCTCCAGCATAAGGAAACCACGGTTGTTCGGTTCACCTCCTTATTTTATAATTTCGCCTGGATCTGGGGCAGTAATGAGCGCAATCGCCATCTGTTCTCTGACTGGGGTTCATACGATTTTACGGTAAGTTCAAGAGCGCTTGATCTGTTTGCCAAGAGATATGGGTATTCGATGACTGCCGAGGATTTTGTGAATGGTGGGAAATATCGCGTCAGTCATATTCCGGCTGAGCGGCGCAAGTTGGATTGGATGGCATTTATCAATGATTTTGTAATCGAATTTGGCAAGAAATTAATTGACATTGTGCATGGGCACGACAAGCTGGCCTATGTGTTTTATGATGACAGTTGGGTTGGCATGGAGCCTTACAATGACCGTTTTCAAGAGTTTGGATTTGACGGGTTGATTAAATGTGTGTTCTCAGGTTATGAGGCGAGGCTTTGTTCAGGTGTAAACGTGAATACGCATGAGATTCGGCTGCATCCATATTTATTTCCGGTCGGTTTAGGCGGGCTTCCTACCTTTATGGAGGGGGGAGACCCCACGCTGGATGCCAAAAAGTATTGGATTAATATCCGGCGCGCCCTATTGCGGGAGCCTATAGACCGGATTGGACTGGGCGGATATTTGCATCTTGTAGAGCCTTACCCGGATTTTTGCGATTACATCGAAAAGATTGCCAATGAATTCAGAGAAATTAAAGAACTGCATCATGAAGGCAAACCCTATCACATGAAGACGAAGGTAGCTATTCTGCATAGCTGGGGAAAATTGAGATCGTGGACATTGTCCGGCCATTTCCATGAAACGTATATGCATGATTTAATTCATGTCAATGAGGCTTTATCTGGATTGCCGATTGAAGTGCAGTTCATTGATTTTGAAGATATCCGTCAGGGAATTCTACAAGATTGTGATGTGGTGATCAATGCCGGCTCTGCCGGTTCAGCATGGAGTGGTGGAAAGTACTGGAATGACAACAAGTGTGTGGACTTACTGACCCAATGGGTTTATGAGGGGGGGACCTTTATTGGTATCAACCAGCCTTCAGCAGTTGAAGGCCATGACAGCTTTTTCAGAATGGCACATGTTTTCGGCCTAGATGAGGATACAGGCTCCAGAGTAGGTCATGGAAGATGGACATATGAGGTTAGGGATGAGCATGGTTTGGTGCCTGAAGGGGCCAGTATAACGCCAAAGAATAGCATTTATCTTACCGATGGGTCAGCAGCGGTAGCGCATGAAACGAATGGTATGATAACACTATCTACTCATGCCTTCGGTAAAGGAAAGGGAGTTTACCTTCCTTCTTTCGAATTTAGCTGGGAAAATACAAGATTGCTGCTGAATCTGATTCGCTTTGCGGGTAATGAGTTACATGAAACGATGTACATTACGGATAACTTATATACAGAGTGTGCTTATTATCCGGAAAGTAAAATATTGGTCGTTATTAACAATAGCGATCAACTTCAAAGAACGACTATTGATACGGAATATGGAAAACAAACCATGGAATTAGAACCGTATGACACCATGATCACCAATATTAGCTTAACAAAATCGGTATAGGAACGGAAAATAATGAGAAGTAACAGTGTCAAGCCCTCCTTTATTTAACAATATTAGAAAAGCCATTCGTGTAACTCAACTTGGAGGTGGATTCGCACGTTTCACTTTCTCTCCGGTCACTATTCCTCGGCTGAAGACTTTACTGCATGGAATCCAACTGGGTCCACAAGAACTGTATCCTATGCCGTTATCGCCAAACGGAAGCCATAATTCAAATGTCATAGCTAGCCAAAAAAGAAGCTTAAGGCTCCTTTTTTGGCTAGAATGTAGATGAAATAGATCAAAGATCTCCCAAAGGGTGTGAATCTTACTGGATGTCTGTCTTAAAAGCCTTTTATCTTATAATTTTTGATAGTGATTTAGAAGATTTTTTACCCTATCTTGAATAATTTGTTTTAATGATTCAGGCTTCACTGATATAACATAATGACCATATCTCATAAAATAATTAGCTAAAAATTCTTCTTCTCCTGGATTATAGAATCCCTTAATGACTGTTTTATGACCATTTTCTATTTTCATAGAAGGATAATGTTCTTTATAAAAAATATCCTTGGCTTGTTCTAAAATCTCTACTTCAAAGTCAATGCTCTTCTCAGATTGATAAATTTCTAATGAACGACTAAGAAGTTCATCTGTGGAAAAGCGGGATTTGAGGTCCTCTTCTTCTATAAAGGTTATTCGATCGCATCTGAAAACTCTATATTTATTCGTATTTAGCTCTATTCCAGTAGCATACCATTGGCCAAACTTAGCGGAAATTTTGAAAAATTGAACATGGTAACTTTTTTTCTGATTATTTTTTAAATACTGAATCTTACAGTTACTCCCATTAAGAATGCTTGTTAGAATTTTATCTAAAAAACGACTAACATGATTATGCTGATATATTTCAAATTGTAGGACTTTTTTCATTTTGTGAATCTGCTTTATTTGTATTTGAGAAAGACAGTGTTCAAACTTTTCATTTAGTTTATTAACACTTAAATGAAATGGTGTGGATTGATAAGCTTCTAACGTCAACATTGCAAAGTACAGAGCATACACTTCATCCATCGTAAAAATAATGGGGGATAACAATCTATTTTTTAAGATACCATATCGTCCATGTCTGCCATGTTCTGAAAAAATAGGCATACCTAATTGTTCTAATGAACTAACATCACGTAGAGCTGTACTTTTTGAAATATTATATTTATCCATTAGGTCATTTAAATTAAAGAACTCTCGACTGTTTAAGTATCTGATCATGTCATTTAATCTTTCTGATTTCTTCATAATAAATCTCCTTATAAAGGTGTCATGTTTTGATACCTTTTTATATGATAATAAGTTCAAGGTAATATATCAAATGTATAAGATATCTACCTGAGGATTTTACAAAAATCCAATAAGCGACTTCCAATGAACAAGATATAGATCGAAATGGTTTAGTTCGTCTATATATTGCACTTCGGAGCGACTGAAATCGAATTTTGCAAAATTCTGACCTAAAAGCATGATATAAAAGGAGATTGATACCATGAGTACAACACTGGAAGTAGCTATTTTCTTATCCATGAACGGAAAAGCAAAGGAAGCTATACATTTTTACAAAAAACATTTTAATGCAGAGGAATTGTTTCTTGTTACCTATCAAGACATGGCCAAACGTGACAGCTCAATACAGCTTACTGATGAAAATAAGAATTATATTTCTCATTCTGTCTTATTAATCGGAAGAACAAAAGTAATGGTAGCAGAAGATACAATGAATATCAGTGAAGAATATAGAGTTGGTAATAACACTTCATTATGTATTCAAAGTGCTGACTTAGAAGAAATTGAACATTTTTATAATAGCTTAATTACAGATGATCGAGTGAAAATTATTGTTCCTTTATCTAATAATGTGTTTAGCCAAGCCTACGGTATTATTGAAGACCCGTTCGGTATTCAAATACAATTAATGTTTGATAATCGATTACAATAAAATAGTTAACAGGTGTCATGTTTCGTAATGCAATCTGTATTCTGAAATGAAATCTTTATGTTTTATTGAGATATACTATCGTATAATTACTAAAAAAATATGGAAACTTAAGCAATTCCTTTGCAGCCTTAACTCCCAGTCACCTCGACGTCTGTGGAGTGTGTGGCTCTTATAATCTTTAGAAATAAGGGGATTAAAAGCTTAAAGACATATAACGTGTTGAAAAGTGGATAATAAATGGGCAGAAGTAAAGACTAAAAAGATGAAACCCAAGATACCACAACAGAAAAAGGAGACACTATGACGGAGAAAAAAGAAATAGCGGATACAGGGTGGAATTTCGACAACAGTTATTCTCGTCTGCCAGAATCATTGTTTACAAAGCTCAACCCAACTCCTGTTCGCTCACCAAAGCTGATCATTCTTAATCATCCGTTGGCAGCATCATTGGGGTTGAACGGTACGGCGCTGCAGAGGGATGATGACGTTGCGGTGCTGGCCGGCAACCAGGTTCCCGAAGGTGCTGCGCCTCTTGCTCAAGCTTACGCAGGACATCAATTCGGGCATTTTAACATGTTAGGAGACGGTCGTGCTCTGCTGCTTGGCGAACAGATCACTCCCTTGGATGAGCGGGTTGATATTCAGCTTAAGGGCTCAGGCAGAACACCATACTCTCGCCGTGGTGACGGTCGGGCGGCACTTGGGCCGATGCTTCGCGAATACATCATCAGTGAAGCGATGCATGCACTAGGTATTGCTACCACCCGCAGCTTGGCAGTGGTAACCACGGGTGAGTCGATCATCCGGGAAACTGAGCAGCCCGGTGCCATTCTGACTCGTGTAGCTGCCAGCCATCTTCGCGTCGGCACTTTTCAATTCGTCTCAGCATGGGGCACGACCCAGGATCTCCGTACTCTGGCTGATTACACATTGGAAAGACATTATCAGGAAGTTGCCGATAACGAAAACCGTTACCTTTCCCTGCTCCAGGAAGTGATCAAGCGTCAGGCCGAGCTGATTGCCAAATGGCAGCTGGTTGGTTTTATTCATGGGGTGATGAACACCGACAACATGACCCTTAGCGGAGAAACCATTGATTATGGCCCGTGCGCCTTCATGGATACCTATGACCCTGAGACGGTGTTTAGTTCCATTGACATGCAGGGCCGCTATGCTTATGCGAATCAGCCGCATATTGCCGCGTGGAATCTCGCGAGATTTGCTGAAACCCTCTTGCCGTTGCTGCATGACAATAGGGAGCAGGCTGTCAAACTGGCTGAGGATGCGATTTCAGATTTTTCAGAGATGTTTCACCATCACTGGCTTACGGGAATGAGGGCGAAGTTGGGGATCTTTAACGAAGAGCTGCAGGATGAATCCCTTATTGAAGAACTTCTGGATATGATGCAGAAGCATCATGCGGACTACACCAATACCTTCCGTGCTCTAACTTTGAACAAGCTGGAGGATATGGTTCTATTCAGCACTGCGGAATTCACCCAGTGGCACGAGCAGTGGCAGGCGAGACTGGGTAGACAGCAGGAATCACAAGCCTCCTCGCATCAACTGATGCGCAGCAGCAATCCCGCAATCATCCCGCGCAACCACCGAGTAGAAGAAGCATTGAAGGCTGCGGTGGAACGAGAAGACTACCGTGTGATGGAGCAGCTTCTTGAAGTTCTTTCGAACCCTTATGCTTATTCTGACGAACAGGCTATCTACTCTACATTGCCTGAGGAATCCAACTGCTCATACCGAACCTTTTGCGGTACCTGATGTGGAGCGAATGATTTGAAGATAACCTATATCATGCGTTGGTGGAGAAGATAGCGATTCTCTCACCAGCGCATTTTGCATTATCCTGAAAAATGGTAAGATGCAGCCATTAATCGAGCTCCTGTCCGTCATTCTCGATTTGAATATGCCCGCAATACAGACATTGATGCGTACAGTTCTGCGTTAGAGCGGGCTGGCCTTCGATTCTCATGTCGCTTTTCCCGTTCAGCCAAGGCATCGTAAGAACGGGAATGCACGGGGCTTTTTTTACTCCATAAATATCGACCATCTCACTAGCTTGTACAGCCGGATTCAGCGGACTGGAGCAATTTCCAAAAGATTTAATATTCACTCCAGGCACATAATCTCCAATATTCATCTGTGCTTTATTTTTGACATACACCCCGTGGCTAAAAGGACGCTTCAAACGGGTAGGCTGTGTACCGTAACTACAGCTTAAAATGGCACCTGCCACGACATAGCTTTTTTTCGCGCCTGTTCCAGGCTGCACATTTGCTTCTTCCATGCGGATTATTCCTCCTTTGTGGCCATCTCCACTTTTTGCACGCAAACACCTGTAAATGGACGACGCAGCAGACTTTCCGCCACCGCCAGATTGATATAGATATGTGCTTCCAACAAGCCGGCGATGCGAAATATAGACGACTCGATTTTCCCGTGTTTAAGTACCAATTGCTTCAAGGTATGATCGGGATACCACTCGGTTTGTGATGAAAGGCAATCTATCACAGGTGGACGCAGTACCCAGTACACATCTTGTCTGGCTTGCTGAAAATCTGTAAGTATAGCGGCCTTCCATTCCAGTCCCGGCATATATTTTTCCAACAAGGCTTTCATGGAGTCTGAAACCAGCGGCAAAGGGAACTCCAGAAAATCCGGATATATAGTTCGTGGATCTGTATGTACAGCTAAAAACAGGGGAGTGTCCTCCGTCTTAATTCTGTGATCCGAAAGGATATCTTCCACCTGTAATGGAGACAGGGGAGCAGGCTCCACCCGATGCTTTACGCGCTCGTCCACCATGAGTCGAAAATATCTCATTACATCCACTCCCCTTTACTCACTGTATCTGTTACCTGTGTAGCTAGAGGTGTGTCCACAGCAGCGAGGCCAATAGCTTCGCTTAGTTGGTCATCCGTAAAGCTTGCCCGGTGTAGCTTCGCTCCTGTAAAATTAGCTTTTACTAAGCATGCACCTATAAACGAAGCGCCAGTAACATCGGCTCCTACAAAGCAGGCACCTGTTAGATCCGCTCCGTTAAATGAAGCTCTTTGCAGCGAGGCATCTTGAAAAGCAGCCCCCTGAAGCTGTGCATGTTGAAAACTGGCTCCTTGTAAATTCGCTCTTGTAAAATCCACTCCATCCAATCCTAACGGTTCCCAATCCAGCCAAGCATCCGATCCGTATTCGCTATTGCCTATAACTTCGTCCAGTACAGTCTCTTGCAGGGAACAGCCGCTGAAATCGGCTCCGTGAAGCAGGCTGTGCGAAAAGTCGGTTCCATCTAGCTGAGCTTCTTGCCATACCGTGCCTACGAGAATACAGTGATGCAATCGACTTTGTTTCATCCCGATCTGGCGAAAGGCTGTATAGCGAAAATCCAAGGAGCTGTAATCTCCACCCGACAGTTGAACTTGGGTCAGCGCTTGGTAGCTGTAGGCCGATTCTTCTTTTTCCTCCAGCCAAGACTTTATTACGTTCGCATCCATGGGTCTTCGATCTTCCCGGTACACCGACACACTATGATCCATATACTCTCCGACACGAACCTCGAAAGCCTCTTCACGATCCAGCGCCTCAAACTCAGGTAAGCCGACCGCTTGCTTCATTGCCTGACGAAGCAGACTTACGATCATCGTGTGAAGATATCCCGCTGCTTCCAGCATGATCTGTTCCAATTCAAGTTCGGAAAGGGAGACTTGCTGTTTCAAGGTATCAGCCCAAAGTTGTTCACGTAAATGAGTCCAATAGGGAAAAATCCAACTTGCATCGTACTCCAACTGAACGGGCTCAGCATCAAGCATCCATAAGGCATCCGTAGCTTCAACAAGATAAACAGGCTTCTGTTCAAGCCATGTGGTACGCAGCATAGAGTAGGTGATGTAACCGATATGACCTTTACGATCGGTGAGTTGTTTTTGCCGAACCAGCTCACAAAAGGCGCGAAAATGTTCTACTATATGCTGTAATCTTTGTGTTTGTGTTGATGTACATTTCAACGCCCATTCTTTGCGAATGAGAGACCAAGCCTGATGAAGAGCCGCTTGTTGCTGATCTAACATATCTGTTTGCTTTTCCATTTCTTAATCATCCTTAATTCGACTTCACTTCGCTGCCTTTCATGTCCGCCGACCCGCTTAATTCAATATGACTGCCGTTACAATCCATACGAAGCTGACTACCTGCGGACAGGCTCATCGTCTTCCCCGCAGACAGGCTGAGATTGCCTCCCGCTGAAATATTCACTTGCTTGCTGCTCGCGATATGAATGCCTTCTTTATCGTCCAGCTTGATATATATAGCGCCGTCCTTGCCTGTAACGACCAGTTCATCCGGTCCCAGTCGAATTTCCTTGCCATGCGGAGTACGCCATATTTTCATTTGCGGATTGGAAAAATGGTTATGCGTACTCTTGCGATCAGCCCGTCTCACCGCACTACCTGCTACGCCGTCTTCTTCCCGACTGCCGGGAAAATAGAGGGAAACCGAATCGCCTTTTTCTGGCATGACGTACCAGCCGGTATGGCCACCGCCACTGTACACGGTAGAATAATTGAACCAATGTGCTTTGCTTGCGTCCTGTTGTTCATCACAATCCAGATGGATACGCACCTGATCCTGACGAATGTCCAGCACAACACCGCTTAATGAGGCTCCTGCCAGCTTATCCTGGTAGTAGCTTTTTTGCCGAAATCCCTGGTAAGAACCCAGCACATACTGGTGCCGCAGCAGTCCTTGACTCATGGCGGTGTAGGCTTCCATCACATACAAGTTATGCCCCTGAAAATTCAACTGAGCACCCAAGTCGAGTACCTCATCCGTTTCTACCTCATAAAAAATAAAATCGTGTTCACTGAGCTTGGTCTGCTCATTCTCCTGAAAATAACGAAAAGGAAGCAACTGCTTACGTACGGTATAACGAGTATGATCCAGTACCGCCTGTGCAGGGCTGTCCTCAATACCAAAATAAAACTTGGGACTGTCAAAACGGGCTACAGGCATCAGACTCGTATGATAGCGGGAGGCTATGCGTCTTAAAAACGCCCAGTCTGTCTCCTGATACTGAATGGCAATCCGTCCGATGGCTTCTCCGCTGGTAGCTCCGTCGATCACATCCAGCCCTTCATAGTCCTTACCTATGTGCTCCAGCATTTGAGGAATCGTCATTTTCGTATATTGAAAAGAACGAGTGCGCTGCTTAATGTCCATCCGGTAAGTATGGGAAATAGCTTCCACCTCCAGATAATACACACCTCGCACGACTTTTACCTCGACCGAAAGGGCAATCCCGCTAAATAGCGGCTTACTTGCCCCAGATTCATCTCGTTGGCTGACTTCAATGATGGTATTTTTTTCTGTCGTTTCCACGTAACTGTCTTGCAAGTCTTCGGGGATAACGCCTGTAAAATAAAGCCGGGTATGCTCGTTAACTTTTTTCGTTAAGGTAAGCTGCTCCAGATCAATTTGGTCATAAGGGTGAATTTGAATTTGATCGTATCCCAAGCTCATCGTGTAATCATTCCTTTCTCATTCGCAGAATAGGGGGAGGGTGGAAGGATGCAAAGGGATTGAATCCAGTATTCCGCTATAGGTAACCAGGCTTCGAGATCTGCCTCCAGACAGCTGAAGGAACCTATGACGACTCGTCCCTTGTGGATGAAAAGCAGCAATTCGTTGTATAGATTACTGTCTATCCCCGCCGCCACAAAACGAATCTGCCCAACCGAAAGTCCGGAACAGTTGGTGATCATCTCCGTGCCTAACCAGTTGCGAATCGGTTGTACCGACCGTAACATATCCGCCATTTGCTCTACAAAATCGGAAAGCTCTTCCGTTTCTAGAGCAGTATCCGTTGGATTAAAAGTGATATTGATAGTCCCCTCTGGTGAGGTATAAATGACCTTTGGACGATGCTCCGAAGGATATTTAATTGTAGCTTGCTCCATTGGCATAGGAGTAAAGGACTTGGGAATATAAAAACCGATTTCCCCATTTAGTATCGTTTTACTTTCCAGCGTAAGATGCTCATTTCCAATATGAAACAGCTTGTTTTCTTCAGGTATGAAGCTATATTCCTGTGATTGATCTGAAACGGATTTTAGATCACCGTTATTAGCTGTCGTCTGATCCATCATTTTAGCTTTGAGGCTAAGAATATGCTCGTCTAGGTAGTTCATAGGCAGCCTCCTTTTTTATAAAAAATGAATATTAAAGGCAGAAGGAGATATTTAAATATCAACCCAACATATGTATGTATCGGTTAAAAGAGAGATTTAGTTTACAGAATGACCCATTCAATGGGGGATTTACAATGTATATTTATGGGATTCAGATTTTCCAATGAAGGTGTATAATTTTAGCAGTCTGATACTATGATTAATTTGGGGTGTTCGGCAAAATGAATAATGATTATAAAGAAAGAATAGATAGAGTCATTGAATATATAAGAGAAAATAGTGATCAAAAACTTAATCTTGATATATTAGCGAGTGTTTCGAATTTTTCGAAGTATCATTTTACACGGATATTTACTTCTATGGTTGGTGTGACTCCATTATCCTTTGTAAATCAAGAGCGTTTACAAAAAGCTATTTACTTATTGGGTGAAACCAACAAAACCATTTTGGAAATTTCGAATCTGTGTGGCTTCCAATCGATTTCCACCTTTAATGCTCTGTTTAAGAAGCAGTACAATAAAACACCAAGTGAAGTTCGGAATACCGCAAGGAAGAATAGCAATTTTCTATCATATTTGAGCAATAAGCAAGAAGTGTCAGGTTCTTTTGTGAATTATAATAAAAATAAAGAAAATCAACTTTTAAAAAGAGCGTGGGAAAACATGATAACCATCAAGGAGCTACCAGCGTATGAAGTGGCATACGTTAGACATGTTGGGAGTTATTTGGATACCCGTGTGGCATGGGATCAGTTAGGATGTTGGGCTAAAGAATACGGATTTACGCCGAAGAACCATTTTTTTATCGGAATATCTGTGGATGATGGAAATCTCGTAGACGAATATGCTTGTCGATACGATGCTTGTGTTACATTGCCAAGTGGGTTTGAACAACACGAGCATAAAACGAATGTACAATTCAAAACACTATCTGGTGGAATGTACGCTTTATATCCATACTACGGCACCATTGATAAATTTGTTCTTGCCTATCAAAGTGTATACAGTCTATGGTTGCCGAGTAGTGAGTACGATGCTGATGATAGACCCTGCCTCGAATTTTGTATGAATGACCCTGCTAAGGATCGGGAAGGGAAATGTAAGGTCGATTTATACATACCGATCAAGCAGAGAAGATCAATAACCGTGTGGTAGGAGGAACATTATTGGAAACCCCTATAGGTATTGTTGATTGGGTAGAAAAAAATGAAATGTTGGATGACTTATTAAATCAAGAAGACACCTTAACCACGTACCCAATGGATGATGGATTTGAAGCTGAAGTGATAAAAATATGTTCAGCTCAAGAGAGCTTTGTATTGAAAGTATGGAATAAAAGTTCCAAACCAGATGTTCGTTTTCAATTTCGTTTATTGAATGTCCTTTTTGAACGAGGATTACCCGTCTCTAAGCCAGTGGGTTGGGGAATCAAGCCAAATTCAGACAAGGTGCTGTTAACAACCTTTGACGGAACTCCCGTGCTTAAACTAAATAAAAAGAAAATGACGGATATGGCGAACCTATTGTCCAGGATACATCAAATCCATGTTGAAGAGATTGAAAATATACACCTCCCCAAGTACGACTTCATTGACTACTTTTTTCCTGGAGTAAGAGAGCACTCTGATCTATATCATCCATTAATTTCTCTTGTACAAATAGCCCCAATAAAGCAAGAACGTATTATTCATGGTGATTTTCATTTAGAAAACATAATGGAGAGAAAAGACCGCTATACCGTAATAGATTGGACGAACGGGCAATTAGGCGATCCCGGATATGATTTTGCGTGGGCACTTACTTTGAATAAAATATATGTCTCGGAGCAGTATGCACATGTGTTTCGTTCCGCTTATCTATTGGAAAATGAGGTTCAAGAGAAAGATCTTCAGGTTTTTGAAGCGTTGGCTTGTCTCAGATGGATGTTACTTCATAGAAACGGCGGTATCCCCAAAGGCCCCAACACCATAGAGAGGGTAAAAGGTTTAATAACCCAGAATTCATTCTTAAAAGAATGGGAGTTTAGTGATATTTCAGTAAAAAAGAAAATATGGAGTGATGCCGGAATGAACGTAGAAGCCATGTTTGAGCAGTTTCCTATCCTAAAGTCAGATGATTTGGTATTAAAGAAGATTGAAGATCATCATCTGGATGAAGTTTTTGAGATCTATAACAATGACAAAGTTTTTGAATACTGCGGCATTATACCCAAGCATAATAAAGATACTGTAAAAAAAATGATAGGCCATTTTGAGAGAGATTATCATAAAAAGTCAAGGGTCAAGTGGGGGATATTCGCTAATCCTGAATCTGATCGTTTACTTGGAATCATTGAAGCTTTCGACTTTAATCAAAAAGTAAATATGGTGACGATAGGTTACTTTTTGGCAGAATCGCATTGGGGAAAAGGTGTTGCTACAGAAGCCGTAAACATATTGCTCAAGTTTTTATTTATGTATATGAACATCAATAGAATTCAGGCAGAAGTGATGCCTTTAAATGAGAATTCAAAGCGAGTCTTGTTGAAAAATGGTTTTATCAAAGAGGGGACGTTACGACAAGCAACGCTATGGGCAGGCAAAGGAGTCGTTGATTTAGAAATATACAGTATTTTAAGAGAAGACTATGTAAATTGAAAGTGATATTTATCATTGAAAAATATGTACGAGCATTTATTTTTACCGAGTCTAATGAATCAAGTAAAATTGACCAATGTTCAGAAAAAAAGAATCTCCTTCCTTTCCATTTCATCCCTAAAAATGTCTGCTAATTAGCAGTTGTATTTAGGCGATTTTTGTCATACAATGCATCTAATGCTACGGACTCGGTCTTAGAAACAGTAAGGTTTGGACGGTAAATAGGACGTGGTTTCTTTGTATATTTACGAATCGTGGAACTACTTTGTAGTCGTTCGATCACGACCACGTCAGTCTGAAAAATTAATAATGTTTGGGGACAGTTTTCCGGATCATTAGCGTTTGATGATGAACATATACGAAGGGGAGCGTTCTTTTGGAATCGAAACAATTAACGAGAGGGCTAAAGCCACGGCACGTTGAGTTGATTGCGCTTGGAGGCACGATTGGGGTCGGTTTGTTTATGGGGTCGGCAAGTACGATAAAATGGGCAGGTCCCTCGGTACTGTTGGCTTATCTCTTAGCTGGGATTATTATGTTTTTTGTCATGCGGATCATGGGGGAAATGCTGATTCTTGAACCGGTGACGGGCTCATTCGCTACATTTGCTCATAAATATATCAGCCCTTTGGCCGGTTTCCTGACCGCCTGGAGCTATTGGTTCTTATGGGTTACCGTAGGAATGGCGGAGGTCACTGCGATTGGGGTATACGTGGGCTATTGGTTTCCGGACATCCCGCAATGGTTGCCGGCTTTGGCAGGTGTAATTATTATTGCGTTAGCCAATTTGGCGGCTGTGAAATTTTATGGAGAATTTGAGTTTTGGTTTGCGATGATTAAGATTATCGCCATTATCTTCATGCTCGTAGTTGGTACGGGGATGATCTTCTTTGGCCTCGGTAACGGCGGGCAACCGATAGGTCTATCCAACCTGTACAGCCATGGCGGCTTCTTTGCAGGTGGATTAAAAGGTTTTCTATTTGCACTCTGCATCGTAACGGCGGCTTACCAAGGTATAGAGATGGTGGGCATTACGGCAGGTGAAGCAGAAAATCCAAAGATGACACTGCGAAAAGCCATTAAAAATATCATCTGGCGTATTTTGATTTTCTACGTGGGTGCAATTTTTGTCATTGTTACGATTTATCCGTGGAACCAAATTGGCGAGATCGGCAGCCCTTTCGTTCTGACTTTTGCTAAAGTAGGAATTGTGGCCGCTGCGGGTATCATTAACTTTGTTGTTCTTACAGCAGCGATGTCAGGTTGCAACAGTGGTATTTACAGTGCGGGAAGAATGTTATATACATTGGCTAAGAACGGACAAGCTCCCAAGTTTTTCGGGAAAATTTCCCCAAGCGGTGTCCCTAGAAATAGTATTATTACGACCATTTCCTTGCTGCTGGTAGGGGTGTTATTTAACTACTTAATGCCTGATTCCAAACTGTTTCTGTACATCTACAGCGCCAGCGTTCTCCCGGGTATGGTACCGTGGTTTGCATTAGCCATCAGTCAATTCAGGTTCCGGAAAAAGTGGAAGAACGAAATGGAAGATCACACCTTTAAGTCTCGTTTTTTTCCGATCAGTAATTACATCACCATTATCTTTTTGTTGCTAGTGATCGTTGGAATGTGGTTTAATCCAGACACACGCTTGTCGTTGATTGTCGGAGCAACATTCATGGCGATCGTCATTGTTGGATATTTTATCTTTGGCATAGGAAAGCGGCAGAGAATTGAAGAATTAGATGAAAACTAAAAGATTTGCTAAATACGTAATATTTGCCGAGCGCAATTCAGATGATCCTGAGTTCGCTCGGCTTTTCTTTTACATGAAGAGGGATGGGGCTATGGAAAGGTTGGCTACTGAGGCATAGAACCGTGTGGTTATCTTGTTCGCACTACAAGTGTAAATATAGATACAAAAAAAGTGAGAAGGGAAACTGAGAAGTTGATTATTGCTATACTCTTACGATTAGCCTTAAACTCTGTAATTCCAGAAAATAGAAACATAAACCCTAGAAAAAATTGTGCGATTTTGTATGAATCCTTATAGGTGTCTGGATATGCGAGTGATAAAGAGGAGGAGGTCATAACAACTACAGCAAATATTAATGTGAGGATTCGGTAGATATCCATTTTCTTAAACATAGATAAATTCCCCCTTCCTTTATAATGCCCAGTGTATTACATATTCTAAAGGTCAGACCATGGGACTTCAAATAAATACAAAAATGGAGGAGGCGGAAGGGTACTGGATAAGCGAAGAACCATCCGACTGTGTGTAGCTCTAATAGGTAAAGAGCTTCGTTTTTTGCGTTCGAGTTAGAGATTGTAAGAGGGAAGGAGTAGTACCGAGGCTCGCAGTATCCCGAAAGTCAACGGACAATTTGCTCATTTTCGGGGGGAGAATCACGCCTTTAGTTCAGAAAACAACGAATTACTATAGAATAAACCAAAGATAATCAGGAGTATGGTCCAGTATTCCCTCATTTTTATTTCTGATAAGATTAATTCCATATTATTGAAGGTACATTCGGGCTGCGAAGGTGAAAAGAATGATACATAAGGAAATGAGGAAGATACCGAATGAAGGCGAAAGAGTATATTATTTTGATGACTGCTGTCATTGGTTTAACTGCCATGCTGACCGCATGCGGTGACTCCAAGAAGCAAAGTGAAGGTGAATCTACGACAGGAGCGACAACGGCCACGACTACTACACAGACCACCAAGGTGGACAATACGAGGCAGGCCAGTGTGGATGCTGCTGTGAGCAATACTGCAGACAAAACTACAAAAGGTAATGGGAAGACGTATTCAGACGTGGCTAAAGAAGCATCAAAACCCGAGCAGCCAGCAGGACAAATAGGGTTAAATACGACGCAGGAGCAGCTTCTTACCTTTGCGGATCGTTATGGACTGGTACGAGTACCGGATCATCCGATTCGGCGGGTTTCCGACCCAACCGGAAAACATATAAACATCGCAAATTACAGCGACTCTGTCGTCAATTTATACACAGAAGAGCCGATTCATCCAAATACGGATGAGTTTATTCACGAGGCTTATACTTATTTTACAGAGGGAGTTGCTCCAGGTGAGTCCTACAAGAAATGGGAGGAAACCTCTAACACCGAAAGAGGACTCGTCAAAATTCTCTATTTGTCACGCGAGGGGCTTCTTATTTTAGAAGACGCGATGAAGACGCATGATTACTCTAGTCCATCTGTCCAAAACGCGCTGGGCTTCTTTAAGGTTGCCTCGGAGTTTGAATCTATGCTGCCTGTCGCACAGACACCTACAGACATCAGCTTGTACAATATGTATGATCAACAGGTCAAACCGGAGTGGAAGAAACTGAGCGATATTAAAAATCCTGCTACAGATGAAAAAGCCTTCGCTGCTGCCTACCAAAAAGCAAGAGATGAGACGAATAATCTCATGGGTCTGTTAAACATTATGGTGTCTACGGAAATGGAAAAACGTCTCAAAGCAGCAACCGATCAGCAGAATACAGGGAAATAGCTTAAATCATCATTTTTTGAAATAATACCCATACGTACCCGATCCGAGAGAGAAAGCTCAAATTATCTTGAGAACAGGCTAATATGGAAAGGACATAATTTATCCATACTTTCTTCTAATATTTAACTGTTGATAGATTTATTGAAAAGCTATAATGCTAATGATGATTTGAGTGTATTTGAAGAGAGGTTAAGGGTATGATGTTGAAAAAATGGTCGTTATTCTTGATGTTAGGCATTCTGGTGGTAGCATCTGTGGGTTGGAACGGTGGGGTATCTTACGCAGCTACAGAATATACTTGGGATAAGTACAAGGGCACTGAAGTGAAGACATATAGATTGACTGCAGTACCCGGAAGAATCGAATATATGGATCAGGAAAGGTTTTTTGCTGCTTTAAGCCAAACCCCAAATGTGTATGGAGATTTCAGCGGCTATAAAACGGGGAAAACAACTGGAGTTGTAACCGAAAGTATAACGGATGATGTGTACAAATTTACAGTTACTGATTTTCTTCGCGATCAGGAGCCTGAGGTCGTAGAGTACCAAAACCCAAGAGGTGGGATTCCTCATAGATGGAACGGCACAAGTGATATTCGAATTTTTATGAGAGGATCAGAAGCAGCTTCTTTGTCTGAGCTGTTTTATGAGGGAACGCCAAGTGAAGGACGATTCAAGTTTAATGCTAACGAAATATATTTAGTTACATTTTGGTCCAGCACTGTGAGAGCGATCAGTGGTATGTCTGCTGAAGCGTTAGAAGAGGATGGTACTCATACGTTTACAGACCGGGAGCTTGTAGGCCAGGTAACCAGCGAAGACCCTTCGGCTTATCCGCAGGATGGGATTTTAGAGGGTTATTACTACGTCATCAAATAAGTCAAATCGTGTGCTCTAAACCAAAGAAGAGATAACATTGTGTATGCCTCGTGAGGGTGGCTCTATACATCATGTTATCTTTTTTATTGTGATGCTCGCATTTAGGACAAATAGCATTGAAAAAATGCTGTAAATTTAATTGCTAATGAAAACCATTTTAAAAGATCGGGATATATGGCTTTGAAATAATGACGATTTTACGAAAAAAACAGTATAGTTAAAACTACTTTTTTACTGGCTTTATTCAATCTAAGGGATATTATTCCGATAATTCAAGTATATACAGTTTGGTGTCAACAGATATGAAAATAATTTTGAAAACAAAAGAAATAATTTTCAAAATTGAAACAGAAGTACAGGTAGAAGTGACCTGATGCGATATCGTAGAGGAGGTGCAAGAATCCAAAATAATATGAAATGTGAAAAAAAGTTCAAACAAATTAGGCAATACATCGTTGCTTTGCTGGCTGTTTGGTTGTTCTGTATACATACTGTGCCTGTTTTTGCAGACAGGACCTTTAACGATATTGAACATTCCTACGCAGCTGATGCGATTGAAGCCATGGCTGCTCAAGGGTATGTTACGGGTTATCAGGATGGTAGTTTTCGACCTGTACATTTTATTTCGCGGCAGGAATGGGCGAGTATTTTCGTTAAAACCTTAAAACGAACTTCGGTTAACAAAAGCGTTGCTTCTTTTAGTGATGTGTCACCGTGGGCTCTACCTTATGTGCATACCTTGCGGGAAGAGAACATTACCAAAGGAATCAGTGATCAATTATTTGGTGCTAAGCACAATATGACTCGTCAGGATATGGCGGTGTGGTATGCCAGGTATTTCGGTGTTTCTGAAGATGCCCGGTCCTCCAGTGTATCCGGTTTTGTAGATCAGCCTGATATTTCAGACTATGCACAAACGAGCGTGTGGTTGATGGAGCAGTTGGGGCTAATGGAGGGGGATAAGAATCATTACTTCCATCCCAAAGAGTGTGTGACACGCCAGGATGCCACGCTGGTTGCTTACCGAGTATGGTTAGGTGGTGACGTTCTAAGAGAACGGGCCAAGCGTTTATTGGGGTCATTAGGAAATGGAGCTGGAACGACATCTCAGACGACCAGCCTACCAGAGTCGAAGAAGATCGTGGTGGACTTGGCGCCGGAAATTAGTCACCAGCGTGCGAATCCGGATATTGAAGAGCCTAAAAGCCATAGTCCAAGACCTAATCCGCCGGTCACTCCAGTGACACCACCGAAGCCGGAACCGCCAGTTATACAGTCGGAACCCAAACCTGTACCACCGATAACACCGTCAAAACCACCACCGGTGCTTCCACCGGATCACTCGTCGGATTTCGTGGCGGATGAGGTAGTAATCAAGGCCCCGGAGCTGGTGAACCAACCGGAAACCTATCCTTCGTATCAGCTATCCTTTCAACTCTACAATGAAGGGCGGCCAGTAAGTATTCCCGATGTGAGCGTCACAAGTGTGACCTACAAATTTAGCGATGCATTAGGTGTTTTTGATGAGCATGGGAAAATTGCACGTTCAGAAAATATTCCAACTACCGATGATTGTATTCCTGTAGAGATGGAAGTCACCATTGCTAAACCCTATCGGGTACTTAAAGCACAGACCAAGCTGATTGTGAAAGGGAAGACTCCTCCAGTAGAGGACCCAAGTGTAATTAGGTCCGTATACTTGGCGACGTACACCATTTCACAGGCCACTACTCTAGACCCTGCAGCCTGGAGCATGCCGTATGTATTTCAAAATGCAAAGGGAGAGGTCATAACGCCTGATTTGCTGCCGTCAGACTTGAAGCTTCGGATAGAGGATTCCAGGGGAATATTTTACGAGGATGGACATATTGCGAATCTGCATCTGATCCCTGCAGTGAACTCTGTCATTCCATTCAAGATTGAGGTTGAATCACCATCTCAGGGAATTCACTTCATATCCGATGCCGAGTTAACTGTAGTACCGGGAGAACGCAAAAAGCAATATTTTGCTGTCTCCATGATGCTGCAGGGACAAGATGTCGGAAGTGCGACCACGGTAGAACAAATTGAGCAGGCTCGTCAATTGTTGATGGACCACTTTGGTCCCAACTTAAAAGTGACGTGGGCCATGGAAAGTAGATTTGTTTTTGTGGAAACGAATCGACCACAGCTTAAAAAGGTTTTGGAATACGTGGATCAGTATGGTGATGAAGTGGGAATTCTGGATGGTTATCCGAATAACCTGTATGGGCTTCCTGAATGGGAAGCACGGATGAACGAGTGGTTGTATATGTATCGTTATAATGCACTCAATGAGCTGCATCAATCTGGTTCGTTAGGAGCACCTTCGGTGTTGGAAAGCATGGATACAGACCAATATCGGAAGTATCTGCCTAAATCATTGACTAGCTTTACGGTGAATCCTGAGCAGGCCCAATGGCTTAAAGATCATTTTAAGATCACTTCAGCTATGGGGTGGTCGGCTACACAGTATAATGTGAACAGCATGTATGGTGAGGGTTCGCCTTTGATGCCTTACTGGTCTAATAAAGATAATCCGATTGTTCCGGCACAGGGGCTTACGAATAATAGTGGTATCGTGTTTATGAATTCGATTACGATTGATCCCATTGGATCACGCTATACAAAAGACTCCTCGCGCTGGACCCTTCATCCAGGGGACCCATATGTGACTGAAACGGATGCGGCACCACAACTGTATATAGCGCAGCAATATTTAGATAATCCATATCAACGTTTAAATACGGTAAACTATATGTCGATTATTTTGGATATCAACTGGTTTGCCAGCAACCATAACATGTCTCAAATATGGGAGAACTTTGTGACTCACTTTCCTGCCGACCGTGAGGTCGAGATTGTGGGAGTGGACGGGCTGAAACAGATTTATGAATCATTAGCTGGATCGAATAATGATCATACGGAATTTTCGCTCATGTTTAGAGGCTCCGGCTTTAAGGCGGTTATGGATTCCAATAATTCACCCGCCAATCTGCGCTACTTATGGACCGAAAACGCCTCACAGCGAATTATTTTATCCAAAGAGGATGGGGATGCGGCATGGTCCATTATTGATTTCACCGACTATACCCGAACTTCGGTTCCAAAGATGGCCTACAACCTGGATAAAAACACGGATGTAAGCTATATCACGGGAAGGAACTTCAAGCTACATCCCACGGCTCCGTTGACAGTAAATGAAATTCAGCGTGTAAAGGATCGTTTGAAGGAAATCTATTTCGCGGAAGAAGTAAACTATCAGTAACAGTTTGGAATGCCAGGATTTTTTAAGACCTGAGGTTTTATAAAAAGGGGGTGTCCCAAAAGCCATAGAAATGGCTGTGGGGCGCCCCTTTGTTTTAGAGTAAGATATTCGTTTGTGCTTCAGTTGGTCGCTTCGTGAACGGACCGTTGTTCCAATCGCTGTTGGTGCCCAGATTTTTTCTAGGGTTTTACACCCATTCAATAACCTGATCTACAGATCGCCGGGTTTTGCCGCGCGGCTCGTTCAGGCGGTATCCAAATGCCACCATGCAGGAAATACCGAAATGCTCGGCATCCATGATGCCTTCTTCGGAGAGGATGCGTTCGATTTCCTGTTTATTAAAACCTTCGATAGGACAGGAATCAATGCCGATTTGAGCTGCGGCAGTCATCATGTTACCCAGTGCGATGTAGGTTTGTCGGCAGCCCCACTCGAACAAGGCTCTTTTATTTTCCTCCAGCCCAAAATCAGATTTTAGAAAGGCATCATACACTTTCTCTCTGCCTTGAATCACTTCAGCGGGTAATTGCTGCACGTTCTCCATCATACTCTTGATATAATCGGAGGAGGCTACCATATCTTCTGGAAGTCTAGAGAGGATGAGTACAAAATGACTGGCTGTTGGCAGTTGTTTTTGCGCCCCCCAAGAGTAAGGCAGCAGCTTCTCACGCATAGCTTTACTCTGAACGACAACAAATTTCCAAGGTTCAAAGCCAAATGAGCTTGGAGATAAACGACCGGTTTCAAGAATAAAATCAAAATCGGAATCGCTAATTTTCTTATGACTATCAAATTCCTTCGTTGCATGTCTGAACTCGTATGCAGATAAGATTTGATCTTTAGTAGTAGTTAAGGTTTCCATCGTTATTCCACTCCTTATGGATGTGATTAAAATTGACGCTTACCAAGTGACATGCTTAATATTAGAATATACATGATCGTTTTTGAAGTACGCACATTAATGTGCTGTAGTATATAAAATGATACCAAGGAGGAGAAAAGCCTATGCGCAATCGGAAAGGCGGCTTTGGGGAATGTACCGCTGGAAATGATCAGGCGTGTCCAGTTGAGTTCACGCTGGACGTGATTGGGGGCAAATGGAAAGGGATTATTCTATATCATCTTATGTATGGGACTAAGCGATTTAGTGATTTTCGGCGGATCTGTCCGGGAATTACTCAGCGTATGCTGACACTCCAATTGCGCGAGCTGGAAGAGGACGGAGTCGTTCACCGTGAAGTCTACCAACAGGTTCCTCCCAAGGTCGAATACTCTCTAACTGAATTTGGAAAAACGCTGATCCCGATTATTAACCTGATGAAGGATTGGGGAGAAGAATATAAAACAAAACAGCGATCATCAGAAAGCAGCCTTCAGCAGCCTAGCCCCAATGTGTAGGTTTTTGAGACGGCTCCACGAAAAAAGACCTGGCCATCATTTTGGCAGGTCTTTTGTTTTTTAAAGTGAAATGATGCAAAGTTCGTTTTTCAGTTGACAGCAAGGACGACGCTTGATATATTTCTTACGATATTGATAATCATTATCATCCGTATTGGAGATCATCTCCACCATATATAGGGGGCTAATCAGTTGAAAAGAAAATCGTATTTTATGATGACAGCTATGTTACTTGTATTGTCTGTATTCATCAGCGCTTGCGGCGGAAATAATAATGGAAGTAGTCCGGCTTCATCTTCAGAAGATAAGCAAGAGTCGGCTACTACTGGAGAGACTAGAAGCTTTAAAACGGTTAAAGGGGATATTCAAATTCCTGCGAAGCCACAGCGCATTGTAACGGATTTTTACGGTGGAGAATTGCTGTCCGTGGGTGCTAACGTGGTGGGTGTGGAGCCGACTGCGTTTCAAAATCCTTTTCTGACCGATTTGCTGAAGGAAAAAGGAACCAAAGAGGTGGGTGATCCGACCAATTTGGAAAAGACGCTGGAACTCAAACCCGATCTGATCGTGGTTATGAAGGATACGAATTATGAGGCTTTATCTAAAATCGCACCTACCCTGTACATTCCGTACGGTACGACGACTAATATCTATGATACGGTCAAGCTGTTCGGCGATATCACTGGGGAAAAGGAGAAGGCCGAGCAATTTATTACTGCATTTGATAAAAAGGCCGCTGAAGGTCGCGCACGTCTTAAAGGTGTGATTGACGAAAAGGCAACTTTCGGTTTGTATGAGCTGACGGACAAGCACGCACTTTGGATCTTTGGCGACAATGCGGGTCGCGGCGGCCAAGCTGTATACAATGCGCTTAAACTGAACATGCCAAAGAAAACAGTGAACTCCAAGGAACAAACGGTGCAGCTTTCGATGGAGGTATTGCCACAGTATGACGCAGATTATATGTTCCTGACTACGTATGACCCCGAGAAAAAGGGTGACGCGCTCAAACAACTAAAGTCGTCCGCTGTGTGGGGGAATCTTCCAGCGGTGAAGAATAATAGAGTGTTCTTTAACGATTTTGATACGTATTATCGCTATGATCCAATCGCTATTACCGGACAAATTGATATGATCGTAGATATGCTGGTCGAAAGAGAAAAAGAGAATAAAGCTAAACAATAGATGTGAGATTCTGCGTTGTAATGAATTGCCCAAAACAGATAGGAATTCGCATAATATCGCAGTATATAGCATAAAAAACCAGTCCAACATGAATTATGCTTGGACTGGTTTTTTATTTACTATTTCGTCGTAATTTCGATAGTATCTTCTTTTTGTATCCAATCTACCTTGGCCCCCAGCGTTTCGCTGAGTAGCCTTAGTGGAAGATAACCAATTCCATTCACCATGAAGGGCGGATTGGTGAGTTTTACGGCTTTACCGTTCACTTTTGTTTGGCTGGTTTTGAAATTTACTTCTAGAGAGACAGGATGGTCTTCTGTCTTAGACTGATTCATTTTCGCTATTTTGCTGTTGAAATCATAAGCGATCTCGGCCCCCAGTTTGTCAAAAACAGAACGAAGGGGAATAAACACCTGCCCGTTGCGGGTAATGACACCATTACTCAGAGAGACAGGCGAACCATTGAGACGGACAAGAATCGGTTTTTGTACAGGAACTGGTGAACTATACAGAAACTCATAGTCCCCTATACCGAGCTGCGCGTGTTTGTTGACACCCCAGCCCCATAGGGCGCCATCTGCTTTTTGCATGATTACGTGCCGTGGACCTGCTTTGATGCTTTGAATATTTTTAGCAAGTAATGTAAAGGGTGCATTGGATGGTAACTTTTCACCATCTAGAGACGCAACATATACATTCCCAGCTGTGGTGAGGGCAAGTATGGAGCGTTCGGCGAAAAAGGCGTCTTTAACATCCTTTACTCCTGTTAATAGTACAGGGGTATTTTCGTTGTGATAGGTTGTATTATCTGAGTAACCTGTAACTGTAGCACCCCAGAACCATAGCCGACCTTGCTGATCAATCGCGAGATTGGAATACTTATTGGCCTTGATTGTCTTGATATCCGATAAGGCTTGAATTTGCGATACGGATAGAGTTTCGGACGGAGTTGCATTTTTATCAAATTCTTTGGGCCACGTCCACACGGTGCCATCTTTTTTTAAGGCTATGTTATTAGCGATTGACGTAATATCCTTTAATGATGAAATAGGTTCGAAGCCCTGCAAGGCTTTTGTATTTTTCCATACACTGCCGTCTTTCTTTAGAAATATCCAGCGTTCCTCATAATCCGGTCTTTCCTCATAGTAACTATCTATATTGGCAACCTCGTCGATGCCAGATAGGGTTTGAAAAGGACTAGAGATGTTTCCATTGTCGAGCCGATCAGCGGACGATATGCTGCCTTCGCTGCTCAGAGCGAGCACATGATCATTCAAACTACTTACAGCTGCGAGGTTCTGTAATCCTTCCAGAGGAACGATTTTCACGGATTCAGAAATATTATTTCTAGGCACATACCAAGCAGAGTGGTCTTGTAAGGTAAATACCAGATCGCCCTCGTTGATGATATTAGAAAATGTTTTTACAACGTCCGGCTTACCCTCTACACGAGTCGGTACGGATTGATTATAACCCCACATCCATAAGCTTCCATCGGATTGAATCAGACTCCCGGAATCATAGGAGCGAATATGGGATGTGGAGTTATCTCCGGCCGCCCATACACTGGGACTGAGCAGCAATAACGTGATTATACTGAGTAATAGAGCCCGTCTTTTCATACGATTTTCCTCATTTCTTGATCAATGTATCCCCCTATCCATAGACGTAGATCATATAGAAAAGTTTTCCAAAATGTATGAATTTCAATAAAATAACCTCCAAACCTGAACTTACCCCTGTCAAATAGACAGTAAAGAAAATGCCCTTAAATTAAGCAGCTTGAGTCCGGTATTCAATCGGGCTCTTGTTGTTCAAGTTAAGCTGGATGCGTTCCTGGTTGTA
>NZ_JCBAIQ010000017.1:0-148554 GCF_059772165.1 Paenibacillus sp. TY11 | reverse complement strand
CTCTTGGCAGTTTGCCTTGTTGATTAGATGTGATAAAGAGCTGTTTAAACTCTTTGGTATACGTAATTCCTTTAGAAGATACAGATTTCACATATGGGTTTGCGGAAAGCTGTTCTATTCCTTCTGCTGTGAACATTTTTTTACTCATCTGTATCCCCATCCCTGTCTTTTTCACGGTATAGTAAAAAAATACCCCATAGAGAGACTTTTTTGAAGTGTCTACTCTACAGGGTACAGTTTAGTTTTCGGAGCCAGCTCTTTTTATTGTCTGTTGCCGTTGTTACCAGTCTCTCACCTTCACGCTATATCAGCTATTTATCAGACAAACTTTTTCCCACTCCTTTGAGAAAATGAATGCCAAATCCCATTGCCCGGTTTACATCTGGATCATTCATCGCCTTCATGAGATCGCGCAGCCGAGTCTTTTTATTCTGCTTTAGATGTTCTTCGGCTTCATTCAGGCCCGTAGTAACGCTGCTAGCCAGTTTTTTCATCAGCACGGGGTCTACCTCAGACAGCATCCCTGCTGCTCCCATCAGATTATTGATGATGTTCGTCACAGGCTTGCGCGTCGCTTGTCCTACAGCGATTTTAGCGATGCTTTCTTTGGCTTTCAGCATAGACTGAGCCGCTTCGAGAAGACCGCTGTCGTGCAGCTCACGTACAATTTCAAGCGTCTTCTGCAATGCCGCCCCGTTGTCTGCCAGATCAGTAGTAAGCTGATCCAGCGATTTTTTTTGGCGTTCTTCTGCTGTCAAAACACGTTTTCTCACAATTGAAATAGGCTTAGCCATGGTTCGACCTCCTTATTTTTGATCCACCAAATCAACGTAACCGGGACGATTCCACTTACGGTCCACTTCAACCCCATTTTGCGGATGCCGCTTTTTGTAACGCGGATTGATACGTGGCAGCGGATTTTGACCGTCTACCTCCAAAATCTGCATTCGTACTTTAGTTTGCTTATAGGCCGGTGTGCGGGTGACCACATCGAACGCTCCACCAGTTAACAGATTGACAGCACCATCATGGCTGGTAGAGTGCATCGGCACATAAATTTCAGTTCCCTGCACCCGGTCCGTAACCAGAACACGAAGCTTGATCGCACCATAAGGGGATTCCAATCGAACCAGCGATCCGTTTTTGACTCCGCGCTCTTCAGCCAACTCAGGGGACACTTCCACAAATACTTTTGGGAGTTTGAGCTGAATGCCTGCTGATTTGGTCGTCATATTTCCTTCATGAAACTGTTCGAGCAGCCGACCGTTATTTAAGGTCAGATCGAATTCAACGGGGTACTCTTTCGGTGGTACATATTCGAAAAGTCCCAAACGTGCTTTTTTATCTGGAAAGTTAAAGCCGTTGGTGTGCAGCAGCGGTGTATTGCTACCATCCGGCGATCCCCAGTGGAAGCTGTTCCAGCCTGCCAATACGTCATAATTACATTGGGAGAAAAATGGAGTGAGCGACGCCATTTCCTCAAAAATTTCACTCGGATGACTGTAATCCCAA
The DNA here is from genome assembly GCF_059772165.1 of Paenibacillus sp. TY11. NCBI lineage: Bacteria > Bacillati > Bacillota > Bacilli > Caryophanales > Paenibacillaceae > Paenibacillus > Paenibacillus sp. TY11. The sequence continues at coordinate 147,042 of NZ_JCBAIQ010000017.1, read as the reverse complement.
TCAAATCCCATGTGCTTGGCAAATTGGCTGAAAATCCACCAATCCGGTTTGCTGTCTTCCACAGGGCGGAGCGCTTCATATAAACGCTGTACACGACGTTCGGTGTTCGTAAAGGTTCCGTCTTTTTCAAGCGAAGGTACGGCTGGCAAAATGACATCAGCGAATTCAGCTGTCTTGCTCAGGAATACATCCTGAACGACAAGGAAATCCAAATTCGCCAGCATTTCTTGGGTGTGGTTGGAGTCCGCATCCACCCATGCCATCTCTTCTCCAGCGATATACATAGCTTTTAGCTCACCTGTTTCAATGGCTTCCAGCATCTGAATATTGTCCAGTCCGCGTTGGCCTGGAATTTGTACACCGTAGGCCGTCTCGAACTTGGCACGAATGGCATCGTCCGTCACAGGCTGATAGCCCGGGAAAATATCTGGCATCGTACCCATATCCGCAGCCCCCTGAACATTGTTATGTCCGCGAAGCGGATAGGCGCCTGCACCCGGACGCATAAAGTTTCCAGTCACCAGCAGCAGATTGGCAATCGCAATCGAAGTGTAAGAGCCTGCGATGTTTTGCGTCACGCCCATGCCCCAGCAAATGGCAGTGCCGTCGGCTTCGTGAATCATGGTCGCTACCTGAATCAGCGTCTCTTTGGAAATGCCAGTTTCCTGTTCGGCAAATTCCAGTGTGAAACACTCCAGCAATTTCAAATATTCAGGATAGAAGTTTACATGTTCTTCAATGAATTTAGCATCATGCCAGTTTTGCTCAATGATGTATTTGGCTACAGCGGATAACCATACATAATCTGTACCTTGCTTCGGACGAATGAACAGATCTGCACGATCCGCCATTTCATGCTTGCGCAGGTCGACCGAGATCAGCTTTTGACCGTGCAGCTTATGTGCACGTTTGATACGGGTAGCCAGCACCGGATGTCCTTCTCCCGGCGCACAACCGACCAACATGACCAAACCTGCTTTGGCAATGTCTTTAATCGTACCGCTGTCCCCGCCGATGCCTCCGGTGTATTGCAGTCCCCATGACGCAGGAGACTGGCAATACCGTGAGCAGTTATCGACGTTATTCGTTTGGAAGACCTGACGAGCCAACTTCTGCATCAAATAGTTTTCTTCATTGGTGAATTTGGACGAAGAAATAAAGCCGAGTGCCTCGCCGCCATAGGTTTCTTTAATAGCTCCCATTTTGCTGGCCATCAGGCTCAGAGCTTCTTCCCAGGTTGCTTCCACAAATTCGTCACCTTGACGGATTAAAGGCGAGGTCAAACGCTGATCGCTGTTCACAAAATCCCAGCCGAATTTCCCTTTAACGCATGTAGAGATGCCGTTAACAGGTCCCTCAGAGGTAGGTTGTACCTTCAAAATTTTGCGGCCTTTGGTCCAAACCTCAAAGCTGCAACCTACACCGCAAAACGTGCAGACGGTTTTCGTTTTTTTCGTACGGGTTTCACGCATCGCTGCTTCGGCTTCGGAAATAGCAAAAATCCCGCTATAGCCCGGCTCCACTTCTTTAATTAAATCCACCATCGGATTTAATAAATCCTTATTCATGCCGCTCATGAAGCCTGCTTCTCCCAACATAGATTTCTCCATCAAGGCGTTACATGGGCAGACCGTTACACACTGACCACAGCTGACGCAGGAGGAATCGTTAATTGCGACTCCGTCATCCCATTTGACGCGAGGGCGTTCAGCTTCCCAGTCAAGAGACAGTGTTTCATTGACCTGAAGGTTTTGGCATACTTCTACGCATTGGCCGCATGCAATACATTGATTGGGGTCATAGCGGTAAAAAGGATGGGACATATCTACTTCCGTTGGGTCGACTTTCGGTCGATACGGATATTTTTGATGTTCAATTTCCATAAGCTCTGCTGTATTATGCAATTTACAATTACCGTTGTTGTTATCGCACACTGTGCAGTAGAGGAGATGATTTTCCAGCAGTCGGTCCATGGCCTCTGTTTGAGCCGCTTTCGCGCGATCCGAATGTAACTGAATATTCATTCCATTCGAAGCGAGTGTCGAGCAGGAACGCACCAGCTTTCCGTCCACTTCGACGATACAGGTGTCACAGGTGCGGATTGGATCAACTTCGGGAACGTAACACAGTTGGGGATGGGCAATGTTGTTTTCGTTAATCACTTCAAGAATCGTTGAGCTGTCTTTCGTTTTCAGTTCCTGTCCGTTTAATGTAATTTTGATCGTACTATCAATCACGGTTCAGGCTCCTTTCAGATTTTAGAATTAAAAATTAGGAATAAAAAAACTCCACCATAAACACAAGTGCTTGAACACGAGCACTTGTGTTTATGGTGGAGTAGTGACCAAGCTCTAGGTCCTGGAGGCCAATCCGCCATGTGAATATGTATTAATAACAAACAGTACGCACTGTCTGTATATCAATAACTTCTGAATAACTTAGATATGTCATTTTCTGCATGTCATCTGGTGTAACTATAGCGTAAAATTTAAGATAGTTCAACGGTACATTATTAAAATATTTAATTGATAATGATTATCGTTTGAGAAAACGAAAAATCATTGACAAACGTTCCAGGATTGCTAACAATAGGAATGTAATCTATTGTAGAGCATTCGTGAATGGAGTGTACGTGGGGATCGCGTATATTTTATTTGTCGCAGCGCTTGTTAGTTTGATTTTTCTATATCACATGATATGGGGATTCGTAAAATCCTGATGTAGATAAATTAACCGGCATTTAGCAGATTCTTCGATATTCATAAGCGAAGAAGTTGTTGTGATGCCGGTTTTTTGGTTCAGTATAGAGTTTAAAGAGGTTTATTAATGAAGACGGATTGAGGTGAACGGGATGGCGAACCGGATCGACGATCAATGGAATCGTCCGTTACGGGACTTGAGAATATCCGTCATAGACCGATGTAATTTTAGGTGCCGATATTGTATGCCGGAAGAAATATTTGGCCATGACTATCCGTTTTTGCCAAAAGAAAAAATATTGACCTTTGAGGAAATTACACGCCTTTCCCGTATTTTTGTCTCGTTGGGCGTTACGAAGCTGCGCATTACTGGCGGTGAGCCGTTGCTGAGAAAAGATTTGTCCTTGCTCATTCATTCGTTAACTCAACTCGATGGGGTTGAAGATATTGCAATGACGACGAACGGCGTATTTTTGCCTAAATATGCTGCGGCACTGCGTGAAGCAGGACTGAAGCGAGTGACGGTTAGTCTGGATTCGCTAGATGATGATCGATTCCGCCGAATGAACGGGGGAAGAAGCAGCGTAAAGGCGGTGCTGGATGGTATTGAGGCTGCGGCTCAATCGGGGATGCAGGTGAAAATAAATATGGTCGTGCAAAAGGGCTTTAACGATCAGGATATTGTGCCCATGGCCGACTATTTTCAAAAGAAAAGGCATATTTTGCGCTTTGTTGAGTTTATGGATGTAGGCAACACCAATGGCTGGAAATTAGATCAGGTCGTTTCCAAGCAGCAGATCATCGAAACCATTCACGAGCACATGCCGTTAGAGCCTGTCCCACCCCAGTATAAAGGTGAGGTGGCGACGCGCTACAGGTATCAGGACAGAGACGGGGAAATCGGCATTATTTCGTCCGTTACGGATGCCTTCTGCTCCACATGTACACGGGCGAGAATTTCTGCTGAAGGCTCCTTGTACACGTGCCTGTTTGCCTCTCAAGGGTACAAGCTTCGCGAGATGCTGCGTTCCGAACAGTCCGATGATGAGATTAGAGCTTACATTGAGCGTGTTTGGAGAGGACGTACCGACCGCTATTCAGAGGAACGGCTGAATCATACACAGCAAGCATCGTCTAAAATTGAAATGTCACACATCGGCGGGTGAACCGAAGAGCCAGCCTGTCAGAAACAAGGGAGTGGAGCACATGGAAAAGCCAGCTGAGGTAAAACGCGAGATTCTACGTTATCGTGACGGTCAGATCAAGCGTTTTGAAGACACTGTGGTGACGGAGCATCCGGTGACCATCAAAATCAATCAGCAGGAATTTGCCACCATGGTTTGTACACCGGAGTATGTGGAGGATATGGCGGTAGGTTTTTTGGCCTCTGAAGGCGTCATTCAAAGGTACGATGATATCGAAGATATTTGGGTTCAGGAAAAAGAAGGTTTTGTTCATATTAAAACCCGTCGGATGAATGAGTTTTATCAAAACTTTCATTCCAAACGGTACATTACCTCCTGCTGCGGAAAAAGTAGACAGGGCTTTTACTTTATGAATGATGCCAAAGTGGCAAAAAGAATGAATGACACCCATGTTACGGTGTCTTTTGACGACTGCTTCCGCCTGATGAATTTAATGCAAAGCTCGGCACATACGTTTCAGGATACTGGTGGCGTTCATAATGCCGCGCTGTGCGACAAAGACGGAATTATCCTGTCCAGAATGGATATCGGGCGACACAATGCGCTCGATAAAATCTATGGGCATTGCCTAAAACATGATATTGTATTACAAGACAAAATCATAGTATTCAGCGGGCGCATTTCGTCTGAAATTTTGTTGAAGGTTGCGAAGATTGGCTGTGAAGTTGTTTTGTCCAAGTCAGCTCCCACAGAGCTTGCGCTTGAATTGGCTGAGGATCTGGGGATTACTACCGTCGGCTTTATACGAAGTCGTTCTTTGAATGTGTATACGCATACTGAGCGGATTGATGAACTGGTTGAATCTAAAATATAATATAAATATCCTCAATGTACACCGTCATAGTTGACCAGCATGGAATAAAACCTTTCGAGGTATTAGTTCATGTTGGTTTTTCTTGGTGCATATGTGGTGGTCAGTCATTGTACCTGAAAAGGGGGGAACATGTTAAATGAACTATCATATTCAAGTATTTGCCGGACTTGCGGAACAGATGGGAGGGCCTATGATCACAGTGCCTACTGATCAAGAAACGATGACCGTCACCGCGTTAAAAGACTTGCTATCCGAGTGTTTTCCTGAAGCAGCAGCCCAGTTGCAGGGTTCTTTTGTTGCCAGAAATCAAGCTTACGCCGCTCCAGAGGACCTGGTGAGTATACATGACGAGATTGCGATCATTCCTCCGGTTTCAGGAGGGTAAATTCCATTAACAGGCTAGGTGAATTTGATAGAATAGGTGCAAAGGGGGGCATATGCATATGCAATACCATATTCAACTATTCGCAGGTATGGCGGAGCAACTTGGTGACGTGATCACGGTGGAACTTTCACAAGAAACGGTGACCATTGCGGACATTCGAAAAAGACTGAATGAGCTGTACCCGGAAGTGGCTTCACAACTGCCAGGTTCTTTTTTTACCCATCATAAAAAGTTGGCTTCTCCAGATGAACTTGTGCTTCCATCAGATGCAATTGCTCTTCATCAGTCAGCACCCGGGATGGAGACGGTCGTTTCAAAATGTGGCTTATTTGCCATTACGTACGACCCGATTGATGCCGATGAAGTAGCCTCCAAGGTACACGACCCTTCTCATGGAGCCTCGCTGACCTTTAATGGGACGACTCGGGAATACACGCAAGGTCAGCGAACCGTGCTGCTTGAATATGAGGCGTATGTCCCGATGGCTATGAACACGATGAAGCAAATTGGTGACGAAATTGCAGAGCGTTGGCCATCCACACGTACTGCGATTACACATCGGCTTGGCACGGTGAGGATTGGAGAGACGAGTGTCGTGATTGCTGTCTCTGCTGCACACCGCGATGCTTGCTACGAAGCCAGCCGCCATGCCATTGAACGCTTGAAGCAAATCGTACCGATTTGGAAAAAGGAAGTGTGGGAGGACGGCTCAGAGTGGAAGGGGCACCAGCTAGGTGGCTGGAACCCTCATAACACCCCATAGCTTCCGAGTTAGTCGGGGACATCTGGACTTTTATCTTGTCTAATCAACTTGTAACTATAATGGATAAGAAGTATGGGGGCGTAAATCAACGATGTCTGAAATGAAGAAGGACCAGAAAACGGATGCCGATGTAGGAGCACACACGCACGCGTCTCATGCCCGATATTCAAGACAGGAGTTATTCGGTAAAATCGGGCCAACAGGACAGCAAAATATCCGCAGCAAGCATGTGTTAATGGTAGGTGCTGGGGCACTGGGTACTGCCAATGCGGACATGCTGGTGCGAGCGGGCATTGGACGGCTGACGTTGGTAGACCGTGATTATGTAGATTGGAGCAACCTACAACGCCAGCAGCTCTATGATGAAGCGGATGCCCGTGATCAGATGCCCAAGGCGGTGGCCGCTCAGAAGCGATTGCAGCAAGTCAATTCGGACGTGGACATCTGTGCGCTAGTCCGGGACGTATCGCTGGAGGAAATCGGCGATATCGCAGCAGGGGTGGACCTCATCGTAGATGCCACCGACAACTTTGATACACGTCTGCTGATCAACGATTACGCGGTCAAGCACCAAATCCCCTGGATTTACGGGGCGTGTGTAGGCAGTTACGGGACGACCTTTACCATCGTGCCGGGACAGACACCGTGCTTGCATTGCCTGCTCGGAACCGTACCGCTCGGCGGTGCGACCTGTGATACGGTCGGTGTGATTAGCCCGGCTGTACAGATGGTGGCGGCTTACCAAAGCGCCGAAGCATTGAAGCTGCTCACAGGGGACGATTCAGCCTTACAGGGCAAGCTGATTTCCTTCGATCTGTGGAACAATCAGCACCAGGCGATCCATATAAGCGCCATGAAGAAAGCCGATTGCCCGACGTGTGGTGAGCATCCGGTGTATCCTTTTTTACAATCGGAGCATCAGGCTAAAACGGCTGTACTGTGCGGACGCGATACGGTTCAAATTCGGCCAGCTTCGGGTGCTGTACGCGATCTGAACGAAGCGGCGCGCCTGTTATCCCGTCAGGGAGGCAAAGTAGAGCATAATCCATATCTAGTATCCGTTGTTGTTGGTGCGCATCGGCTGGTTCTTTTTCAGGATGGACGCGTTCTGATTCACGGCACAAAGGATATCGCTGAGGCTAGATCTATTTATCACAAATATTTGGGTTGACCCAATAGATTAGGACCGTTATGAGATGTACATCGTTACTATATTTTCGTTACCTTATTTAGCTACCATATTTTCGTTATCTCATTTCGGAATTTATAGGACAGGGGAAGAACAAGTTGAAAAAGAAATTCGGGTACATATTCACGTTCGTTGGATTGTTGGCATGGGTACTGGCTGGCTGCTCGTCTCCGGCTGCTGTAAATACGGCACAGTCTGCACCCAAAACGGAACTGATCGTATCTGCCGCTGCGAGTCTTCAAGATAGCCTCAATACGCTCAAGGACCAGTATGAGAAACAGCACCCAGATATCAAACTTACCTTTAACTACGCTTCATCCGGTACATTGCAAAAACAAATTGAGCAAGGCGCACCCGCTGACGTATTTATTTCGGCAGGTATGAAGCAAATGAAGGCATTAACCGATGCTTCATTGGTGGAAAAGGATAACGTACTGCTTCAAAATAAACTGGTTGTGGTTGTTCCGCAAGATAAGGCGAAAAGCACAGATAACAAAAGCATTACACTCAATGATCTGATGGGTCCTTCTTTCCTGAAAGTAGCCGTTGGGGAGCCTGCTACCGTTCCCGCCGGACAGTATTCCAAAGAATCGCTGACGAAGGCCGGACTATGGGACAAGCTGGAACCCAAGATGGTATTCGCCAAGGACGTAAGACAGGTATTAAACTATGTTGAAACAGGCAACGCCGATGCAGGACTCGTCTATCTGACGGATGCCAAATCATCCGATAAAACGGTCATAGCACTGGAAGTACCCGAGGAATTGCATGCACCCATCCTGTATCCTGAAGGCATTGTAAAAGCAACCAAACACAGCCAGGAAGCAGGCGAGTTCCTTGATTTTCTGCGGACAGATGAAGCCATGAGCGTGTTCAGTAAAGATGGATTTTCAGCTCCTACAGTAATGACTGGAAAATAGAATTCACAGATAAAGGAGGGGGTCCCGTTGGATTGGTCAGCTTTTCTTCCTCCGGTTATCGTATCTGTTAAAGTCGCTGTCGTCGCCAGCATCTTTGTTTTTCTATTAGCTACTGTGGTAGCTCGGATGATGGCGAACTGCAAGCTGCGGAGGGGAACCAGCGTGATCGAGACAGTCTTACTTCTTCCGCTCGTTTTGCCTCCCACTGTTGTCGGCTTTATTTTGCTCATCTTGCTGGGAAGGAAAAGCTGGATCGGCACAGCCTTCGAAAGCCTGTTCCAGCAGACGATTGTATTTACGTGGGGAGCTGCGGTGGTGGCTGCTGTAGTTGTTGCTTTTCCATTGGCTTACCGGACGATCAAAGCAGGCTTTGAAGCCGTGGATCCCGAGGTGGAGCAGATTGCACGTGTGCAAGGTGCCAACGAATGGCAAGTGTTTCGCTACATTACAATGCCACTGACCTACCGTCCGCTCATCTCAGGATACATTCTCGGATTTGCCCGAGGGTTAGGAGAATTTGGCGCTACGTTGATGCTTGCAGGTAATATTCCTGAACAAACTCAAACCCTGCCTACTGCGATTTATACCGCATCCGAGGTCGGAAATATGACACTCTCTTGGAGCTGGGTAGCCGTCATCATTTTATTCTCTTTTATCATGTTGATGCTTTCAAATCGACTGGTAAAGGATTAGTCCGTTTGGAGTAAGAACATGCGCAGTCTGCCGATAGGGCAGGCTGTGTTTTATTAATCTTGAGAAAATAAACTCTTAGACTTCTTCATTCACTCTCCAACTCTTGGCGTTGGAGGCCCTGGAGGCTCACGGACGGTCGAGGCTGTACTCCGTTTGCAAGCGGAACAGATTCAGTTAATTTGTGGTATAATTTACAAAAATAGACAAATGGAGATGGGGAACCATGAAGAAATTCGGGAAAATTTTCCTGGGAGGTTTAGCCATGGTTTTGGGGCTTGGTCTGGCGGTCGGAAATGTGCAGCCCTCCGCCGCTTCCGCGGCCGGTACAGAATATTATGTGGCCACGAGCGGCAGCGACTCCAATGCTGGAACGAGCGACGCGCCGTGGAAGACGCTGCAGCACGCGGCCGACGTGGCTCCTGCGGGCAGCACGGTTTACGTCCGGGGCGGCGTGTACAATCAAAAACTGAAGATCACCCGCTCTGGCTCCGTTTCGCAGGGTCCCATTGTGTTCACCAACTATGGGACGGAGACCGCCATCATTGACGGCACCGGACTTTTGGTCAGCGGGAACGAAGGGCTGATCGAACTGGTCGATGTCAATTACGTTACCGTTCAGGGGTTCGTAATCCGCAATTTTACCACTGCTTCCAAGAACGCGGTGCCTGTAGGTATTTATGTCCATGGTTCGGGCAGCTTCATTAATCTGTCCAACAACAAAATCCATGACATCAAAAACACGGTCACCCCGACCGGCAAAGATCGGCTGGGCAGGGACGCTCACGGCATCGCTGTTTATGGCACGAAAGCTCCGGCTTCGATTCACGATCTTACGATCAGCGGCAATGAGCTGTACAATCTCGTGCTGGGCTCCAGCGAATCGCTCGTTTTAAACGGCAACGTGGACGGCTTTGCGGTGACCGACAACCTCATTCACGATAATGACAACATCGGGATCGATCTGATCGGCTTTGAGGGAACTGCGTCGAATACCGCTTACGATCAGGCGCGAAACGGGCTGGTGAAGGGCAACCGGGTGTACAATAATTCTGTTCAAAATAACCCATCTTACAAGAGCGATGATAACTCGGCCGGCGGCATTTATGTGGATGGAGGCAAGGACAGCATTATCGAGCAGAACTACAGCTACAACAACGACATCGGCGTCGAAATTGCCTCCGAGCATGCCGGCAAAGCCACCAGCAATATTACGGTCCGCAGCAACGTGATATATAACAACCGGCTGACTGGCATTGCCATGGGCGGTTACAATGAGGAGCGCGGCTCAACGGTAAACTGCAAGATCGTGAACAATACGCTATACAAGAACGATACGTTTGACGATGGAAGCGGCCAACTTTTGGTTCAGTACGATATGCGAAACAACGTCATCAAAAACAATATTTTCGTGGCCAGCTCCACGGATGTGCTGATCTCCAATGGATACACCAAAAATTCCGGCAATATTGTGGATTATAATTTATATTTTGCTCCGAGCGGCAGCTCGGAAGCCAACTGGATCTGGAAAAATAAAGAATATACGGGTTTCTCCGCTTATAAAAAGGGAACCAATAACGATACGCATTCTCTGTTTGCCGATCCTAAATTCGTGAATGCCGCGAACGGCGACTTCCATTTGCAGTCTTCGTCACCGGCGATCGATGCCGGGAACACGGACCGTGCCATCATTGGAACGCTGGATATTGACGGGAAGTCCAGAGTACAGGGAGCCGCTGTGAACATCGGTGCCTACGAATAAGCCTCATATTCAACGATAAAAAAAAGTGCGTACCGAAACCATGCGGTGCGCACTTTTTACAATGTTCCTCGCACAGAATCAAAAATACCGGATTTTTATATGGTTTGTGAGGGCGGCCGGATAATTATGTCGATTACACTGACATCGTCTGGTTCGTTGATAACGTATGCAATCGCTCTGGCGACATTGTACGGGGATATCGGCTGATTAACATAGTTGTTGCACACCTTTGAACCACACGGATTTGATCGACAAGGTATCCGAGATGTTGGTTGTCGGATCACCGTTTACTAGTATAAGGTCAGCGAGCGCACCTTCGGCAATACGGCCCCGATCGTTGAGCCCAAAGCAACGGGCCGGTTTCGCGGTAGCCGACTGAAGCGCTTCTATCGGAGTGAACCCTGCCGTAACCAGCAACTGCATTTCATGATGGACGCTGGCTCCATGAGCAAGGCCGCCAAGATTCGGAACAGGAACGGGGGCGACATCCGTCCCGACCAGAATATCCACACCGGCATGGTGAAGATCCATCACATTTTTAAAGCTATTCTCCATATTGCCTTGTGGGAAAGTATTGAAGCTAGAGTTCAAAATATCGATCCATTCCGGACTTAATTTCGAATAAACACGCGGATCATTCGCCAATTCTGATGCCGAATTCCCAAGAATGGATGAGTTCAATACCAAGCACGGTGTAACAAATGCGCCTGAATCCGCTATGGATTTTACCAACTCGGATGTGAATTCGGGTCTGTCCATAAACAAGTGTCCCAATCCGTCGACTCCAATATCGATGGCGGTTTGCGAAGAATGAGCCGTCAAGACGTGGGCTATGACGATTTTATCGAACTTATGAGCTTCTGCCACGGCTACTTTTAGAATCTCGTCGCTTAAAACAGGCAGTCCAGGGGCACCCATGACCGTCCCTTCTTCAATCATGATCTTAATATAGTCGGCACCATTCTCCACTTGGGTATGCACATGTTTGATCGCTTCTTCCACAGTCGTCACTTGGGGCACTTTTTCGTGATCGTGAGCGTAAGCGGCTAGCATAGCTTTCCGGTCTTCCTCCGATAACTTCTCCAATTCCTTTAATACGAACTCAGGTATTTCATCCCCATGCGGAAATAATTCATCCGGATGACCACCCGGAGCGGTGATCGCTGTGCCAGCAGAACGGACTTCAGCGACGTCATTCGCATTTTTCAACTGGATCTCGCGTCCTCTTTCCGTAAAATCGCCGTTCATTTCGAGCTCTGTCGTAACGCCGAATTTTAAAGCATCTCGTAATCCACCGATTGAAGTATGAACATGCGCATCAATCAGGCCGGGCAATAATGTCGCATTTTCTCCATCGATGATCGTTGCATGCGCCGGAAGGTCTCCGCCCACCGCAATAATAGTTTCCCCATGGATGATAACATTTCTGGACTTAATAACTTTTTCTCCATCGAAAATACGTACATTCGTAATCGCCGTAACTTTTTCTAACGTAGAGCTTTGAGTTACATTCTTCATGTCGCTTCCTCCTTAGCATTCAGTGTGAAAAAATTCGGATTTTAACTGTTAGAAAACTAACTGTCAATAAACTAATTTTTATTTGACAATCAGGTTAGAACTCTATATAGTTTTTTTACTGACAGTTAGACTTCTAACAATTCGAGGAGGTACGGTCATGAAACCCCGAAAGGATACGGCTTATCTGGATTTGTTTCAGATTATCGGCCTTAAGTTAAAGAAAAGAGCGGACGAGAGCATAAAAGAGTTGGGGTTAAATGCTCAACAAGGAAAAATAATTAGCTATATCTACGAGAATCAAGAAAAAGATTTAATTCAGAAGGATCTTGCCGATCGGTTTCATCTGCGTGGAGCCAGCATTACAAGCATGCTTCAAGGTCTTGAGCAAAAAGGGTTCATCGAGCGCAAAATCCCAGCCAATAATGAACGGCAAAAAAATATTTATGTTTTGCCAAAAGCCATTGAATTGATTGAAGCCTTTAGTGATTCCTTCCAAAAGGTGGAGGACGAAATCGTTCAAGTCCTTACCGAAGAGGAGAAGCAAATCTTAAAGGAAATGTTGATCAAAATTAATGAACGCTTATAATGGCGGATAAAATCTTCTACTACAAGCGCCCATTCAGCTAACGAGCAACATTAGTACAAATATAAACAGCGGTAGTCTAAGACTTTATTTTTCAAGTCATAGTCTGCCGCTATTATATTTAAAGGTGAGTCTAATACCCATTTTATTTTGGCTAACGATTTTCCTTCTCAAATAAAACGGTCATATTAAACACTCCAGTCTAAAACTTTATTATTCGTCTACAGTCTTTTTTATTAATACCCAAAATAGGCAACTAGAGCATGTTCCCCAAATCACTTTCGATTACTCTCTGTTTTATATGATAGGAATCGGTTATGATGGAAATAGTAACAGGGATTTTAGTAGATTTAGGAGAGCGGTGCGATATGAGAAAGGAAACGGGTTTTAACGAAATTATTCGAAAAGTACGAAAAGAGCTATTTGGAAAAGGCCCAGAACGCATACATACGACCTTTGTAGATAACATGGCCATCACGATGCTGTATGGTAATTTAACTCCATCCGAAAAGTTCCTGGCGCAAGAAGAATCCGGGAAAGAGATGGTGCATGCAGCCCGAACCAAAATGGTTCAAAAGATATATCCTACACAGTTCAATAAAGAACTGGAGGATTATATGGATTCCCGGCTGCTGCATCTCTTTTCAGATATTAAAGTGGAAGAAGATATTGCTATCTCCGTTTTTGTATTTGAGGATAATATTACTGCAAAATAAAATGAAGGTGGAACCGATATAATATCCATATTGTTGGAGAGTTCGGCTGCACCTTCGATTTAATTAACAGTGACGTATTTATGATTGGAATGAATAGAAGTCTTTTTCTGTTTATACGTGTTTTCTTCTTCGATATTGATATTGGGACCATTGGTAGAGAATAAAACATCCTATGCAAAAACCGAGTATAGCCACCAATGCTGCCACTAGGACCATGGCCGAGAAGACATAAGCGACAATACTCCACTGGAGCATAAATCCTACCAAAGCGACCAGCAGAAAAAAGACGGCAAGAAGCTGATTAAACCTTTGCTGTCCCCGGTCCTCCTGTACATACGAGGAGGGGCTTTTCTTTAAAAACAGCTTGGCCATCCGCATCACCGGGTTGAAGTTAAAAAGGACGCCGAGCAACCCCGCGATAAGAGGAATAGCTAGCGCTCCATATTCCCCTGTAATCCAAGCAAAAACTACGGACAAACAATTACCCATTGATTAGCCCTGACCAACGGACGTGGAATCGAAGGTGGAATTTGACTCATATATATCATCCTTTTCATATCGGAATAAAATAAATAGTTGAAATTATTATAGCCTAACCCATGAGGAATAGATACCTTGGAAGACGGAGGGCCCTGCAGTCCATCTGCTAAGGTCCTCTTGTCTTTTTTAATTCCTAGCGATGTATAAGCCAATTGTTACAATTCTTATACACGTCTATTGGGGAAGATAGACATTGTTTTACTCCATACGTGAATCACGGATCAGGAAAGGAACCTACATAGTTTATGAAAAAAGATGATTTTGGAAATAGAATGAAAGAATATGAAAATGCCTATAGATTAAGCCTGCCACGCCGTTTACCCCTAATCATCAGAATCGATGGTGCTCATTTTCATACCTTTACACGTGGGATGACGAAACCTTTTGATGAGAAACTAATTTTTGCATTATGGGAGACATGTAAATATCTGGCCTATAACATTATGGGATGTAAACTGGTGTATCATCAGAGCGATGAAATCTCTCTGCTTCTTACGAATTATGACAAATTAACGACGCAATCCTGGTTTGAAAATAATCTTCAAAAGATGGTGTCCATATCTGCTTCTCTGGCTACAGCCAAATTTAATGAGGAAATCCAAAAAGTTTACCCGGATAAGCCTTTAGCCACTTTTGATGCAAGAGCATGGGTTTTGCCCCACGATGAGGTTACAAACTACTTTCTATGGAGACAACAAGATGCTACTAAAAACAGCATTTCTATGGTAGCTCAAGCCCATTTCAGACATTCAGAACTAGAAGGATTGAACGGAAATCAGCTACAAGACAAGCTTTTTGTGGAAAAAGGGCTGAACTGGAACGACCTTCCGGTCTGGCAAAAGCGGGGAATTTGCATTACCAAACAACAGTATAACAAAGGTGAAGCCGTCAGAAGCAAGTGGGATGTTGATCATGAGACGCCGGTTTTTTCACAGAATAGAGATTATATTAACCAATATGTATACTTGGACAAGGAAGTGTGAGATTTGGAGTGTGTCATTTTTATAGGAATCCAGGCTTCCGGTAAGTCGACATTTTATAAAGAACATTTCTTTAAAACACATATGCGCATAAACCTTGATATGCTTAAAACACGGAATAGGGAAAATATTTACCTTCAAGCTTCCATCGAAACAATGCAGCGCTTTGTAGTGGACAATACAAATCCCACAGTCGTGGAGCGGAAGAAATATATAGATGCTTGTAAAAATAAGGGGTTTAAAATTATTGGCTACTATTTTGAACCCGATTTTGCAGAATCTATTAAGCGTAATGAGGAGCGAACAGGCAAAGAGCATATTCCTGAGATCGGTATTAAAAGTGTAATGAGTAAACTGGAAATTCCAAGCTACGAAGAAGGGTTTGATGAACTTTACAGCGTAATTTCCAGTGAAGGAACGTTTCGGATCGAAAAGCTGCCGGAGAACCATACAATTTAGGAGGAGCAATCTATGAACATACCAGAGACATTTATCAAACGTTTTCCAGCATATGAGGACGTATTTGCTGGTGATCTTGAACATTATCGGAAGCACTTTTTGCCGATTTGCTCAATTAATCTTCAATTCTTATTCCCGGAGCAGGACGAGTGGCTTCATTTTGTTTCCGTCAAGGAAATACATGAGGGCAGTGTAGGTGAAAATACCAAGCCATTTCACACCTCATTTACGAAAGAAGATATGTTAGGATTTGATGTAATTGACGGCAAATACAAATTCGAAGCGGACTGGAATTATTTTAGCCTTCATCAGAAAGAGCAATTGGAAGCTACCTATGAAACGCTCAAATCGGCTGGAGATAAAGCTTACCTACGAATGAAAAGAGAAGTCATGTCACTGGGTGAACTGGAACATGCGTACATAGCTAATGAACAAGACTATCAAGCTCGCAAAGCGTTCTTCTTGAAAAACAATAAAATCTATCCATATTCTTCTTTTGGGGATGCAAAAGAGTCCGTAGAGGAACTCACCCGCGATTTTGAGGAAAAGCAATCCAGCGGTTGGGGACTGAGCTTTCCCGAAGTCAATGGTATTTTGGATGATATTGCATTTCAGTCTGACGAGGCCCAAAGCTATATAGAGGAATATGATGAATCTTTGGAAGAAATGCTCCAGTTCGAGCACACCAATCTGCTTCATGTGCCTAAACGTCCCAATGGTGAGACTTTTACCTATATCGGTTCCATTACCGGATATTATTTTCAAGCGTGTGGGGCGGATACCGTCTATTTATTTTACGACCAAGAATTAAGTAAAGCGGTAATTTGCTTCGAATATTCATAAGTGGGGATTTTCAAAAAATCTAATAAGCGACTTCCAATGAACAAGATATAGATCGAAATGGTTTAGTTCGTCTATATCTTGCACTTTGGAGCAACTGGAATCGAATTTTGCAAAATCCTGAAGTAAATCAAAAAACTCCCATAAAGAGAGCTTTTTATTTATTTCTTATTCATCTCCACATCATGCTCTTTGGCAAGTGTTTTGACTTGTTCTTCAAAATCTCTGAATAGCTTTCTACCCTCGCTGAGCTTGGCGTTACTTTCATTGACTAAGTTCAGATCCTGTTTATCCAGCGCATCTACCAACTTAATGAAGGCTTCATTTTGGGTATTAACGGCCTTGATGTAGATTTCGTGAACGGCTCTTACCTCAGGAGTTTCCGTCTTTACAGCTTCTACTTTATCGACAAATTTGGTGTATTCCGGGATGATTTCATCATTTAAAGTATTATATAGTGTTAGATCATCTGTGTAATTATCTCCGGTCGCGGCTTCATACTTTTCAGTTACTGCCTTTTCATCTTGTCCCAAGGGAAGCATTCCCTCATTCACATACGTAATTAAATCTTTTTTTACCGGATCGGTGGAGCAGGCTGCCAAAATGGAAAAGCAACATAATACCAACATAAATACGCTAAGTTTTTTCATCTGTATTCCCCTTTTTATGTATGTTATGGGTAATTCGATGTGATTTATAGTCAAAAAGAACTATCCATATAATTCTATTATATCGTGTTAATCAGAGAATGGAAGGGATATTGTGGTAAAATAGTGTCAGAAATAAGCTTATTGACCTATATCTACAACATACTTGTTTTGGGAACAGGAGTTTATCGCGATGCAGATTCAACATCAACTGACTGAATATATTCGGGCTGTACGGCGTGCAATGATTTGGACAGAGGAGCTGGAGCAATGCTTTGAAGGGAAGCAGATCACGTATGAACAGTTTGCCGGGGCGGTATTAGCGCTGGAAGAGTCGGGGGTACTCCATGCGGTTAAGTCAGCAGGTCGACGGGCGAAGCTACCTTCTCTCGCCTTGCGCTACCGAGTCAACAAGCCGTTGATGAAATCAGCACTTCAACAACGTTTACATCAATATCGACTGGAGCTTCATCCTTTGATTTCATTAGATCGGTATTTTGCACAGGATGAAGCTATGTTGGAGCAGGATTTGCCGTATTTACAACGGATTCATCGTTATTTGCAGGAGCATGGTCTTCCCTTGGAAGCTGCCACGGCTTCGGAAAGAAGCTTTGCACTGGTTGGTGACGAGAAGTGGATAACCGAGAAAAAGGGTCGGGCGCTGCTTGAGCGAATTGGCCTATGGGACAAGCTGCGGATTGACTCTGGCTACGATCCGGTCATGTTCGCAGTTCATCCAAAGCGTTTATCCAAGGATACGCATAACGATCCGTGTCTGCACTTGATTGTCGAAAACCGAACCACTTTTCAGGCTTTGCTGCCGTATTTATCCGAAAGCCGATTTTGCACGCTGATTTATGGATGCGGCAATAAAATTGTCGGTAATTTTGGCATGTTTCCTGAGCAATATCCTGTACGTGACAGGACTCATCGGTTTTACTATTTTGGTGATCTGGATCTTAAGGGAATACAAATATGGTACGATTTGGCGAAGCGATATTCTGAACAGATCATCCCGGCAGAACCGTTTTATAGCGCTTGTCTGGACAGAGAAGCCGCCCCGGGTAAAACCAATCAGCGTGCAGATGATCAGGCTTTACGCTCATTTGTAGCTTTTTTATCAGAAAGGGATGGAAAACGACTGAAACAGAGCCTGGCTGGTGGTTGTTATTATCCGCAGGAGGCCTTGTCAGCGCAGCAGTTGCGGGAGATTTGGAGGAGTGTGGCATGGAAATGAATGAATCGTTTGATACGGGTCAGATCGTAGCGGGTTTTCACGAGCGTATGAGCAAGGTGGCTTTGTTCGATGCACTTTTTGAACTCCAGCGTAAAAGGGAACCGGATGTAGATGGTGTGAGCATCAATATGATGGAGCTGGGACTGCTGTCTCTATTATATTTTTTTGAACAAAAGCTGATGCGCAACCCGCGTGCAGGCGTGAAGGAGCTGGCCGCTTTTTTACAGGAGGCGACCGCAGATCGGTTTCATCTTCCTATGGAAGGTTTTATAGCGCTTGCACGTACCATTATTCAGGTCTTTCGCCCGGCGACAGGAAAAAAACGTTCCTTTTCCTTTTATAACTGGGAAACTCGGAAAGAGGATCACGTGTTTACGTCTATTTTGAAAGCGAGCGCCTTTGATACGAAAACGAATACGCAGTATTATGCGCTGGACGAGGATGGTCTGGAGCTGGTTTTTGCGACTAAGGAATTCTATCTGGAATTTCAGCTTTCGATCCATCAGCTTGTCCTGCGCAAGCAGCTGGAGAAGGGAGAATTTCAGGGCGCTTTACGCCAAATTAACGAGATGCGGGTCGATGTGGAATCCTTGCAGGAGCGCATGACCAAGCTGGCGCATGAGATTAAGCGGAGCATTGTTTCGGAGGAAACGCTTAAAAAATACAGCGGGCTACTGGACGATATTTATTCCCGACTACAACGTGAGCATGAGGAGTTTGAGGAGCTACGCGATTTTGTCAAGGAGACGAAGGATCGGATTTATTCGGATACATTGCAACAGAGGCAGCAACAGGCGTATGAGTACATTTTGCGTATTTCCGGGGAATTGGAAAAGGTACACGGTGAGCATACGATGCTGCTTCAACGAAGTATGGAGCTGAAGACAGGCGCATTGCAGGCGGCGAAGGAATCACTCTACTACACGGGAATGGATTCTTTTAATCTCGATCAGGATGTGGCTAGTCTTATTTTTGGTTCCCCCTTGCCTTTAGATGCGCTTAGGGGTGTGCTTTCACCGTTTATAGGGCTGGAGCAGACCATGAGCTGGTCGCCCTTAACGGTATTCGCCGAGCAAAACATTGCGGGAGATGGAGAAGAAGGTAACCGTGAGGAAGCTTTTTTGGAAACGGGTGACCCACATGCGCTGGATGAATTTGTTCAACAAAGGGGCAAACGGTTCGCCGAGCTGATGCAGGATGTACTGGACGTATGGGGGCATCAGCCTCTTGTTCGTCTGTCGGATGTAGTTGAGGAATATAAGCGGCATCATGTAAAATCACAGCGGTTGGAGCAGCGCGTGTTCTACGATTTTTGGCTTATTTTACATCAGCGTAGCCCACTTCGCTCTCATGCCTCACAGATGGATGGAGAAACACCGTTGACTGGAATGGAGGAGGCGCTTGTGCTACTGGGCAACCGCACGCTTATCGTTATAGAGGAAGCACCTATTTTACAGATTAATGATCGTTATGCGATTCAGGAAATGAAGCTGCTATGGGGAGATTCGATATAATGCGTTACGATAATGAGACAGTGCTAAAGGCGTTCCGGCTGTATGCTGAACTGGCTCAGCGCGGTGTGGTGGAACGGGAAGGATTGCAGCTATATTTGGCCGATGATGAGGTACGAGGGCTTATCGATCAGTTTGCAAGAGAAGTGGATTGCCTGGCGATGACGGCGGGGGATCAATTACTACTGATCCCGCTGGTGCGGTTGTCTCCTTTTCATGTATCTAATGAGTATTTGAAAAAAACGTATTTACATACCAAGGCGGTTAATGCGGACTTGTATTTGCTGTATGTAGCGGTCATTGTTTTTGTCGGCGCTTTTTATGACAGTTATCAAAGTGTGGAGCCGACGCGGGATTTTTTGCCTATGGATGAATGGCTGGGGCTGGTACAGGAGCGCATAGAGGGACTCAAGGAGCATGATCCAGAGCAATTGAGGAAGTATGAAAAGGAGTTTTCTTATAATTGGTCGGCCATTATGGAGAAATGGGATGCGATGGACGACATTAAGGAAACGGCGAAAAAGCAAAGCGGCAATACGATCAGCAGGTTCAGCTTTATGAATACGGTTCGTCGGTTTCTGCTGGATCAGCAGCTTGCGGATGAGATCGGGGAGGACGAGCTGGTATTGACGGAAAGAGCGAAAATCGTCGTGCAGCGGTATTTTATGGAGTTGCAGCATAACCGCGGTATTCTCCAGTTTTTGTATCAATTTGAGGAAGATCGAAAAAACGCCGAAAAGACCAAGGAGGAGTAGCGAATGCCGACGATTTCCAAAATCCGGTTCACGCATGTTATCTATGAGAATGGAAATAAACGCTACAACAATGAGACATTTGAATTTCATGGTCACAATGGAGGGATTGTACTGGAAAATGGGGGTGGGAAAACGGTCTTTATCCAGATGGCGCTTCAGGCAGTGCTTCCTCATACGGATTTGGCAGGACGCAAGCTGAAGGATACGCTACAGCTGGAAAACGGTCCAGCGCATATTGCGGTGGAATGGATTCTGAATGATAAGCCGCGACGCAGATATGCCGTAACCTGCATTAGCCTGTTTCAGTCTGGAAATGGGATTGATTCGTTTCGCTATGTGTATGAGTACGGGGAGCACGATGAGCATGGTCTGGATCAGATTCCTTTTGTTCGCTCACATCTGGATAAACTGCGCCCGGCAGATAAAGGGGAGATGCAGGATTATTATGCTT
This sequence comes from Paenibacillus sp. TY11, assembly GCF_059772165.1. Lineage (NCBI taxonomy): Bacteria > Bacillati > Bacillota > Bacilli > Caryophanales > Paenibacillaceae > Paenibacillus > Paenibacillus sp. TY11. Next base: position 126,378 of record NZ_JCBAIQ010000017.1, on the reverse strand, counting down.
CTATGGAGCAGCGCTTTCCACTACAGGCGCAAACGTTCTCTACGATTACGAAATATAAAGAATATCTGGAAAATCAGTTTCAAATTATTATTGGTGAGTGGGAAGCGATCGTCCAGATTAATGATACGGAGGGTGGCATTGAAAAATTTTTTGATGAATGCAAAACGACGACTCAGTTATTCGATCGCTTGCTGATTCCAAGGGTCGAGCGATCCATCGAAGGCTATGAGCAGAATGTATTCGTTAAAATGTTCGAGACGCATCGCGAAGGCTTTAAAAGATATAAGGAGCTAAAGGAACAGATTGAGGAAAACAAACGGATTTTGCAGGAGCTGGGTCAGTACGTAAAACGATGTGAACGATGGGATGATGTCCAGCAGGGCTATGAGGGAAGTCGTGCGGAAGCCAAGGCTTATTGGCTGTTGTCATTGGAGCAAGGTGCAGAGCTTGCATTGGAGAAAAATAACCTACTTTCACAAGAAGAGGCATGGCGCAATCGCAGGAATGTGCAAATGAAGAAAGGCAAGTCGCTTGAAATTTTTCGGCGTCAACAGGAAATAGGAGCTTGGGAAACCCGTTCACAGCTGATAGGTGAGGATTTGGAACGAGCGGAAGATCAGTTGCGTGCAGCGGAAAAACAATTTTATTCACTGCAATACGCAGAGAGTCGGGAAAAGCAACAGCAGGTTTTGGCCAGAATCAAACAGTTGGAGGAGCAATTAGGCAGGCTCTCTTATTCCGAGGATGAGCAGGGACTTCAGGAGCGTTGGGAGCGGAACGGGGCACAGCTGAAACATGCATTTGCTGTAAAAGAGCAGACGTTGGTGCAGCGTCAGACGGAGAAGGAGCAGCTTCTGCAAGAACTGTCCAAGCTTATAGAAGCCATGGATGCGAAGCGGCGGGAACTGGAGCGCGAGTTAGCGGACAGGGAGAAGCTGCTTTTGCGGAATGAAGAAAATCAGCGCGGCAAACGGGAGCAGATGGCACACATTGCCCGTTCTATTTTGGCAAATCCGCATTTGGAAAAGGTAGAACTGCAAATTCCCATCTGGACCGAGGAAGAGCAGCGCTTGGAGCGGGAACGGATTGGATTGCTGCAGGAGCTGAAACGGCTGAATGAGGAACGCGAGGAGATGCAGCACAGGCGCAGGGAAGCTGGCGAGGAGCGGGCAGAAACGGAGCGTGAGTTGGCCCGATTGCAAGAACAGGAGAAGCGCTGGCATAACGAACACGAGGAGATAAAGCTCGAACTGGTCAAGCTGCGTCCATCCTGGGAACGGCTAGGCTCCCTGCATGAGAAGCAGGCTTCGGTCATGAAGCAGATCGAGGAAGTGCTGGAGCGCTTGCGTCAGCAGAAGCAAAAGCTGCTGCTCAAGGAGCGACTGGCTTATCGTTTTGTGGATGATCACGGTGATCAAGTACAGTTTTTTGCAGATGTGGAAGTAGGCAAGTTTTGCGAACAATGGAGTCACCAGTTTTCGCTATTGCAGTCGGGTATGGAGTATGTGCAAAGTGTGGACGCCGGAACTGTAAGCCAGGAACACACTGCTGATCGACTGTGGGCGGTTACGCTGATTACGACAGAACATGAAAAAGCAGCATTATGGCAAAAGCTTCAACAGGCGAGTGGCAGCTTTGCTTTTCCGATTCGTGTGTTAAGTGCTCAGGAGGCAGCGCACACCCTGCAAGGACAACGGCAAGCAGAGGGCTCCGGCGACTTGTGGGTTGTGCCGGGACACTGGCTGGGCAATGAGCGACCTGAGCAGTTTGCACTGTGGAAAGCAGAATTGACGCAACAGGCTAACCTCGTAAAAAGCGAACGGGAACAGGTAGAATCGGACATTGTCAGTTGGCAGTCTATGCAGCAGAGGTTCACTGTTTTCGTGGATAAGTACCCGTTAGTCGTGCAGCAGGAGCTGGAACAAAAACGACTGGGAGCACAAGCCAGGCTATCCGAGCGTACTCGGGAGCTGGAACGGCTGGAGCATGACTTGCAGGTGAACCGGAAAAGGGAGGATTCGCGGCGAAAAGTAGAGTCCGAGATGAGTATGCGTATGGTACAACTGGGCTTGTGGTTACGGGAGGGTCAGTTGTACATGCGTCTGCATGGAGAAGTAGACAAGCTGGAGCAGGAGCATATTCCGGTGCGACAACAGCTTGAATTGTTGCGCCGCCAACTGGAGCGAGAGACTATTCGCAGTAAGCAAAAGCAGGCGGAGTGTGTTCGTTTGACCGAGGATGTGCGGGATGTTCGGATGCAGGCGCAGTTGTTGCGTCAGGACGAGCCATATGCTGAGGTACAATCTTTTGCGGCTCTGCCATCCGCTGGAACGATTGAGGAATTAAAGGAAACACGCAAGGGTCTTGATTGGGAGAGACAGCGTATTTTTCAGGCACGTACGCAGTTGGAGACGAATCTTTCCCGTGAGAAGGAGAGTGAAAGGGACTGTACCGGGACGATGAAAAGTTTGCTGATCCAGCATCCAGAACTGGACGCTGATTTGCTCCTTCCTTTGGAGATAGAGGTACGTAAACAAAATGCCTGGACAGACATTGTGGATGGCCGTGAGCAAGTAAACAGGGTGAAGCAGGAGCAGATGGCCATAGAAAAGGAACTGCAATCCCGCACGAGTGAAATTGCTACCTTGTCGCGGCAGTTTGTGGATCAATTTCCGGGCGAGGAGCCGGAGAGGTTTCAGGAATCACAGCGTAATGTGGAGGCGCGTTTGGAGGAAGAGGAGACGGCACTACAGCTTGAGAGCAAGCAGTTACAGCAACGGCAGCAACAATTACATGTGCAGCAGCAAGAATTGGACCAGGCGCTTGACTTGTGGAACAAGCATTTGCTCGTTCATGCGTTGGAGGATGTGAGGTTGTTTGCTGCTGTTCTGGGAACGGATCAGCAAACGGAGTTTGGCTACAAACGCCGACATTATACGGAACAATGTATTCACCGATTAAGTGAGCAATACGAACGGTTAACAGTCGAGCAGAAGCAGGTTATGGCGGCCCGGAACCAATTCAAGGATTTTTGCGCTAAAGAGGTCAAGGATGTCAAGTTGCGCCAAATGACGATTCAAGGTATTGAGACGAAGGAACGGTATCAGGAAATTCGAGACTTTCAAAGCTCTATGGAGCAGCGGATTCAAATGGTTATCCATCTGGGGGAGCAAACGCTTCAAACGCTGGATCAGGACTTACAGGAGTACATCCAGCGAATCCATACCCATTTGAAGCTTATTATGCAGGAACTCAAGGAAATTCCAAAGAAAACCCGTGTGAAAACAGAGGATGGCTGGAAAGAGATATACAGTTTCATCATTCCGGGCTGGGAGGAACAAGAGGGCAAGGAGCGGCTTCGTAAGCATATGGAGTGGATTATTACCAAGCTGGATCAATATGCGGCCCGTCCAGAGCTCGGAAGTTGGCAGGAGCAACAGGCCACCATTCGCAAGGAGCTGGACAAATGGCTGGACTCCCGGCAGTTGCTGCAAATTATTTTGGCAGGTGAAGGGATGAAAGTTAGCTGCCATAAAGTGACCAACGATCAGCAGGTTACACGGGCTGCGTACTCGTGGGAACAATCGAACCGCTGGTCCGGTGGGGAAAAATGGAGCAAAAATATGACATTGTTCCTGGGATTGCTCAATTATGTGGCAGAGCGAAAACAGTATATTCAATCCAAAATGAAACGGCATCGTACCGTTATTCTGGATAATCCATTCGGTAAAGCTTCCAGCGATCACGTGCTGAGCCCTGTATTCTTTATCGCAGAGCAACTGGGCTTCCAAATGATTGCACTGACTGCGCATATGGAAGGGAAGTTTTTGCAGGACTATTTTCCAATCGTCTATAGCTGCCGCTTAAGACATGCAGCGGATTCCTCCAAGCAGATCGTACATGCATCCCAACAAATCCAGGCCGCCTATTTCCGTGATAACGACCCGGATACGCTGGAGCGAATGGGTGCCAGGGTGAGCCAGATCGAACTGTTTTAGACGCTGGAACTCCAAGCGCACATGTGCTCACTGGTTGCGAATGCACCTGTCACTATCGTTTGGCTGGATAAGAACTGGAGCGAAAGCAGTGGTAACCGTACCAGAACGGCCTCCACTTATACGAACGCGAATGGGGCCTTTAGTGTCACACTTTCTCTTCCACAATCGACAGGAAAAAATGTGGATTACTTGAGTGAAATTAGTTCTACACATTATTATGATCTTACTGGGGTAGCTGCTCAAGTCGATGGAACCTCGATTAGCACAACGGATATTATATATCTTTTTGCTTACAGTATTAGAAATTAATTCATCTTTGTAATGTAGAGTAATGCATGAGAGTCGCCTTTTTCGGAATGGCTTGCTGCCTCTTTCCATTTTCGAAAAGGCGACTCTTTATGTTTTTGGATTCAGCCACATCACATTACTACATACGCAAATAGTCTTGATATCACAAATTACAAATAAAAATATTTGGCACAGTATATTCCATTAGAACCAAAAATGTTTTATGATAGAGCCAACAGCCTAGAAGTTGCCCTGGTTCTCAGGGAACAGCGGGAATTCCTTAAACCATTTGAGAGGGGATTTCAGTATGAAGAGGTTCAGAAAGGCTATTGCAGTTATGCTAAGTACGATGCTCCTGTTTGCTTTTGGGATGACTGCAAACGCGAGCCAAGGCACAGAGGGTGCATCGGATCAAGCGGTTAAGGCGGAGTCCAATATTCATCTAACAACGTATAATGAAGATGTAATTAAGCATCTAACGCGAGCGGACAAGCCCGAAGGTATTACATCTTCAGTTTATACCATGAAGGAAAATATCAATTTCAAAGCACCAGAGACATTCTCATTGAAAAAGGAAACCGTTCCTTCGCTGAAAGCAAGTCCAACGGCAGCCACAGCTTCCTCTGCTACGTATTCCGGTACGATTACGGAAGAGGGAGGTACGCAGTTTTTATATCCGGTCTATTTGCAACCTGGCGAATTGTTGCAGGCTCAGTTGGATGGTCCATTTTCAGCACAGCTTGACTACGACTTATACTTGTACGAATTTGATATGACGACAGGTGACCTCAATCCCAATGCCATTGACGCTTCCACCTACGGTACTTATTTTAACAATTATGAACAGGGATCTGCATCACTTCCTGAGAACGTAGGAACCCGCAACGCTATCGGATCTGAAAAAGCTTATGCGATTGCAGTACATGCCAAGAAGGGATCTAGCATTAATGATCCTTTCTATCTAACTGTCGATACAAGTTCCAGCTACGATGCATATGAGCCAGATGAGAGTGCTTTTCATGCCTACAACTTTACCTTTAGTACGGGTGGCTCTTCCCTTAACTCACGCTCCATTCATTCAGGAATTGATAACGACTGGTATCAAATCACAATTCCTGCGAGCCGCAATTATGATGCGTTGAATGTCAAGCTGGACAGCACCTCGGAAAGCTACGGTTACAAAGCGGAAGTTTACGGAGCTCTTAGTGGAAACCAAATGGTGCTTCTGCCGCAAACCAATCACAATGTTTCTTTGAATACGGGAACCTACTATGTGCGAGTGTACACAACAAATCAGTTTTCAGCTGACCATTTATATGCACTCACACTTAAACCGGTACTTCGGGCTGGGAAAATTGTAATTACCGGTTACGACTCTTCTAAAAATGGGCCTAATGACTACCCAACCTACTCTTATGGGCGCCATTATCGAGTTAATGGAAGCAGCAGTTTTACTGTGAAGGGTGTGGTTACTACAACTGATAATTATCCAGTTGCAAATGCTCCTGTTGACGTGACATGGTTGAATCAGAACTGGACCGAAAGCAGTGGAAATCGCACTCGTACAGGTACTGCATATACGGATCAGAATGGAGCCTTTAGTGTCACCGTTTCCCTGCCACCTTCAACTGGAAGTATTGCGGAATATCTGTCTGGAGCAATCAGTTTCACACACTATTTTGATCTTTCAGGGGTAGCTGCTCAGGTGACAGGTACTTCAATAATAGACACAGATGTTGTATATCACTTTGCTTACAGTATTTATGGTGGTTGATTGTCAGATTCCTAAAGCACTCACCACGGTAACTTAATATTTTACATTTGGTGAAAAAGCAGTACACTTCAATATTTGTTCATTTTTAGGACAAAGCATATATTCATTCCATATATGCTTTGTCCGATATATATATAAACAGGGTCACATTACGTTATACATACGCCTTAGATTGCCTGTTACAAAATGACAGGAGGAAATAGGATGAACTTTGGGCCTCTTAGAGCGCAGCAAGCAGTTCTTAACTCTAGTAATCTACGGATAAATCCGGTAGCCAAGCAAGTCGCATCACCCCAGCTTCATGAAGAAAAGCTCTCCAGATTCGTTGTTCAAGACTCCGTGGAGATTAGTGAAACCGGCAGACAGCTGGCCGAAGGAGCTATTGTGTCACAGACTGCCAAGTATTTCGGTACAACACAGATTAACGAATCATTAAATCGAGTTTTGGAAGGTCAGCCAGAAGAAGTGTCCAATGCAGTGTGCAGTATGATTGAATCTAATTTTATCGTCAACGGTACGGTAACGGATGAGAGCCAGCGAAGCGTATTGCTTGAGATGGGAGTTTCCCAATCCAAGTATATTGCAGACCGTTATATGGAAGGCGATAAGGCCAAAGAATTTCTGGAAACGATGGATCAGATAGCTGCTATTGCTTTGACACGGTCCATTGATCCCCAGACCGGAGATATTAGCTACACGACTCCAGTAGACCGTCCACTAGGTGCCCCTGAGGATTACGTTAAACTGTCGGAAGTGATGAAGCAGGTGGATCCTCAAAAATATACTGCGTTCATTAATGACATTAAGGGTGGAGGGAATGGACTAAGCCAGCTCATAAATTTTGCCCAAAAGATGCCTCAAAACCCCAATTGGATTGAGAAATACAAGGAACGTACGGGACAGACTGGAGAGTTGCTGAATAACGTACAGTTAAAGAATCGGTTTGACAAAGCTGATACGACATCAGCTTCCGCATTTATGAACAGTGTGCAGAATCTTCTTAAGGAATCTTCCGCTACTCAGGATTCTTACATTCAGAATATGCGAGGATTTTTTCGGAACCTGGGCGTTCAGGTTCATTAAATCTTTCAAAGCTTTATCCGAGATGAGGAGTTTAAGAATTTATAACATTTAATTTTGCTGTTCTGTTTACATCCTGCTTGGAACGAAGTATAATAGCTTCAAAACATACTCGTGATATTGAGGAAGCACCTCAAACTTAGGCTTTACTGCCTGCGTTTGAGGTGCTTTTTCTATTTTAGCCGAAGCGAGTCTGTAGAACTCTTTGAAAATAAAATAAAGTAAGGAGAAGTGTATGTATCGAAAAAATAAGCGAAAGGTAAGGAAGTATAGTAAGTGGGTGTATGGATTTTTGGCTTTACTCCTCTTATTAATGACCATTCCCATATTTCCGGAAAGGGTATCAGCTGCTACCCAAGAGATCATTGGAGGTCCTTTTTGCCAAAACAATTTACCGGGTGGGGGTGACAGTTGGGGCTCTCCGTCAGGAAGTGGAATAGGAGCAACGGAAGTTTACAGCGGTATGGGTTCAGCAAGATATAAATGTGCTGGTAGTGCGCAGCCGACAAATCGTTTTGTTGATATTGGAAGATCTATTAAAACTTCTGATTACAGGATTTTTGTTTATATTGAAGGGTCTTATCATACAGATATATATACATCTAATAACGCAGCAGGGGACAGTTGGAGACCTAACGGAACGAACTTATATACCTGGACTAGTGCAACTAAATTTTATGCCGACAGCTTTTATCAAGGCAAATGGGTAGATATTACGAGCTCTATTACACTAAGGGATATTCGATATTTTAGAGCGATGGGAACTAACCAGCAGACAAGTAATGAAATATCCAAGTTTGGAATCCGTGTTATTCCCAAATCGGACTTAATGCCTAAACCACCCCAGATTCATGCAGGCGCAGAGGGCCAAGCGGTCACAGGATGGATCAAAGAACCTGTAACCGTTCGGATAAATGGGAACGTGGCTCCTGAAGGACTAAAATACTATGAATACAGCCTGAATGGAGGAGCATTCCAGCAATACACTGGGCCCTTTACTGTATATGACCACGGTGTAAATACGATCTATGCCCGGACAGTGGACGTGAATAACCAGTATAGTGGTCTTTCTTCCGGGAATGTCCGAATAGACAAGATGCCACCAACTCCACCCATCATAAACGCAACGGGAAACAGTAATGACTATACCATTTCATTACAACCGGGTACAGACGATTATTCTGGACTAGCCCATACTCAATTTCGTATGACGGGCGTTGTGAATCAGGATTGGCAGGATTATGGTGGAGTGTTTCATGTGAATAAAGATGGTAAAAGCACGGTTTATGCACGCTCCATTGACAGCGTCGGTAATGTGAGCCAAGAAGTAAGCAAAGAGGTCACCATTGATAAAAAGGGGCCGACTGCTCCTGCTATCCGGGCTAGCGAGACAGGTCCAACGCTCCGTGATGTAAATATAGCTATTGATTCAGGAAGTGACCCTACAAATGGAATTAAGATGACACAGTATCGCTTGGGTCCAATGGGGGAGTGGCAGACATACAATGGCACTTTTACATTAAACGCAGAAGGTATTTACGAATTATCAGCACGGACGATCAATAATCTTGATGTGTCTAGTCCAATGGTGACTCAATCAATCATGATTGATCGAACCAAGCCAACGCCTCCGAAAGTTACGTTTTCCGAGGTGACGATACCTACCCGATATACCAATAAGCCAGTACAATTTGCTCTATCGGGTGCAACGGATGCTACAGCAGTACATTATCAATATCAATTGGGTTCTGGTGCCTATGTGCCTGGTTCATCGGGAATATTAAATGGTTCCGGTATCGTAAAAGTGAATGCTCAGGCTGTAGATGCAGCTGGAAATCGAAGCGATCCGGTGTCCGCCACGTCTTATATCGATTTGGAACCGCCGACGATCCAACTGACGCCCGATTCGCGTGAATGGAAGGATTCAAGTATTCATGTCAGAATACAATATGCTGACCAGCATTCAGGGATCGAACCAACGACAATGCAGTATAAGGTCACGAACAGCCCTGATTCACCCGAAAACTGGGATGCTGCAGCTGATACAACAATCCAAATGGATCTTTCAAATGAGGGTGAATGGTATGTTCATGCCAAGGCCAAAGACCAGGCGGGTAACATTTATGAAACGGTCAGCAGTGCACTTCGTATTCAAAAGCAGCCGCAGTCGGTTGTGCTGTCGGCGACATCCGTGCGAAATACAGAGGCTGATGTGCAGTGGACTCTCCCATCCGGCCTTGATGATGGTTACGTCTATACAGTCCGAAATCTAACAACGAATGAGGTTTGGGATGTTACGCATCCGACAAATTCTTTTACAGATACAGGGCTACAAGGAGGACAACAATACGAATATGAAGTACGATCCAGTAATCATGTAGGAGGCAATGCGTATTCCAATCGAATCCATGTATTAACGTTACCTGATGCCCCTGATCATATCCAGCTACGACCTGTCTCTCGTCAATCTGCTGAAATCATGGCCGACTTTACGCCAGTTTTTTCAGCTAACAAATATAATATTACAGCAGCGGACGTAAGTACGGGAGAAGTCATATTTAGGGATACCGTCACACAGGATGTGAATAATCCAATTACGGGAATAGAGCCTGGTAAATATTACGAAGTTTCAGTATCAGCTATAAATGAAACTGGGGAGGGTGCAGCAAAGCATGTATCTTTTTTAAGCTTACCAGACAGCCCGAACGGATTCCGGAATGTAACTGTAAGAGAAGATGGAATCGACTTGAAGTGGAATAGTGTAATCACTGCCACCTACTACGCTCTAGAGCGAGACGAAGTATCGGTATATAACGATGTGTATACAGAATTCACCGATACTGATCTTCAGGCGGGAACAGAGTATGGTTATAGCATTTCCGCTGAAAATGCAACAGGATTCGGAGACTATGCTCATCTGGGAGTCATCACATTACCTGATCGGGTAACTACATTATCGGGTGTGACGAAGGATGTATATTCTATCGGTGTGGCGTGGCAAGATGTGCAGGGGGCTGAAGGATACATCTTGAATGTTAACGATGAACCGAAGGTGCAGATTCCACGTGGTATCCATTCTTATACTTTTGAGGGCTTGCCAGCAGGTAGGTCTGCGAATATTAAAATACGAGCCTACAATCGAAGTGGTACGGGTAAAGATACATCTATCAACGTATTAACACTACCTAATTCAGCTGTACAACTTGCAGCTGTAGATGTTCGCGAGCACGATGCCACATTGATGTGGGACCCGGTTGATGGGGCAACTCAATATAAGGTAACGATCAACGGTCAAGATTATTACAGTACAGAACCACATGTAGTTGTATCCGGTTTAGCAGGCGGGAAAAACTACGATTTTCAAGTGAGAAGCGGGAACAGTGGTGGTTTCAGCCAGCCAGCGTGGGGTGAACTGCTGACACTTCCGCCTCAAGTACAAAATGTCGAAGTTACAGAACTCGGGAATGGCCAGATTTCGCTGAGCTGGGATGAAACCAAGAGCGCTTATCAATATGCTGTAATCCGCAGAGACACGGGGGAAGTTTTTGACACCAGAGATCCCCATATTAAGCTTTCAGATATCCAGCCTGGTATGATTTACTCGTTTGGCATACAAGCAATGAATACAACGGGGGTAGGTAATATAGCTCGCTTTACGTATCGTGCGTTGCCAGGTCAAATAACAGATAGTAGATTGGTTGTAAAAAGTGTAACGGATACCGACTTGGTTGTTACGTGGAAAGAAGCTACGGGTGCAGATGCTTATAATGTCTACCAAAATGAGGTGCTTATTGGTCATACGACCACTCATGAGTTTAAAGTAGACGGATTAGACAGTTCTACATTGTATCGTATTACCGTCAAGCCAGTGAACACAAGTGGTGAAGGTAAGCAGGCAGAAGCTGAGGTGGAGACGCTGCCGTCTCCAGCGTTTGCATTTTCGAAGACGGAAACAACGAATAGTGAGTTTATCATCCATTGGGAGTCAGAACATGAAAATGATATTTTCGTTCTCGCCAGTGAAGGAGGCACAGAACTATATCGTGGTAAGGATCGAAGCTATATCTGGAGACAACTTAGAGAGAGGCAGTTGTATACAGTTCAACTTTGGGCAGAAAATAGTCAAGGAATACAAACAGAGGCAAAACAAGCGAACGGAAAAACAACGGTTAATACTGTGGACACAGGTGGTGGAGCAGGAGGTGCGGGGAGTGTAAAACCGATTCAGCCTGTTGTAAAGGAGCCGATAGAAACAGAGCCCATTCAAGGCTCAACAGTTGAGACGAAGTCAAATCATTTTAGTGACATTGATCGGGTATTTAATAGAGAGAAAATAAATACGCTTGCCGATTTGGGTGTAGTAAAGGGAACAAACCACACGCTTTTTGAGCCGAACAGACCCGTAACGCGTATGGAGTTCACTTCTATGCTTGTCCGTTCCCTGAAATTACCGCTTGAAACGGATGTGACACTAGGTTTTGAGGATATCAATCCATCGGCGTGGTACGTTGATCTTCTCAAAACAGCGATTAAGGATCAAGTCGCTCGTGGGTTTAGTAGCAGAGTATTTGGTCCAGATCGGGTCATAAACCGGGAGCAGGCGGCTAAAATGGTGAATAACGTTATCAAGGCTACCCCACAGCAAGAGAGCGGTGTATACTCAGATTCCTCTCAAATTGTAGAGTGGGCCAGAAAGGATGTATTTGGTCTAACCGAAATTAATTTAGTGCAAGGATATCCAGATGGCAGCTTCCGTGCCAAACAGGAAGTCACGCGTGCGGAAGCGGCTGAGATGATTTATAACATGCTTCAAATGAAATAGGTAAAATCAAGGGGTTGCGTCAGTGTGAGTAACGGTAATAATTGAGACAGATTTGGTTGATAACTGATACATTTTTGGGTATATGTTTGAGACATTTTTAAGACCAGTAAAAACAGAAATTCTTGTTTTTACTGTTTTTTTTGCATTTATTTAGTATATATACCACCCTATATATGACGATATATGGTATTATTAATATCGAATTCAATTTACTGGATCGTAATTGATACTTTTCGTTAAGGTGGTGTGTTGGTGAGACTGGAGAAGTTGGGGGTGGACCAAAGAAGATAAATTATATTATCCAAAACGAAAAGTGAGCAACCGAGGAAGCCGTTACCATCATCATTTTAGGATATTACATGATATCCTGAATGCTTGTGTAATGAGTGAATGATAGGAAGGGATTTAAAAAAAAGTTTTATAAAATGTCCATTCGGATTTTACTTGAGCCCAATACATACGAAGCACCGCCAATCCTAAGCTTGTATAAAATATAAAGTTAATTTATACAATCTTTGGCATGCAAAGACAGCTTAATAAAGTTAACCTCTGTTATAGCGTTCCTACCACTCTTATGGGGCTGTAAACGAATTTTTAAAACGGAGGGCTACACATGAAGACGACCTTTCGTATTTTTTGCAATCATTCCCTTCGTATGTGGAACCGTAGGAATATTATTCGAGCATAGGACAAGAACCTACAACGATTAATTTGTGGTATATTGTAAACGAAGATATTAATGAAATGAAAGTATCTATGTTATGTTGAAGACGGATTGTCAAGTCAAGTGCGACAGTTCCTCTGTGAATGATTCAGGAGAAAGTTTCCCCAAACTGAGCACCCTGGCGGGGGTGATGAACCCCAAGTCCTTGGAAGTCTGCTTGCCGGTCTCCGGATGAGATACCCATAATTAGCCTTTGGGGAAACAGCGCTTCAATTGTAACAACCTCTTTCGCAAGCCGAAGTGGATGGCTAAGAGGCAGTACATGTGCAGATGTCCCAAGAGCGATTTTTTGGGTTTGACTGAGAAGATGTGTACCGTAAATCAAAATATCATAAATTTGTCCAACCGCCGGGTCCAGGAAATTCGGATCTTTCAAGATAACGTCCCGGAGCCAAAGTGCAGTAAACCCGTAGTTTTCAGCAGCCTTGCTAGTTCAACCTGGTGCGCCATTGTCGGTATCTTCATTTGATAATTCTCTAGCGGGATGTGGAGACCAAGCGTTAACTCTCCTTCTTTGTACATCCTTTGATAACTTTCATGATGATCAAACATATACGCTGCTCCCTCAATTCCGCTTAAGCTTGGCAGAAATGCCAGTGAGTATAATCGCAACGAAAACCATGATTGCTCCGATCCACGGGGTATGCCCAAGGCCCATAGAATCTACAACAACACCGCCGATAAAAGCACCAATTGCAATATCGATGTTAAAGGCTGCAATATTAAGTGCGGAAGCGACGTCTACCGCCGAAGGAACGTATTTTTCAGCCAATTGGACAACATATATTGGAGACCTGGCACATTCATGAAGGCAAACAGTCCCATTAAGAATATTCCAATCAAGCCGGCTATTTTAAAGGGAATGAGGAAGGTTAAAAGAATCAGAACCGCAGCTTGTAAAATAAACATCATAAGCAGTGCGCGTATCGGGTTTTTGTTGGCCCATTTTCCTCCAATAGAGTTGCCGAATGCGACAGCAATACCATAGAAGATCAGAATAATGTTGATGGCGCCATGACTGAATCCTGTAACATCATGCAGGAGCGGGGTTAAATAAGTGAATGCGACAAACGTTCCTCCGTAACAGAGTGCAGTAATCAAAAAGCCTAGAAGCAGCCAGCCATTTGTGAGCAGTCGGAACATATCCGAGAATTTAGCAGGAGGAGATTGCTTCAAATTACGTGGGATCAGGACGGTGCTGGCAATAATCGCAATAACACCCAGTATGGAAACGCTCCAGAATGTCGCTCTCCAGTCGAAGGCTTGCCCGATGATTGTCCCTAATGATACACCTGTAACAACAGCAATTGTAAGACCAGTGAACACAAGCGCGATGGCACTAGCCTTCTTTTCCGGAGATACTAACAGGCCTGTAACTGGACAGCAATAGTTGATGCAATGGAGAAGAAGACACCATGGGAGAAGGCTGTAACGAAACGAGCTATAAGCAGCAGTTCAAATGACGTTGAAAGCGCGGCAATCCCGTTGCTGATAATGAAAATAACCATCAGCCACATAATACGATTGATGAGCGCAGTGAGAATAGGGGCTCCTACAGCAACCTCGATGGCATAACCTGAAATAAGCAAGCCAGCCAGGGTAAGACCGATTTTCATGTCACCTGCGATGGATGCAAGCAAACCTACTGGAACAAACTCAGTTGTTCCGATACCAAAAGCACTTATAGCAAGGCTAGAAGCGCCCAGTTACCTGATTTTAATGTTTCTTTTTGCATTGGGGCTGATTGTACAGATGACTGGCTCATGCAAATATTCCTCCTAGTTGTGATTCTAACTACTCTACCGAAGTAAACTTTACTTTTGGTCTATGAGTGCTAGTATAGAGCTGTAAGGAATAAATGATAAGTACATACTTTAAAGTTCCGTAGTAACCAAAAAGTTATATACACACCAAAAAGTACCTTACTTTGCTTAAGGAGGTAAATTAAAGTGTTTAACATTCCAGTTGAAGCTACTCTTGAAGTGATCGGTGGCAAATGGAAGGTCGTCATCTTGTGTCATTTAGATAAGGGGGAGAAGCGAACAAGCGAATTAAAAAGATTAATGCCTGGCATTACCCAAAAAATGCTTACCCAGCAATTACGTGAGCTTGAAGAGGACGGAGTGGTGAAACGAAGTATTTACGAACAGATACCGCCGAAAGTTGTTTACTCGTTAACAGAATATGGATGGTCTCTGAAACCCATTCTTGATACGATGTGTGCTTGGGGTGAGCAGCATATGGAAATGGTTGAAGGCCCCGAAATTGAAATTTCCAAATAAATTATTCGGGTACAGTAAGTCTGGAGGCATTATGATTGACTTTGAATGGTACCGGAGTTTCATAAGCATCTACAAAAATGGAACTGTTTCTAAAGCCGCAGAAAGCCGTTACCTTACACAGCCGGCGATGAGTCAGCATTTGTCGGCCTTGGAAAGTGAAGTGGGAGAGCCATTGTTTTTGCGGACTCCGCGAAAGATGGTTCCTACGGACAAGGGGAAAGAGCTGTATACACTCGTTGCGCCCATTTTGGAGCGTTTAGAGAATATTACATTGCGCATCAAAGCTCCGTCCCTTACCGAAATTCCGAAGGTACGCTTAGGTGCAGCACCGGAATATATGCTTTATCGGCTTTTGGAGTATGGGGAATCTATGGGGTTTCGCATTATTGCACAATTGGGAACGGCTGAACAGCTCTTGGGATATCTGCAGGAGGATAAAGTCGATATTATTATTACCTCGCGAAAAAACGATGTTCCGGGCTTCTCTTACGTAAAGCTGGAAGTCGAAACCTTCGTACTCGTCGCTCCAATGAATTATGAATCTCCGGCGGACGATATTGAAGAATGGCTAAATCTGCAGCCTTGGTTGAGCTACGGACTGGAATTGCCAATCATACGAAGATTTTGGCGGCAGCATTTCAATAAACGTCCGCAATGGGAACCGGTCCATGTTATTCCTGATTTACGCGGGATACTGAAAGGAATCGAAAGTCATATGGGGATGAGCCTTTTGCCAACCTATCTCATTCGTGAATCCTTGTCCCTCGGCAAAACGAAGGTGGTTTTTCCTGACTACACTGTCGAAAATGAGCTTTATCTTGCGTATAGGGTGAAGGACAAAGAACACCCGAATCTTCAAATGGTGATTGAAAAGTTAAAAAGCATAATAGGATAGAATAAAGCTGCGAACCGGATAGGCTCGCAGCTTTATTTATAAAATATAAGAATTTATATGTTTCACGCACTAAATTATTTTATATTTTTCGCAGAAGCGGACCGTCCTTTTAAATGACGGTTCCGTTTCTGCTTACCCGAGCAGATTAATGATTGCTTTGGCAACACTTTCGGTAGATTGAGGATTTTGCCCGGTAATCAAATTTCCGTCTACCTCATAATGATTACTCCAGTCGGATTCTGCTACAAAGTCGGCCCCCGCTTGGCGTAATGAGGATTCCAGCAAGAAAGGCATGTAGGCGTCCAAGGTTGCTGCTTTCTCTTCCGAGTCGGTAAAGGCTGTCACTCGTTTTCCTTGAACCAGAGGAGTTCCATCGGATAAAGTGGCATTGACCAATCCGGCTGGTCCGTGGCAAACTGCGGCGACAATTTTGCCCGCTTCGTAAAATTCTCTCAGCAGTAATTGGAGCTTTTGGTTCTGGGGCAAGTCAAACATCGTACCGTGACCACCGGGAAGGAAAATAGCTTCGAAGTCCTCGGATTTAATCTCGTCCAATTTCACCGTATTTTCCAGATAGCGGGCAGTGTCAAGAATCTCCTTGGAAGTGTCCGCGTTTATGCTGGACTCATCAATTGGCGTTTTACCGCCCAATGGACTGGCTATGGTGATTTGGTATCCTTGTTTGCTGAATTCCAGATAAGGCTCAGCGAATTCGGAAAGCCAAAGACCGGTTGGCTTCCCATTATTCATTTTATCCGCTGAAGTAACAATAATGGCTATATCTTTTGGCATGTTGTTTCTCTCCTTTAGGGAATTTGTTTTGCAGTCCCCATTGTATAATTGGCCCAGGAATATATCCAATTAGATAATGGGCATAAAGGTATAAATTTATTTATAGGTCTCGAATAGTTCCCAAAAAATTTAGTAGGCACTTTTTAGTGCCTACAGTACTAAAAAGTACGTACTACTCATAATGTTCAACTGAATTTATAATAATCCTTGCCATACACGTTTCTACCCGGAGCAATTAATGAATGGAGGAAAGATACAAATGGTGAATAGTTTACAAGATTACTACTACACTGCGTAATGGTGTGAGCATGCCGTGGTTTGGTTTGGGTGTATTTAAAGTTGAGGAAGGTCCCGAACTTGAAAATGCAGTAGCATTCGCTATTAAACATGGATATCGCAGTATTGATACAGCAGCCGTTATTCGCGGTGGCTTTGTCCAACGCCAAGAGAGGTGAAAGTTGATGATTGGAATAGGCATTGAGCAATATGGTGATGAACAACAATTGAAGACAGTTGTTGTTCCAACAGAACAATTGGGCCCAGAGGACCTGTTGATCTCAATCAAAGCAAGTGGAGTAAACCCCGTAGACTGGAAAATACGGGAAGGGCATTTGAAAAAAGATTTTCCATATCAGCTCCCCCTTATATTAGGCTGGGATGCGGCAGGGAAAGTGCTTGCTGTCGGATCAAAGGTGCAGGAATTTAAAGCGGGAGACGACGTCTTTTTTAGACCGGAAATGGAAAAACAGGGTACGTATGCCGATGAAATCGTGGTCCCTGCAAACCTTGTTGCACCGATGCCCCACGGGTTGACCCATGTTGAAGCGGCTTCTCTTCCCTTGGTGGGGCTCACAGTATTTCAGGCTCTTGTAGAAGCAGGAAATGTTCAGCCAGGGGATAACGTACTGATTTTAGCGGGAAGTGGCGGGATTGGTTCTATTGCCATTCAGATGGCTAAAGCATGCGGCGCATATGTGGCGACGACAACAAGCTCTAAAAATAGTGAATTTGTGAGTGATTTGGGGGCGGATGAAGTCCTCGCTTATGACCTGGGCAGTATGAATACAGCGACGGAATTTGACTTTATGCTGGATACGCTTGGAGGTTCATCTTATGGAGATGCTCTGAAATTCATGAAGAAAAATGCAACAGTGGCAACCCTCATTAGCGGGCGGGATGTCATACGTCCCGATTATATAGATGCATTAGAAAAAGAGCTTCAGTTGACGGTTAAGTTTGTATTTACTCGTCCGGACGGAAAGAATATGAACCACATTCGCGAGCTAGTCGAAGTACAAAAAATAAAGCCGGTTATAACCGAAGTCTTTCCACTTACCGTTGACGGAGTCAGAGAAGCCCACCGTTTAAGCCAGACAGGGCGAACACGAGGGAAGATCGTTTTGAGTAATACAAACTGATCAATCAGTATACGCTTCAGCTCGTTCTGTAACATCATGTAAGTGCAAAATTTCACAATTAAAAAACAGTAAAAGGGGGAGGATTATCATGTTTAAGAAAATTTTTGAACCAGGCAAAATAGGAAATTTAGAAATTAAAAATAGGCTGATTGTCCCGCCTATGTTATCCGAATATGCGGCAGAGGACGGCAGATTGACTGAACGATACATTAGGTACTATGAGGAAAAAGCCAAAGGCGGCTGGGGCTTGATCATCGCTGAGGATAATGCAATAGAACCTCGGAGGCCGGCTTTGAGAATATGGCGGGTTTATGGTCAGATGAAATAATGGTAGAACATAAGGAATTGGTGGAAAGGGTTCATAACGCAGGTGCCAAAATAGCTGTTCAAGTGTATCATGCAGGCAGAGAAGCCAGCAGTGAAATTATGGGCATGAGACCGGTTGCCCCGTCTGCCATTCAAGATCCGACTCAATCGGAAACTCCTGTTGAATTAACAACGGAGGAAGTAAAGGAAATGGTGGAGAAATTTGCGCAAGCCATCAGAAGATGTAAAGAAGCAGGCTATGATGCGGTTGAGCTTCATGGAGCGCATGGATATCTAATCAATCAATTCGTCTCTTCTTTCTCCAACAAGAGAACCGACGCTTATGGTGGAAACCTTATGAACAGATTAAGATTCCCGCTTGAAATCATCGCCAGAGCCAAGGAATTGGTTGGTGTTACTACCCGTTGATTTACAGAATTTCTGCTGATGAGTTGGTAGATGGCGGACTAACCATTGAGGATACTAAAGTAATCAGTCAGATCTTGGAGGAGAATGGCGTTGCGGCAATACATGCTTCTGCCGGTGTTTACAAGAGCGGGGCAATCGTATCTGCACCTACGGCGGTTAGGACGGCCGTATTCTCTGACTATGCTAAAGAAAAAGAAGCGTGGTAGATATACCGGTGTTGCAGTAAACAAAATCATTTATCCACATGTGGCGGAGTCAATTCTAAAGGAAGGCAAGGCAGATTTTGTGGCCATGGGCCGGGCTTCAACAGCAGATCCTCAATTTCCGAACAAGGTGAAGGAAGGAAGACTGGATGAGATCATTTTCTGTATCGGCTGTAGACAAGGCTGCCAGTGGAGGATCGCTCAGCAAGACCTGTTTCCTGTTTGGTAAACCCAGCGACAGGAAAAGAACACGAGTATGAGATCAAGGAAGCCGAAGTTAAAAAGAAAGTGATGGTCGTAGGTGGAGAGACCGGTTGGTATGGAAGCGGCTATTGTAGCTGCCAAACGCGGTCATGATGTAACCATATATGAAAAGAATAATAAGCTTGGCGGACAATGGCTCCTTGCGGCAATCCCTCCAGGAAAAGAGCGGGAGTCAAGGTAGTGTTAAATTCCGAGGTGACTACAGGATTGGTGGAACAAGTTAACCCGGATGAAATCATTCTCGCTTCGGGAGCCACTCCAATCATTCCTGGAATACCAGGCGCAGACAAATCTCATGTATATACCGCAAATGATGTATTAATGGGTAAAGTTGATCTGGTAGAAGATGTGGTCGTCATTGGTGGCGGGTTAGTAGGGGCAGAAACTGCAGAACATATTGCCGTTCATAGAAAGACCTCAATTGTTGAGATGCGTCCGGAAATTGCAGCCGATATGGAGCCTGCGTCCAAAGAGTTCTTAATGAAGTCCTTAAAAGCTAATGAAGTAACCGCTTATGTAAATTCGAAGGTACTGGAAATAACAAATACCAGTGTAATCATTGAAACGGAAGAGGGAGCCCAATCGCTGCTTGCTTCCTTGGTAGTTCTGGCAATAGGATCAAGATCCAATAACTCATTGGCTGTAGAACTTGTAGATAAGTACAGCGTTAAAGTTCTTGGTGATGCTTCAGTTGTAGGTAAGGCTTTGGATGGTATCAACCTTGCTTACAAGACTGCTTTGGCAATATAAAAAGGAGGAGTACAATGAATCCCTTTCAATTTAACAATCCTACCAAAATCCTTTTTGGACGTGGGCAAGTAGAAGAAATCAAAAATGAAATTCCAACCTATGGACGGCGTGTTTTGCTTCTATACGGGGGAGGAAGTATTAAAAAGAATGGGTTGTACGATCAAGTTATTAAAGCCCTGTCTGAAATTACAGATGTCTATGTGGAGGAACTGAGCGGAGTGGAACCCAATCCGCGGTTAACAACGGTGAATAAGGGAATCAACCTTATAAAAGAAAATAATTTGAATTTTATCCTAGCTGTGGGTGGAGGAAGCGTAATTGATTGTGCAAAAGCCATCGCTGCAGGCGTCTACTACGATGGTGATGTGTGGGATATTGTAACGAATAAAGCAACAGCAACGAGAGCCGTTCCTATCGGCACCGTGTTGACCATCTCTGCGACAGGATCAGAAGCGAACAGCGGTTCGGTCATTACCAACTGGGAAGAGAAGGATAAACGTTTTTTTGTCTCCGATCATATTTTCCCTAAATTCAGTGTCCTGGATCCGGAAAACACTTTTTCAGTGCCCAAAAACCAAACGGTTTACGGCATGGTAGACATAATGTCCCATGTTTTTGAACAATACTTTCATGCTTCATCCAATGCCCCGTTGCAAGAACGGGTCGGTGAATCCATCCTACAGACGACAATGGAAGTTGCCCCCAATTTGATAAATGATCTCTATAATTATGATTACCGTGAGGTCATCATGCTCAACGGAACATTTGCTTTAAATGGCATTCTATCCATGGGTGTTCATACGGATTGGGCGACCCATACGATCGAGCATGCGGTATCAGCCGTTCATGACATTCCTCATGGCGGCGGATTAGCAATCTTGTTCCCTGTTTGGATGGAGTTTGTCGCTTCCAAAAAACCGGAAAAAGTGGCTCAATTAGGGGTTCGCGTGTTTGGAATTGAAGCTGAAAACAAAAAAAATTCTGACGTGGCGGCAGAGACGATTCGAAAATTACGTGAGTTCTGGAGTTCGCTCGGAGCACCTGAGAAACTTTCCGATTATGGAATCGACGGTACAGAAATCGATTTAATGGTTGAAAGAACAATGGTCACCGAAACCATTGGAAGTTATGTCCCTTTAAATAAAAAAGATGTGGAGACCATTTTAAGAAAATCATTATAGTCAATCAACGAAAGAAGGGAGATCATAGAAAATGAGCGCTATATCGATTGCAGCTATTCTTCAAGCAAAACCGGTGAAAGAACAGCTACTGCATCAATAGTTGGTAAAATTTGTTTCATCTTCCGGATTGATGAAAGATGCATAAAGTACATCCTTCATCAATCTATAGAAAATAATGCAGTTTTTGTGTTTTATGAAATCTGGAAAGATGAGGAGTCTATAAACATCCATATTCAAAAAGACCATTATAAGCAATTTTTAGGTAATACAGAGGATCTTATCGAGTCAAGGCAAACACATCGATTGCACGAAATTAATTGATCTGGATGGATAAAAGGAAAACATAAAAAGGTTCTAAGCGAAATTATGCTTTGGTATTATCCCCTTCAAGTAGACACTCAAAAAAGTCCATATGTATCATGAGGATGGAGTAAACTTGGAGGGGGAAGATAGCTACACCACCGTTTCAGCCCGATTGGGAATTTGGAGCAAGATCCAGCTTCAGGAGTGGGTAAAGAAGAGTATAAGGCTGGCGAGGTCTACGACACTCGTAAGGGAAGCAGATGTGAACTGGTTCAACCACCAGCGCATCCATGGCACACCGGGATACCTCACGCCAGTAGAGGCCAGAAAGATCCCCTCATAATAGTTGTCCAGTTTTCTGTTGACAATCCAAACCTCTGTTCCATAATATCTAAGACTTTTATCTCAAGAAAATACATTACTATGAAGACGCATGACAACATTGTTATGTGTTTTCTTATATAGAATGATTTCTCCGCCTTTGTTGTTTAAGCTGCTTTCCCAATGGAGATTATTATCAACTAAAACATTTTTAGGGGAAGTATTTTTGGAATCTCCGTTTGTCGAAAATGTTTTATACTATTATATGAAACTCTCAATGAATGTATTTCTTATCATGAAATTCATACTAGTGTTTAAGTGGTCAAGCATCATAATAGAAACTTCATTTGCGGGCTGGGAGTTCCATGTTAAGAATATGAATAACTATTTCAGGTGCGAGAAAGGAATATATCGAATATGGAAATGTATACTTATTATTTGGGAGATGGCTTATTCCCTTTGGATTGGGAAGTTTGTTTTAGTACTGTGGAGGAATATAAAAGAAAATTATTTGAGAAGTATACCTCTTCTCAAGAATACAATGATTTTGTAATAGGCGGATTTAATGTGCTTACCGACAAAATAGATGCGATTCTGAATTATGCTTTAGAGAACTTTCGAAAAGTATTTCCTCATAATTATGAGTTGCGTTGTCCGGCTATGATATTCCCGTTGCCAAGAGGGGATGAGAGTAATGGGGCTGAGTTTGCTATTGTTTTAAAACGAAATGAAGATGGAGATACAATTGTCTATTCTCCACTCCCATTGTCATATTTAGAAAAAAGTTAATACTCTACTGAAGAATAGAGGAAAAAACACGTTTACCTTTGACTATATGGAGTGAGTTTATTTGTGTCGAAGAGATCTCTACGTATCTAAAAAGAACTCTGTCTGAAATACAAATAATGAAAAAAGGCCCTGATTAGGGCCTCCATACAGTGCGGGGTTCTACGTATTTCCTTAGTCATTACCCCTTCTGCTTGTAAAATTCATGGTACAACTTCATCAGCGCGCGCTTTTCAATTCGTGACACATACGAACGCGAAATCCCCAGTTCTCGTGCAATCTCCCGCTGTGTTCGTTCCTCTCCTCCGGCTTCCAGGCCGAATCGGCCAATCACCACTTCTTTTTCACGCTCATCTAAAATATCCAGGTTGCGATAGATTTTACTCTTCTCGATTTTGAGCTGTACCTTATCAACAATATCATCCGCCTCGGTGCCGAGGATATCAATCAAAGTAATCTCGTTGCCTTCCTTGTCGGTCCCTATAGGATCGTGGAGAGATACGTCTTTGCGTGTTTTTTTCAATGAACGGAGATGCATCAAAATTTCATTTTCTATACAACGGGCTGCAAATGTAGCGAGCTTTGTACCTTTCCCGGTCTGAAAGCTTTCAATGGCCTTGATCAGTCCGATGGTGCCGATGGATATAAGATCCTCCAAATCTTCGCCGGTGTTATCGAATTTTTTGAAGATGTGAATATAAAACAAAGTAAAAATAATGAGCAGTTAGCTCTTTATTTCCGGGGGATTTTTGAAATTGAAGAGTTTCCTAAAGGCTCCAATAAACCAAGAAAGCTTGTGCCAAAAGAGGACAAGTTTATTATGATTTAATAGGACAGCATCAGATTTGACCGTCATACATCCAGAATGTAAAATATAGGTATCAAATCAAAGGGGACAACTTATACGTGAAATAAGGCAGAGTACACCACAAATAGTTATAGCTGTTATTATGTTCGCAGGTATTGTTTTATTCTTCGAACATTTAGCAGAAGGATCAAATATGTTTGCTAATGTGTCTATAAATTGATTAAGCTCATTAGCAAATAACTTAATGCCTGTGTTTAGTCAGTAATCACTCTAAGTCATCCAATAAGGATGGTTTTTAATTTGTGTTATTTACAAATCACTCCAGTTATCCCGAATCCGAAATAACAGGCTTAAAACGAACGTGTGAGCGTCTCAGAGGTATGTGGATTATCCATCCCTCTAAATAAAACACCAATTTTACCATCCAGTTGCCCTCATATTGACGGTGACTGGATTTTTTATATACAAATAGCTCGGCGTCGAGCAGTTACAGTCTCATTCTTATTTGAATACCGATAAGCAAAATTGTGCGAAGCTTAATGTAGGGGAAATCAATTGTTGCAGATCAAAACTGGAATTGGTAAAAGGAAACCAGTAGACAGGATAAATATCAATACGGAAAATTGGAAATAGTCGGTTAATTAAGCTTTTGAAATAGCTTGAATAATAAAGAGGCTGCCCCGAATTGAAGAAAAATTTAGGAGAGCCTCTTTATTGAACATGGATGAGTTTTAATTATATCTATATGTTATGAAGTGAAATTATTGGTTAAGGTATGACTCCATGTGGATGTCCCTCTCTTATAATTGACTTTTGTTGTTACGCCAACTACAGTACTAAGGAATCCTCCACCACCGATAGAAGTTACTGGTTCCCAAGATGCGGGAACATCGTAACTAAAAGTAGTGCCAGAAACGTTCCAAGTTTTATTTTGACTAAATCCAATACCTCCATAAGTAGCCCCAGCTTGTCCTGCTGTTATAGTACCGCTTGGAATTGATACACCAGTATCCAATTCCCATCCACCTGAAACATGTTGGAGATCCCAATATTTCACCCCTCTTGGATCGTACCAATCATCAACATAAATTGTAGCGTAGGCTTTATTCCCCACTGTTGAGTCGTACCCTGATGAGTATTTTGATTCATCATAACTAATTGAAGTTATTGCAACTTTGTTAAGTATAACTCCATCTTCATTTTTAGCAGTTTGTAAAATTTGGGCTGTTCTGATGACTTTGGTATTTTCATCAGTCCCTAAATTTAGCTGGATATTTGGCGCAGAAGAGATTTCATTCGTACTTAGGTCGCTAATTCCTTCTTTAGCTCTTCTTTCTAATTCTTTTAAATCAGTAATCTCTTGAGCTTCATGGGTTACCACTAAATCTTGCTTGTTAAAAATATTTGAAACATTATTTTGTGTAGAAGAATTAATCTGAGTTTCTTGGACAGTGGGACTATTGTCCGCAAATGCAGGTAAACTGAATAAAGTTAGTGCAATAGAGGCAGTAGTAGATAAAGCTATAACCTTTTTAAAACCAACCATTAAAACCAACCCTTTCCTAATTATGATTTTTTTGTTAATTCGTCTTTTATTATATATTAGTAATCTGGGAAGTCAACAAAAAAATTACATAAAAAAGTAAGAAGGAACTATTCTTTGAAGATTAATCCCTATTATTTCTATATACTTTACATGAATATTATGGAATAGTAAATAATTAGTATTGAAAAAGTTTCGGAAAGCAAAATTTTGTATAAATACTTAATGAAAATTGATTTGATATTTTGAATTTTCTAGTTCAATATGTGCTGTAACTAAAAGTTGCAAATGTGTGTATGATTAGTTACGATTGCACATATAGATAAATTATTTTATGTTTTCCTTGTTTGTTTTTTTGTTGAAAATGAATAGTTAGGAGGGCCTAGAAATTACTAATATATTATTTATTATAGGTGTTGTTTTTATAGTTCTTGCAATTATCATAAGTGGGATAGGTGTAAGTGGGGATAGAATACGGGCAAACTACTATAATGAACGAGATGCCGATCCTGTGGGTAAAGATGGTAAAATTAGACTAAAATGGACTTTGATATTTTTTATTTGTGGCGTAATTTTTATTCTTCCAATCATCATAAGTCATTTTTTGTGAATTTTAGAGCAAGGCAAATAGGCAATTCTTTATATTTTGGTTTTACTATCAATGGTTTAAACTTCGCTTATTGAAATGTTGGGTATACTCAACAATATAGTGTTTTGTAAGTTATACCCAAATAAGCCTAGATAAATTTCTAGGCTCTTTGCTGTGTCTATGTAGGTGATGATTTTAGTATTCTGTAGGTTATTCTTCTGTTTCCTCGAACTGCATCAATACAGATACATCTTTAATGTTTAATGCGTCAGCAATTCTTGTCAACATCGCTAAATTAACTTCTTCACGTTCATTCCTACACAATTCGGATATTGCTGCTTGTCGTACATTTGCCTTTTTCGATAATTCCATCTGAGTGACCCCCTTTTCCTTCATAACTTCCCTCAGTTTTAATTTTAGCTTCATAAAATTATAATCCTCCAGAAAAAGATTTATTTTAAACGCATAAGCGTGTATTATTTAGTTGTACCAGTAAACGTTTATGCGTATATTATATTAGGTTTTATAGTACTTTCTTTGGCACTTTCATCACCATTTTATCAATTTCTCAAGGAGGAAGATACCCAGTGACGAAAAAAGCAAACAAGCAAGCCATCATCGACATTATACGAATGAAGCCAGTTTGGGAACCAGAAGAGGAAGCCAGCGAAAAAGAACTGCACTATTACCACGTAACCGACGCTCTAAATCGCAAGTGGCAAACTATTGGCCTCAACGTGTCGGACGCTATCCAAGTGTTTGAGCATGGTAATGACGACAATTGGACTCGTATTATCGAACCAGCACCGTACAATCCTAACTTGTCCACAAATGACCTAATCAATATGCTCAATATTTCCCCCGAAGCAATTGGCATTCGCAATGACATGCAAATCATCTTGAACACAGTTGAGCGCCGTAATGAGTATGTAAATCGAATCGTAAACGTCAATGGAGAAGCCACTTTTGTTTTACTTCATCAAATGAAAGATGAATACCTTCAGCGTGATCAAGTTACAGATGAACAGTTTATGCAATTGTACGCTGTCAATCCTGTGGAAGCCTTGTCCGTGTATTTTTTGCAGCCTATTGATATCATCGCTTATTGGGAATGGGAAGCTGCTGGAGGCACATGTGAGAAGGCTATTCAGTACAAACAAGAGAAACCTTTAACGCCGTTTATACAAGCTATTGAACGTGCTGAGGATGAATCGAGAGGAATTGTTTCAGGTTTCTAGGGTGTCACGTGACACAACTATTTTCCAAAAGGAGAAGATACATAATGACAATCACATTGAACAACAAAGGGATAGTCAATTTGACCACTACTCAAACTCCATATCACACTGACCTGACAATTGAAAAGCTTTGCTGGTTTCTTGAAGTTTCACCTAAAGCAGAGATCCTAGTTACCAAAATGAAATTTATGCTTAAAACAGTTGAGCGCATGAATGAATTTCTTCAACGTAAGTTGCCCACAATGACTGAATTGTCATTATTAACAATCATACGGAAAGAGGATATTGACAGAAACGGTTACACATTCAAAGCTGACTTTGTATATGACTACTACCGTAACAAGAAAGCAGCATTGGAAAAGTTATTTCAGGAGGAAATGCCAGTTTGGAAAGTAAATCGATTTAAAACTGACGATCCAGAACGTATCTATGACGCTTATATTAAATGCTGCAAGTATTCAACCTCGTTGAAAGTGGCATTATCTATCTAATTCAACAATACATAGCAGGACAGGTCAAACTACATACTTCACTCATCATAGGTCATTATCTGTCCTGTTAAATCATATAACAAATTATTAATAACATTTATGAGGTGTCGTTATGGATATTGATTTGCATCAATCATTATATGAAAAATTCATAAAAGAACATAATGGTGCAGCTATGTTACTTGTCTACATGTTCCAAGTTGCCAGCAGATACGAAGGAAAAAGGTTTGATCCACTCGTCGATGTAATAGACAAGAACAAGCCTGTAAACTGCCCTGAACTTAATTTGCTTGATAGTAGTATTGCTGAATCATTTAAGCTTGCTGTTAAACATGCATTAGTTGACTTGGAGATTGAAAAGAAACAGAAGGAAATTGAAGAACTTCAATCAATGTAAAAGTACCATTTCATCGCAACATCGTATCGTAACGAGTTGGATTGATACTATGGAACGGTTAGATTATGAACCTGTACAGATAAAAAGTTTCACAAGAGCAATGTATCGTGTATTCGATGAAATAAGTATTGAACAGGCAAGACAACACTACAATGAATTGACTTATTAAGTCGTAGTATCAAACTTATGAACTTTCATATAACTATCATCAAATCAAATAAAGGAGTGATAACCAATGTATAAATGTGGACGACTAATCAAGGGGAAACTTTTTCTACAGACTTGGGATGGTCAATTGATCAGTCTAAAAGTGCTGGTTCAAGCAAACAGGTAGGCGTATGAAAAAAGGAAGCTGAAACAAGAAGAAATGTGCATATAGGTTGGGGGATGCTAAATTGTTACCCTTTGAATATGATACTAAGCGCCTAGTAATAGGCGTTTCTTTTGTTGCTAAACTACTATACTTATCCAAAATATATGGGAAATTATCCCTATCTGTTGTATTATAAGATAGTGTGAAAAAGAGCCAAAGTAGCTAAGGAGGAACATTGTTGTCTATATTTGTGATAGTGTGTGTCGTTGTTGTATTGATTGCTTTGGTGTTGCTACGCTTATTTAAGAAGCCTAGAGTTCAGGAACCGTATAAAGTAACGCAGAATATTGACCCTTATAAAATTGGCATTAACGAAATAGACCGTATGGAGGATGGCAAGGACTTTGAAATGTATCTGTTCAGGCTGTTCCAGTGTTTAGGCTATGGTGATGCGTATAAAACACAAGACAGTAGAGATTTTGGAACAGATTTGGTATTTACGGACAGAGAGGGCTACCGTAATGTCATTCAGGCTAAACGGTATGCAATAAGCAATCCTGTTGGTTTGAGCGCAGTTCAGGAAGTTTATAGTTCTATGCGATTTTACAGAGCTAAGAAATCTATTGTCATTACTTCAAGCAAATACACAACTTCGTGTGAACAGTTAGCCAGTTATAATGGAGTAAAGCTGTTGGATCGCAACGATTTAATTAAAATGATTGAGCTATTCAAAGAACAACAGCACAGCAAGGTAAAAGATATCATTGAAGCAGAGCCTTACTTGAGTTTGGATTCATGGGATGACTATAGGAATAACAGTAAAGTGATTAAAAAGGATCGCAAGGCTGAAAAGCTTATCGCTTCAGGTAACTAGATACTGGATACTCCCGTAGTAAAACGATGATTTTACTGAAAGAATATAATGTACTTAAAAATCTTATGAAGACAGAGAATTACGGGAGAACATATGATTATCAATACGAACATTGTGGCAACAGTTGCAAGTAACAACTTAAAAAAGCGTACAGGTTTTGTCAATAAAACGATGGAGAAGTTATCATCAGGACTACGTATTAACCGTGCGTCTGACGATGCGGCTGGTTTAGCAATATCAGAGAGCATGAGAGCGCAGATTCGTGGATTAAATCAGTCTGCGCGTAATGCTCAAGATGGTATCTCTCTCCTACAAACAGCAGATGGAGCCTTGGCAAGTGTTAATGATTCTTTACACAGAATCAGGGAACTAATTATTCAGAAGGAAAATGGGATACTACAAAATAGTGATAAAGAGAATATCCTTAATGAGATGGTTGAATTGCTTGATCATATTGATGGTATAACTAGCAATACCGAGTTCAATGGGATTAATTTGTTTGATGGCTCGTTCTCTAGGAATGTTTACGCTGATGGTAATATTCCAATTACAATAAATAACATGGATCTCGGCTTATACTATAAAGAAAACTTTGACGATCATAATAAATTCTCACAGTGGTTTTCCGATGCTGGGCAGTGGAGTGTGAAGAATGGAGAACTTAGGCAAGAAACATTAGGTATAGGAGACAAAACAATATTGTCTCAAGTGATTAAGGATAATGAAATGACAATAACTGTGGATGCGGAATTCAATTCTGCTGATCCAGAAGGAAATGTAGGGATTATCATTAAAGGTGAAAGTTATGATAATGAAGTCTTTGGCTGGTATACACAAAAAGGAGCAATTTATTTAGGAGAAAGAGTAAATGGAATCTATAGAAACATTGGGATGATAGGAGTAGAAGCAGCGAATGTGGGAAAGACTTATAAGCTTTCCGCTTCAGTTGTTGGAGACTATTATACCTTCTCGGTTGAAGGGATAGGTGACATAAACGGCTACTCTGTTAACTCAAGTATGGTTGAAGGATATACAGGAGTGTTTACAGCCTTTTCAGAAGGTTCATTCGATAACTACAAAGTGATCCCTTCAATTACTGTAGAAGATATTGATAATGCTACTAATAGAGTATTATCAGAACGTTCTAAATTGGGAGCTTACCAAAATCGCTTGGAGCATGCAATTAACAATATCAACAACTATACGGAGAATCTTACTTCTGCGGAATCTCGCATTCGTGATGCCGACATTGCTAAACAAATGACCCAGTTGGCTAAAAATCAGATTATGCTTCAGACATCACAAGCAATTCTGACACAGGCTAATATAAAGCCAGAGAGTATGTTGCAAATGCTCAAGTCTTAAATTGTTAGTTATAATGATTTTATGCTATGTTACATATTTCCCACGATTGGAAGTGACGAATGATAAATGAATCTAAACCAGCATCACACAATGACCTACACGTTAAACAGCGGTATTAAAGGAACTATTAATCTATCCACTAAACAAATACAGGACTGGATAGAATCATATCGTGTAGGAAGTAAGTATGTGACTACAGTGGGTAAACAATATTTTGGTTTAAACCCTGAGTTGGTAGCAGATTTTAAGGTACATAATGAATACTCAGAGCAAAGAGAACATATAGCAGTGATACAGCAATTTACAGTAGCAAGTAAAGCCAGTGAACAGTTAGCAGATGCATACAGTCAGCACAAGACATTGATTCAGGTAGAATGTAAATGTGGTGCTTCCTATATAGAAGAGTCAGTGTATAAAAGGAATAAATGGGGATGTAAGGAGTGTAGTGATATTGTATTCTTGGATAGCAAGAAGGGTATGGTTGATACAGAGAAGGGTAAAGCTTGGTATATGACCAACAGGTATTTTGTTGAGAGGCGATGAGGATTTAACATAGCATTAAACCTACGGATATCAAGGGTTATGACATAATATAGAAAGCCTGAGTTCCAGCTTCAACTATTCATATTAACAGTTACAGGTAAGATACTCACATCATATGGTATAGCACTCAATTAAAAAAATCGGAATCGGGTGAAAGTATGGTACTGACAGACAAGACAGCTCCTAAAAGTTAAAAACCCATACTACTACTTTTAGGAGGATAATCATGAATTCTAACAAAATAAATTTGGAGCAGTGGAATCGCAAAGAACATTTTGAACAGGAAGACAACATACAACTGGCTGTTTTAAGCGAGGATAAAGTAATGATAAAACAAGAATTGAAAATAGAGGGTATCCCGGCAATTTTGTGGGGTGGTAAATCAGATAAGATATTTATAGCTATCCACGGTAATATGTCAAACAAGGCAGATGATGCGATCGTTATATTTGCCGAAGAAGCAACGGTACAAGGGTATCAAGTCATTAGTTTTGATTTGCCTGAACATGGTGACCGCAAAGAAGAAGCGTACGCCTGTAAAGTTCAAAATTGTGTTCATGATCTTGACATAATCATGCGTTACACACAAAAGCAATGGGATGACATCAGTATCTTCGCTTGTAGCATGGGTGCGTATTTTAGTTTGCTTGCTTATAATAATTTCCCACTTAAACAATGCCTGTTTCTTTCTCCAGTGCTAGATATGGAGAGAATAATCAAAAATATGATGACATGGTTCAGTGTAAGTGAGGATAGATTAAAAGTTGAAAGAGAAATATCTACACCCATTGGACAAACACTTTATTGGGATTATTACTGCTATGTTAAATCACATCCGGTTAATACATGGAATAAGCCAACTGCAATTCTTTATGGTTCTGAAGATGATTTATGTGAATATGATGTGATATCTACTTTTGCAAGCCGATTTCATTGCCATCTAAAAGTGATGGAGCATGGAAAACATTATTTTCACACAAAAGAGCAACTGCAGTTTTATAGGCAGTGGTTGAAAGAACATTTATTTCCAAATTAATATACGCAAATTAAGCATAATGGGAAGCAAGGAGTTTTATCTCACTGCTTCCCATTTTACATACCATCCAGCGCTGTTTTCATCTTCTATAAGCTACAAACAAATAGCTGGTCAATCAGTGTTTGAGATTGGGCGACGATTGAAGCATGTGAAAGAGAATGATTTGGTGCATGGTGAGTGGGAAAAGTGGTTAAAGACAGTTGATTTTACTCCCAGAACAGCACAAAGAATGATAAAAGCTTTTGAGCAGTTTGGAAATGCGACGACGTCGTCGCTTTTGGCAAACAGCAAAGTATTCGAAATGCTGTCTCTACCCGAATCTATTGATCGTCTAGATTTTATTAATCAGTAGCATACTGTCCCTTCGACTGGTGAACAGAAGACGGTGGAGGAGATGACTGTGCGTGAGTTGTTTGAGGTAAAGTTGAGTTTCTTCTATTATATAGAACCAGCTTGATAGAGTGAAAAAACATGAAAATAACACTTCCACTCCGCTATTCCTGTTACGATTACGATACGTGTTTGCTGTTTTTAAAAACATAGATATTTAAAGGATTTTTCAAATTTTAGTTTTTCACAATTTAATTTATAAAAGCTCAAAAATCCCTTGATGCATCAATCTTTTTTGGATATTTTTCTCCGATACGTACGATTGAAACCACGTTGCAAAGCAATTCTTTATAAATTCCCTTTATTTGTCTGCATTTTCACTGTTTTTTCGATATGGAACGATGTAAATATATTCAGGCACAATTTTGAACCAGAATGGCTCAAAAAGCCATATGGAATAAGGAGTTTTTGAACATAAGACCAAGTTTCACGATTGAGCTTCGATAAGGGCGTCGATGCGGCTTATCCTCCCT
Source organism: Paenibacillus sp. TY11 (assembly GCF_059772165.1). Classification (NCBI taxonomy): domain Bacteria; kingdom Bacillati; phylum Bacillota; class Bacilli; order Caryophanales; family Paenibacillaceae; genus Paenibacillus; species Paenibacillus sp. TY11. The sequence goes on along the minus strand of NZ_JCBAIQ010000017.1, from coordinate 93,702 downwards.
CATATGGTTGATAAAGTGTTAACCTCAACCCTATCGCTATTCACTTACGAAATTTTTCTAGTCATGAGATCGAAAATACAGAAATCTCGACTCCAGACTATTTGACTGTAAGTAGTCGATTGTATATGATTTCAATATATGGATATATAAATCGATTAGAAGAGAAGGGGTTACTGTGAGAGTAAAAACAAGAACTTGGGGCGTGGCTTTTCTCGCTTTTAGTGCTATTGCGTTCGCTGTGGTAATTACTAATAGTGTTTTTGCTAGCAGCGATACTTCTGGAGAGTCAGATAGTGTTACAAAAGCAATAATTCCTGATAACGTATTAGAAGGATTTAATCATCCGGATAAGATATCAACTAAGGATGGATTGTTTGTAAAAGATACTAAATCAATCCAGACTGTAGGGGATTTCAGTCAAGATGAAGTAGTCTACGATGGTTCAAAGACTACGGATAAAACAAAAGCGATCATTCAATATGATGCTACTTACATCAAGGAAGAAGACAGTAAATAGATTTGTGTACTAAAGGATTTAAAAGTTAAATTGTATAATTGGAATATCTAGGGCGACTTCGGTTGCCCTTTTTATTATGCTCAATTTAGCCAAGGTCTTTTCAACACTATGTCATAAAGTATACCTTTTGCAATAGTTGTCTGACGTATGTCAAAAATAGTTATGAAGCGTGTCAAATAGTATATAAACAATTTTGAAGTATTTCATGTATTTACACATACGTTTTGACATAGTTTTGTTATAATATAATCAATGATATAGCAAAGGATGATCCATATGAGTGAGATTAGACACTATGGTTACATAAGAGTATCGACGAAAGATCAGAACGAAGCTAGACAATTGGAAGCAATGCATGATTTAGGTATCATGGAACGAGATTACTTTATTGATAAGAAAAGCGGCAAGAATTTTGATAGACCACAATATCAAGCATTGAAGAGTGTGCTTAGAAAAGGCGACATTCTGTTCATCAAGGAACTAGACAGACTTGGACGGAATGCAGAAGAAATCAAACGTGAATGGCAAGATATTACGCACGAGATAGGCGCACACATTGTTATTCTTGATATGCCTATCCTTGATACCAGACAATATCATAATGGCTTGGAGAAAGTTATATCCAGCATCGTGCTTGAATTACTCAGCTACATGGCAGAACGTGAACGTGAGAAGATAAACGGTAGACAATCTGAAGGTATAGCAGCAGCAAAAAATAATGGTGTGGTATTTGGTCGGCCTAAACAGGCAATAAGTGATGACTTCATTGCGGTATATGAGGAATGGAAGGAAGGCAGCATAACAGCAGTTGAAGCAATGAAGCGTGTAGAAATGAAGCCTAACAAATTTTATCGTAGGGTAAGGGAATATGAGCAACAGAAACTAGTAGGATAAAATAATAATCATGTGTACACTACGTACACACTCACGGCTTAGATGATTTATGTCTAGGCTTTTTTGTGATTTAATAATCATATATTGGCGCTAATTTGAATGAGGGGGATAGTTTACACCTAAAACGCCTGTTTAATTTCCAAATATTGCAGTAGCACTTCCTTCTACACACTGAAGTTATTTTATAAGCGAATGATTCAGCTATTCAAGCATATGAACAGTTTGGTACGACATTGTACCGCTTAGATGTAGGTAAATTGTTTGAAATGTTATCACTACCTGAATCCATTGATACCGATACGGAAAATTTTCCGGAACGGGGGGTGGTAAAAATCAATTGATCACTTAACTTCTACAAATATGGGCATAGCACTTCCACTCCGCGAGTCAGCTTATTTTTTGACTCAATACCATACGCAAATTGTGGACGTTGTTGGTCTGCTTCACATATCAATTCTAAACCGAATATACCGATAAATTACAAGGGAATACGAATGTAACTATTAATCTGATAACTTTGTATTGGATGAGTTGTATTATGATTTTCTAAATAAATTATACATATGCATAAAGACGATACCCTTAATCATAAAATCATCGCAAACTATCCTAAAAGGTATCTTAACTACATATATGAAAAGTATATGATTTTGTACCAAAAGATGGTACAATCAAAATCGTTAGGGTATTTTACTACTTGTTTCACAACTACATAATAATTTTAACTATGCATCGTATTGTTAGTCTACGTTGAAAGGGTGGTTTATCGATGAAAATTACACCCACGATTAGAGCAGAATTGGAACAATTTCTACAACAAGAAGGCTTAACATTATCGCAATTTGGACAAATTACAGGGATGAATAGGGGAATAATAAGTAGCATTGTAACAGGTAACAAATCTATGTCTATTAATCAGCTTGATCGAATTACTGAAGCTATGGGCTTACCAGAGGGTCACTTTTACGACTTGTTCGTAGAAAACTACATCATCGACCATCCTCCGAATATGAGGCGAATTGAGCCATTTTTATATCGCTGTGCGGAGTTGGACAAGCTCGGTGTGATCCGTCGAGTGGTGGGAGCCATCATGGATAATTTACTGTATTCGCCCAAGCTATTTGAAATTGCAGAAGGATTGTTGGCGCAGGGACGACTAGAAGCGGCATTGATACTCTATGAGGGGGTAGCTGAAGCAGAAAAGTACCAACATTCTGAACGCCTAGCTATCTGTCAATATCGTATATTCAAAATTCGGATTGGAGACGATCAGGAAAGAAATTTACAAGCAGCACTCCAATTTGAATCATTTGTCAAACGTCTCGACGCTATAGATCAATTAGATGCACTTATAGATTTGGCTAATGTGTACCGATCATTGCGTAAATGGGATCGCGCTAAGGAAGTTGCTAAGGATTTAAGGGTTTTAGCGGAAGCTCACTACTCCTTGTCTCAGCAAAGGGGAGAGCGCAAGACTCTGCGACCGTTATTTTTTTATATAGCATTCAGTAGATCACTTATTGGCGGCGTTTATTATGAACAAGGAAAATATGAGTTGGCGTTACAAATTGCGTATGAGTCTTGTGATTTGGATTGGGTGAAAGAGACCGATGAAGAAACATTACGCTGGAAAAGCCTGTTTCAAGAATGGGGCGAGGCTAATATATGTTTAACTAAACTCATGGCTGGAGATATAGAAGTGCTCCCCTTATATATTGATCTTATCTCAACAAATAGAGAGGAATTACTACCGGGTCTGTGGAATATAATGATAGTAGCCAATCGTTATAAATTAAATGTAGACAGTATTTTGAGTCAATTTGAGTGGGAAATATCCAACATACATGATCAAGAAGGAAGGCAAACAAATGACAAGCAGAATATTAATAATCAACTTGTTGGCTTTTTGAGTGAATTGGCTGACTATTATTTGACCAATGGTCAGTACGAAAAGGGAATTGTCTACTTATTAGACTGTATGAGAATATCCACTATAATAAATAATGAGCACTCTATACTTCGTTGCGTGAGAATGTTTGAACGTTATCGGCAATATGTCACAAATGAAGCAAAAGTGGAGTATCGTAATTTAGTGGAAATGGGGTAATGTATATGAAACGCATAATTAAAGGGTTGATCGCGACTACTTTCTTATTGGTATTAATAGCAAGCACACAAACAATGAGCATTCAAGATTTTGGTATGTCACAGGCAGTTTCTAAAGGTGGTATCCAAGTGTTTGGATGGCATATTGGAAGTTAGTATGTTTGTATAAATAGTAAGGAATGTTCATGTTCATTAAACCATAAAAAATTAAGTGAAGGTTAGATGGTTATTCTGTCTAGCCTTTTTTGTATGTCAGGGATTGATTAGGGAATGAAAATGTGAGGAATTGAAGCAACTTAGATAGCACTCTTATTATGGCATCGTTCTAATTAGTGTTATTGCCATAAATATCACTAAAGTGAAAAATTCGAAGAATTAATTGTCTGAACATTAAATATGTTCAGACATGAATGCCTTTATACATACCAGAAAGTTGAGACGAGCTGGTTAAGGGCATATTCTTATGGATTGAGTATAGCAGGATATGGTTGATGGACGAAGTTTAAGGCTAATAGTGCTACGTTGATCCATGTAAATTATAACAAGGGGTATAATACTTTTGACATAGTAACCTGTTTATTTCAGTCCATTGGTCACATAATATAAAAAGGAAATAACAGGATAGTGGATGGATATCCCTAAACATCTCCTTCTGATAAGATTATTTCCATCTAAATTAAAATGGACGTGATCAATTGGGGAGAATATTGGTTCCACCTGATAAGCTAATGGAAGTGGCTGACCAGTTCTTGCATGGTAAACACGAAATGGAACGTATGTTGAATTTACTGAATGAAAGAATTGATTTTGTCCAACATGGTTGGTCTGGTGCTACCCGAGAGAGGTTTTTCCAAGATTTTCAGGTCTCTAGACAATCCATGGGCGTGACACTTGAACGACTTTCTACGGTTGCACAAGAACTCATTTTTATTTCAAAAAACTTCACACAGGTAGATGGAGAAAAAGTTGTACTGGATGTGCCAGGGAATGGTGTGCCTGTTAAAACGGCACCAAGCGGCGAAGGTTGGCTACATAAAATTTTTGAACAGATCGGTAAAGCTGAGATCACAAAAGCCGAAGCTCAGATGGAAGCTAGTAAGCTTCAAGGAGAAATTCTGTGGGATACTGCTCAGGGAGCAAAAGGAGCTATTCAGGAAGATTTAACCTTGGGGATGCTGCCTGACAAAGACCGTGACTATGATCATCCTATGGCTGCTAAAGTAGGTGAAATTCTCGGCCACGTAGCTACGACCTTGCAGGGTGCTGGTGAGGTAATCGTTGGAACAGGTGGAGAAGGATTATCAGTTGCTGTTTCATCTACTGGAGTTGGTAGTATAATCGGAATACCTGGATTGATAGGCTCAGCGGCTTTAGCAGCGCATGGAGGTACAACCGCAGTTAAAGGCGCAAGCGGAATAGGGAAAAGCTCAGCAGAATTGTGGCAGATGGCGAAGGGAGAAGGTGGAGGTAAAAATTCAAAGCCTTCAAGTTCCCCCGTACATCATGAAGTGACAAGTCAATCGCCTTCTACGATAAAAAATCCAAAAGAAGTGGAGATTGTCAATAAAAAAGGTGAATCAATAGGAGAATTCGATGAAATTGATTTGAAAAAGAAAATATTCTATGAAGATAAATCTGCGAAAGGATTAGATAAAGTAAATCCTAAGACAGGTTTACCTGCTCAAACGCCCCAAGAATTTACGGATAAACAATTATTAAAGAAGACTCGAAATCGAATTAATGAACTAGAAAATAATGCATTTACTACAAGAGCAACAAAAAATAGTTCATCTGATATCCCACATCTCGATAGTATTAAAGATATTCGGGAATTTGTATTTAGATTAAATGGTGATACACCTGAATTGAGAAAAGCTGCCGAGAACAGCCTAAATCAGCTTAAAAAGGAGTTTCCAGATTATAAATTTAGTGTCCAGTTTGGAGGAGGAAAATAAATGTCAGTTAGCGTTATGATACTCGAACCACAAAATGAGTTTGAAAAAAGTTTTTTTCTTCCCGTTGCGTCAGAATCATTTTTTAATGAATGTTGGCAACCAGCTATCGAATCTTTAGGATTACAATGGATAGATTTGTTTTCAACAGGAGTTGATGTTGAGGAGGAAGACTTACCAAATATTTTGTCTGAGCTTCGACAACTTCAGAATTGGGCAGAAAGAAATTTAGAGGAGGATCACAAAAATAAACTCGTTGAACGAGTAATAACACTCATAGAAAAATTGCCTAGCGCGTTTCAGCGTAAGGAAGCAGTTGTTTTTATAGGGTAGGTAGTGATAATTTGGATTAAAGGGTGTATACAAATTGGATACACCCTTTCTTCGGTGCAATTTTAAAATGTACGAATCTAGCTATTCATTCCATGATTGTCAAGTTGGAAGCTATTCATTCCATGATTGTTCGGGGCGATTAACGCTCCTATGTTGCTCACGCTACCGAGCAGAAACAAAGCTACTGCCATCATACATAATGCCTTTTTCATCTTTGAGCACCCTCCCCAAGATTTTATTGTTCAATACATTGTATGCTTCCAGTTGATCTTTAGTTGCATGAACACTAAAAGATACAAATAATGCATTGAGTTTTTTATACCCTGTATCATCTTTGAGTTTATCAGACATTCCCAAAGCCTTGAGGGATATATTTAGTGCATTAGAATAATTTGCATTTTTGAGGTTATATAGAGCCATTAGATAGAGATGGTCTATATAATAACGTATATTGGCATCTGTTTCGTAGTTTCCGTCTAAGGAATCCAGAGTAGGTTGAAATTCTTTTAATGCCCAATCAACGTTATAGTCGTATTTTATAGCTGCCTCCAAAATCGTTATGATTCCCGGCAACAACTCTTCTTCTTCACTTTGATGTATAAATTGAACATATTCAGGAAGCGTATCCATCTTTCCTTCCAACAAGTCAAGGACGTATGTATTTGCTCGTGCAAGCATCCTGAAATGAGCCACATCAGCTTGCCCTTCCTCGTCCAATCCGTATATCCAGCCCAATTCAGTGTACTTTTCGATGCAATCTCTGGCTGCTGTGTAATCACCCGTCTTCTGTAATGCGATACCTTTTGCTACCATTGCATATCCAAAATAGAAGGCGACACTTCGTTTAAGTTTTTTGGTATCAATTTTTGGTTGACCTTTTGCTTGCCTAAGTTGGTTTTCATCATACAAAGTTCTAATCGACAAATAAAGCTTGTCCGCAATATGTACCATAGCATCCCAATCTTCTAGTGAAAATTCTGCTCGCAACATGTCAGTCAAAAGGTTTATATCGCTTACTGATTCCAAAACTGCCGAGTTGAACATGCATCTTCCTCCATATTACATTTTTAACCAATAATATAGCATTATTGGACAATGGTCAATTACGTAGTTAAGTGACTCGGTGACAAGTTCACGTTCATTATAAAAACACCTATAGTGGGCGGCTTTCTGTTGCATAATAAACAGTAAAAGGCGAATGCTCGACCCGGATAAGTTTGGCAATCCTTTTACTGTAGGCAAAGGTCATTATCATACTGGCTGTATTGGAAGATCGTTGACTCTCAAACTTGATATTCAGATGAAAAGTTTAATTTGACTGAGTTATTTTACGAAATCTACATGGGAAGATTAATTGTTCGTATGTTTCTGCTCTTCCTCCACGTTGCAATTCGGATCACGACCTTAGAAAATATGCCAAAAGAAGGGGATAACATTCGAACAATGAACGACAATTCCAGATTAGGAAGAAATTAAAAAAAACGGTCAATCTGGATCAAACGAGTAGCCAAATAAGTGAATTGGAATTCTCGTTCTTTAATATAGGCATATTTTCGCGACTACAAAAATGCCTGACCGAAAATATATCAATAGAGTATATAAAAAACTTGTAATTAAGGGAGTATATGCTATACTGTAATAGTGACATAGAAGTGAAACAATAAATTGAAAGGAGAAACAAAGTGAGGCGAAGGTGAAACAGAACCAAAGAAAATGAAAGTTGAGTAGTAGCTGACAATACATATTGCTTTACCACGGTTACAATTAAAAAAGTAGATTTTAAAATACAGCAAGTAGATAGAATACATACTAGATCGGATAGATGAAATAAAACTATTTTAGGATTGGCAAACTTAATATTATCTTTATTTTTTCTTTTTGAAATGGATTGTTAAGTTTATTTGTTGTGCGATCTTTGAAAACTGGATATCGAAAAGACAGGAGTGATCTATATTTCTAATGGGACAACTGTCATTCATTCGCGCAAACTATCTCTTTATCTTCAATTGAAGGGATTTATGTTGGTTGCGATTGGTGATGATTTGAAGAGTGACAGGAATGTTTATTTGTTTTGCTCTAGTGAACGCTTACAACAGGCAATGGCAGATTATAAAACCGATCATGAGTTTCATGAGTATGCCAACAGAATGCCAGTAAGGGGCTAAACCAATACATTCTAATCATTTTATTCCAACATTTGATGACGTTTACGGTGAGAAGTATACAAATAAAATTTTAAATATGAAATGGAGGATATTAGAAGGGGAAACTGATCCGAATACGTTTGTAGTTATTGATTTGGAGGCTTCATTAGGGAAGTCTGTGGAAACAAATAAGATTTTGAGAGATTACATAGAGTCCTACCAGTTCACAGGACAAAATCATGGGAAGCCATATAGGAAGTTTCTATTAGTAAAGCGGTTTGCTAAAGATGTTGAAGATTCCGCTCAGTACATAGGTGAAAATGTAGACAAGTTATACCAAGGATTTGGAGACAGTAGCGTACGAATTACAGGCAAAGGTCAGCATGTTATTGGGATTACCTCTGACAATTGGAGTTACTATAGGCAGAATCTTGAGGTTGTACGTGACTCGGATGTTCTCATTATTACACATTCACGCTATAAAATGCTGTGTGAAAACAATGAACTAAGACAATGGTTCACAGAGGGCAGACACACACAAGTCATAGACGAACGTATTGACTTCGATATTGTCAGTTTCAGTAGGTCGGAGTATAACAATCTATTTTCTATTTTACCGCATACTCTTCATCCCTTGTTGTATGATGCGGTCAGTGGTTTGCTTGATCAGGTTAATGAATGTGAGCGAATGAAGACAAGTGAAGGGAAAAAGCTCTCAAGCACAGGGATCATAAGGTGTCATCCCCGAATTGATAGCTTAGAGTCGGTCTACGAGTTGTCTAATTCCTTAGATAAAAATAAATTTGAGATTATCCGTAACAAAGGTTTAGCAACCTATAATAATCTCATGGGCATTGTTCAAAGACTTCAATTATTCTATCAAAATACATGCTATTACAATTATCATTCACTCAGTACATATAACAGAAATCACAGACTGTTTTGTCTAGCCAACAACATAATATTGGACGCTAACGGACAAATAGACCATCTATACAGTGTGAAAAATGGAAATATCAAATTTATTTTGGATAAGCAGTCAAGGATTGTAGACCATTCAGGCTCAACTATAACGCACATTACATTCAACACCAGCAAAACCAGCATTCATAAGAAGCTGAACACTGAAACTAATCAGAATGAATACTTTGAAAAGGTATCGAATTTTATCAAACGTAACTATAAGCTTGGGAAGCGGTATTTGATTGTTTTACAGAAAGAGTTCGTGTTATCTGATAACGGTGATGAAGGTGGCTTTATTCGTCAACTCAGGCAAGTTGGATTCACTGACATTGCTATTGGAGATGAATATAATGGCGAAACTATATCGGTTAACTGGTATGGGAATCTGATAGGTAAGAACACATGGCGCGACTTCGATTGCTGTTACTTGCTTGGTACGCCTAATCCACGTTTTGAGTCTCATATCATACATTTGTGTCAGTACGCGGATAAGCATGATTGGAGAATTGGATTAGGTGTTGTTAAAAAGGGGAAAACTAAATCCTTCAAAAATCTTGACCTAGAGAAAATCAGGCAAGCTACCATCATTGCAGAGATGTACCAGACAGTGAAGCGGGTACAGCGTAATCCTAAGCCCAAAGCAGAAATATACATAGTGACAAGCGAAGAAGAGGTTTTTAACGGAGTAGCCAAGCAATTGAAACATATCAAGATAGCTAGGCCAATCCCATTAACTGTAGATGATTTTGTTAGCAGACATGAATTAAACGATGCTTCAGGATCATCAAAAGAAGATACAATGACAGAGAAAATTGTAGATTGGTTACTTAAACAGCCACCGGGAACGTATCTAAAGAGAGATATAGCCAAGCAATTCAATATAAAAAGCAGTCATTTTTCAAGATATATCAATAAGGACTTAAGCCTAGTTCGATCGTACATAAGCACAAAACAGATTCGAATTGAATACCGCTCTATTATCAGGTTGTGATCTTTCAACTACTTATGCGAGGGAAGGATATTGGAGAAAACATTTCCAATACCTTGTCTCTCCTCATACGAGGATATACTAATTTAGATTATTGAACTTGATCGAATACTAATCTATCCAATCCCTCTATATATAATATATAGAAAAATGGCGAGATTGGTAAAAAACTCAATGTTTATCTATGTTTTTTACACATTTATTTTTATGAGTTATAGTCAAAAACATGCCTTTTTCGCCTATATTTCAATCAAACTTTTAATTACAATGATGAGATTGGTGAAATGTGTAAATCGGGTTAATTGAGTTTCATAATTATGTACGCATTATTTAGTTTGAACATGGATTATCTGAAACGTTGGATGGGATAAGGTTTAAAGTAAACAAATGAGCAACATAGCGTATGCTGTGGAGCAAATGTTGGAACACGACCCGATAAGGGGAGTTTTCTAATCGTTACCGTTGCAGAAGTAGAAAATAGATGTGGAAGCTGATTTTGATTCCATTGCTTTGTTGTACATAAATTTTTAGGGATTATAGTCACAGAGCCAGATTAGTTGACAGGGAGATAACAGAACAGGCAATGTATTGGTCAATGGATTGACGTTTGGCTTGTCTTTAGTGCGTCCATTAATAATCTATAGGAAATTAAGATGCTTCGTTTTGGGATGGGTATTTGTATAGGAAGGATAACACCTGTTTATTCATAGATAAATATATAGGGTTATGAGCGTTAAAATTGATTTAGGGACTCACCTTTACGTTTTACATATAGCCGCATAGACTTACCATAGAGGCGTTTATTGAAAGGGGGGATGTGGATTGAGCTAGTGTTGGATTGGCTTCACATGAAGTAAGCCAGAATTATATAAAATATAACAATACATAAACAAGGAGAATTTTAAATGAATAAAGCTATCACGCTGACACCAGAGGAATTTGTTTCGCTTAAAAAGGAAAATGAATCACTTGAAAAAGTAGTTGAGGGATACGAAGAATCATATGAAGTAGTTCTGGATTTCATTCATGAACATGGGCTATTCAAAGATTTTAAAGAGTATCTACAGGATCGAATGCATGCAAGCTCTGAGAGATTGATTAGCTTTGATACATATATGGGATTTGTCGAAGGCGTAGAAGCAAAAATGCAGTAAAACAAGCATTTTAAAAATTAATAGGGGAGATAGAAAATGCCACATACTGAAGGAACAAATGAATTTATTAAAAGCGTATTGGGATACGAGGAGCATGATGGACACTTGAAAGCAGAATATGATTTGGAATGTCGTCATGATATGCTAATGGAGTTTGCCGTAAAAAACGCTGATTTATTCTTAGAATTCGCTAATGCGAGTACGGAATATACCAGTAGTAATTTTGTAAAACAGTTTAAACGTAGCTATACACAAAAATAATTATCATACATTAAAAGGAGGTGATGTGCTTGATTGGCTAGCATGTTTGGATACAACATTCTATAGTATCCTTTTACATATTCCTTTCTTGTGTAAAGTTGATTGGATTGTAGCTGACTTCTTTTATATTCTTTAATGAGGTGTTTATTATGGAAGGTAAAAAATTTGTTCTCATGCTTTTACTTTTTTGCTTGTTCGGTATTATAGGACTAATCGCTTTAATGTATGGATTCCTCTGGTTAGTTTTCAACGGATAGTTTATAAAATTGGCATTTTACAGCGCAAAAAATTGGAGGATATATATTTGAGTAAACAAATTTCCCTGCAAGACCTTATAAACGAATATGCTATTGTAGCAGGTCAATTGAGTACAGATGGAATACATATAGAGCCAAAAAGATTCATTATGACAGCCATAATGGATGAAGATTATCCATATGAAGTTGTTAGGACGTTTCTAGACAATTATTACTGCTCAGACGAGCTTGAATCCATTTTAAAGCGTGTGTACGGTTAGGAAGTAGTTGGAGTAGGTAGCAAGTTAGGAAGGGTTAGAATTGAAATTAGAACGCTTGAATTATACATATAGCAACACATAGTAAGCACTTTGACAAAAATACATAGCTTAGAGGAATGTGATATTTATACATCGGATTATTCAAGGATGTAGCCGTGACATAGGGACAATCTCATCGTTCATACACTATCCATGTGAGCTTAAAGACGGGTGGTGTATAACAATGAAGAAGAATGAATTCACCTTTGTCCCTGTTTTTAATCCAGTATCAGACCAATACATAAATAATGATAAACCATTGCAGAATGTCCTAGAAATTATACTTGAACAAATAAGTAATCAATCAACAAAAAGAGAAGACGATGTGTAACAGCATCGTTTTTTCTTTATTTATATACAGTAATGAGCATAGGATTTATAATGAACACAAAACAAAGTGAGGTGTAGACAATTGAATGCTTACATAACGGCTATTTATCCAAGAGTATCTACAGGAATGCAAGCTTCCGAGGGTACAAGTTTGGAAGGTCAAGTGGAGATCTGTTTTAATAAGGCACGTAAATTAGGAATTCAGGAAAATACTCTACAGGTCTATCAAGAAGAAGGGTTTACAGGGGAGGACATTGATCGTCCTGCTCTTAACCGTTTGATGCAAGACATTAAGCTAGGTAAAATCAAATCGTTAATTGTGACGCATCCCGACAGGCTGACAAGAGATCTGACCGACAAACTCATTATTTGCCGCGAGCTTGAAAAACATGATGTAGAGCTTATTTTCGTAGATACAGAATATAAAAACACACCTGAAGGCCAGTTGTTTTTTAACATGATGTCGTCTATTGCTCAGTATGAGTTATCCCTAATTAAAAAGCGTACTGTGCGTGGTAGGCTCAGAGCAGTTGAAAAAGACAAAAAAATTATGCCAATGCGTGTAGCACCTTATGGATATGATCTTGTTGATGGTCAGCTTATAATCAATGAAGAGGAAGCTAAATTCGTTCAACTTATCTATCATTGGTATGTTCATGACTCCAAAACGATGAAACAGATTGGTGAGAGCTTATATTTGATGGGCGCTGTTCCTAAACGAGCAGAAAGTAAGCAGTGGAGTGCCAGTTCTATTGGTCGCGTCCTGACTTCAGAAATTTATATCGGTAAATATTACTATAACCGCAGATCAACGAAGAAGATTAAAGGTGAAAAAACAGCATCAGGTAAAGCTAAAAAGACTTACACTATAAGGAATAAGGAAGAATGGATAAGTGTAGATGTGCCTCCATTAATAGATTTGGGAACTTTTGAACTTGCCCAGAAAAAGAAGCGAACTAATTTTACACGTACAGGTCGGAATGTGAAGCACCATTATTTGTTAAGATCGTTAATCAAGTGTAGTCACTGTGGACGTGTGTGGGAAGCAACAAGCTATCCGGGTAAAGCTAAAAACGGTGAGAAGAAGAGTTATCCCATTTACAGATGTGCTAACAAATACCCCAAGAGGTATGGTGAAGGGGTAGAAAAGTGCGATATTCCGGTGATCCGAACTGAAATTCTTGATGAGTATATATGGGGAATAATTGTGAAAGTTCTGAACAATCCTGAACACCTAAAAAATGATCTTTCAAAAAAGGATAGCCATGCTACAGATAAACTCATGAATTTGAAAAATATCTTCGAAAAACAGGTAGAAGAGAAGGAAAAGGAAAGAGAGAAAATAAAGTTTATGTTTAGGAAAGGGGTTATTGAGGAGGATGAATTGGAAACTGATATGACCACTTTAAATAAAGAGGTAAAAAGAATTCAAGGAGAACTTGGACGACTTGAGGAAAAAATATCTTTATTGAATCGGCAGTCGATGTCTGAGGATGTCATTAAAGTGATGGTATCTAAATATCAGAAAGTATTAAACAATGAATTAGCACCAGAGATAAAAAGAAGGATTGTGGAAAATCTGATTGATGAAATTATAATCCGATATGACCATGAAAAGAAACAATTTAGCTTATCCTTCTATGGGTTCCTAAACAGAATGGTGGATGGATTTTCAAAAGATAATTACTTTGTTTCTGGAACACAACCTGTTCACAATATGAGCCACCAGCCGTAGGTTATGCTCGATGAGTGTATTACGGGAATGGGCGTTGCCTTCGGCAAACAGCTTTAGGTGTCGAGCTTCCTCTTTCTCAGTCAATGGCTGCGGAAAGGCGTTGTTTTTCACGTAGGAAACGAGTAGCGTCAATTCCTTGATGAACAGAGCGATAGCGCTAAATAGTCCGGGCACGGATGACACCTCCTGAGGTAGTTGCGAACTTACCGGCCTTTGTTACTTACCGGGCTTGCGGTCTGTTTATTGTATGTAGGCAGGTGCCCATCCGTGCCTGTACTCCGAAAACTGCTCCGTAACAATTTACAGGTATATCTTACTTGAGCAACCTCCAATACATAATTCGAAACGTTAGGAACTCTATCAACATTGTATGGATGGAGTTTTTTTACATAAAAATACCAAAAAATTCACACACATCCACATGAAAAATTGTACTCTATAGGCAAATAACAAAAAATGGAGGTGTGAAATGCTACGCGGACTCATTGTTTTTTTGCTGGCCGCTATTTTTTCCGTACAAAGTGCTTATGCAGAACCCGTGATGAACACGCAGAGAGTGGCAGCAGAGTATACTTTGAATTTTCCGACCTCTCGTTATCCGGAAACGGGGGCGCACATTAGGGATGCCATTGCAGCCGGGCATTCTTCGGTTTGTACAATTGACCGTGACGGAGCCGAGGAAAATCGCAAGGAGTCTTTGAAGGGGTATCCGACCAAAAAAGGATACGACCGTGACGAGTGGCCGATGGCGATGTGTGCAGAAGGAGGGGCTGGCGCAGATATTCGCTATATAAGTCCTAGTGATAATCGGGGTGCAGGATCATGGGTAAGTCATCAGCTGGACGAATATCCAGACGGAACGCGAGTTGAATTTATAGTAAATTAGTACGAGTTAGGAATCGGTCGGTATGTTGGCCCAGGCAGAACAGACCTAAGATGCACATAAACCGAGCGGAGTTATCCTTATTACGGGAGAGCTTCGCTTGGTTTATTGGACGTCACCCAGAAGCAGTGGCTGTTATGAGAGATAGAAGAAGCGAGTTTAAATTTCGTACGATGACTCTATGAGAAAATTTGTTTATACTTTAATTACTTAATAGTGAAAGCAATGGATATGAGGTGGAAACTAATGATTCTGGTAAGTTCGTGTTTGGCGGGCATGAAGGTGCGATATAACGGGACGGATAGCCTGGATGTACATATTCAGAAGTTGGTAGAGGAAAAGAAAGCTATGACGATCTGTCCTGAGCTTTTGGGGGGCTTTATGACTCCTAGAGAGCCTGCTGAGATTGTTGGAGGGACAGGGGAGGATGTGCTGAACGGCACAGCCAAGGTGATCGAGTTTTCGGGCAACGATGTCAGTGATATGTACATTAGAGGTGCGTACGAAGCTTTGAATATAGCCAGAGAGGTTAACGCAACACTTATTATTTTAAAAGAAAACAGTCCGTCCTGCGGATCAGCAGCTATCTATAATGGGTCATTCGAAAACCGTAAAATAGCAGGTAACGGGGTAACCTCGGCTTTGTTAAAAAAGGAAGGCTTTAAGGTAATATCAGAAGAGCAAATAACCGATATTTTCTTGCATTAGAATATGTAACGGTAGATCAAGCGCCTTGACAGCTTACAGGCTTATACCTGCGAGCGTAAGACGCTTGTTTGTGCTGTGTGCCGCTATACTATATAGACATCACATTATTTAAGCTTTAATGCAAGAATTCCTAGATATTCCTTGAGGGCTGTTCCGGTTGTAGACATGGCTCCAGCAGACGGCGAGAGCTTGCCAGCATAGAGTGACAGATGTTCACTTGCCAGATAGTCGGTTGGATAAGCTGTGGCCTGCATGCCTGCACGCTGAAATTCCAGCGCAGCACGTGGCATATGGAATGCAGAGGTCACCAGAACAGGTTTTGTGAGCTGGTGCTGTTTCAAAATTTGGGATGTATATACGGCATTTTGCTGTGTGTTCAAGGAACGGTTTTCGATCAGGATATCCTTTGCCTGAATACCGAGTCCTAGCAGTTGCCTTTGGGCAATATTCGCTTCATTACCACTGTCTCCAAACACTTGTCCACCGGAAAAAAGAATAGGTAAGCCTGTTGCTTCGTGCAGTCGGGCCGCAGTGAGTAGTCGATTGGCCGCAGACCCTAGCAGATTACCTTGTCCATTGATGTCGGGGGTTCCCTCTGTAGCTCCGCCCCCAAGTACGACAATGACATCGCCTTGAACGGTACGGGGCTGTGGGTATTGCTTTTCCAGGCTACTGATTAGCAGATCTCCAGCCAAATTGGTGGAGGAAACATACAGTAGCAATGTGACAAGGAGCAGTACGACAGCAGGCTTACGCGCCCGTTTCCATAGCCAGATCACGAGCCCTGCCATCACGAGGATAAACAAACCGGGAGGGAGCACGAAGCTGTACAAAAATTTGATGATATAAATCAAGTGCAGACAACCTCCTATCCTTATAAGCTTTATCTATCTTTTGGGTATATTGTAACATAGGCAAATGACTGGATTCCTCTGTCCGAAGACATACCTCGATGAACAAGCGTGCTTGAGAGCTGGAGGCTTTCCAATACATATTTTTGTTTGATAAAGTTGTTCTGTAGGCGTAATATATAAAGTCTAGTGATTTTTTTCATAGAGGAGCGAGAGTGTCATGGGAGAGTTAACGACAGCCAAGCGGATGATGATGATCGCGCTACTGGTTGTATTGTGGGGCATTTCTTGGCCCATTTATAAAGTCGCATTGGAATTCACGCCTCCACTTTTGTTTGCAGGGCTACGTACACTGCTGGGCGGCCTGCTATTGGGAGCAATTTTAGTACCGAGATGGAATCGCATTCGTTGGAAAGAAAATTGGCGGGTGTATGCTATTTCAGGTGTTTTTAACGTGGTACTGTTTTATGGTCTGCAAACGGTGGGACTGATGTACGTACCATCCGGCTTGTTTTCTGTGCTGGTATATCTCCAGCCTGTACTGGTCGGCATTTTTGCATGGATGTGGCTGGGGGAAGCGATGTCCAGACTCAAGGTGATTGGATTGGTCATCGGATTTTTGGGCGTTGCAGCTGTCAGTGTCGGAGGATTTTCAGGACATGTGGCTGTGGCAGGTGTAATCATCGCCATTATTACAGCAGTGAGCTGGGCATTGGGAACGGTATATGTGAAAAAGGTAAACCAGCGTGTGGATTCACTGTGGTTGGTTGCATTTCAATGTACACTTGGAGGCATCGTGTTAACGGGAGCTGGATCGGTAACGGAAAGCTGGTCGGACATCGTGTGGAATGTTCCCTATGTGTCAGGGCTGGTATTCGGGACTGTGCTGGGGATTTCGCTATCATGGTTGCTGTATTTCACGTTGGTTAATTCGGGGGATGCAAGTAAGGTCGCCTCCTATACGTTTTTGGTGCCTGTGATTTCAGTATTTGTCAGCTCTTTGATGCTTCACGAAGCGATTACGGCTTTTCTGCTGATCGGTCTGGTATTAATCGGATTTAGCATTTATCTAGTTAATCGCAGAGCGAGAGTAGTTCGGCAAGCTTGAAAATAGTAACCTAAAAATAGTAACAAGTAAGGACTCTGCACAGTAGCAGGGTCCTTTTTTATATATGATAGAATGCAATGAATGATGGGAACGAGGTTCCCTCCCTGGGGAGTTGGTTAAGCTATGGATGACGGCACGTTGCTAAACAAAGAAGGGAGAAGCGCACAATGACACGCAAATTGCTGATTACGGGAGCAGCGGGCACAATTGGGAAAGTACTGTATGAAGGGCTAAAAGCGGAAGGGACATATGAAATAACCGCCGCTGACTTGAAGAGGGATGAAGAGGCTGGAATTGTTGAAATGGATATACACGATGCCGCACGACTGGATGAGCTTACGCGCGGAGTGGATACGGTACTGCATTTTGCATGGATCAAGGATGAAGGGGATTTCCTTGGCAAGGTTTTGTCTGGCAATGTTAGCGGAGCCTATAAGCTGTATGAAGCTGCGGTGAAAAATGGGGTAAAGCGCATTATTTTTGCCAGTTCCAATCATGCCACAGGGTTTTATAAAGTAGGCGAAACCATCGATGTAGAAGATCCCTACCGACCAGACAGTTTTTATGGATTGAGTAAGTGCTACATTGAACTGTTGGGACGGCTGTATGCCGATCAGGGCAAAATATCTTCAATTAATATCCGTATCGGAAATTTTCCTGGGGATGATCTGCCCCATTCGGAGCGTGCAGCTCATATTTGGATTTCCGAGCGCGATATGATCCGTCTGACCATCTGCTGTATCGAAGCCTGTTCGGAAATGTGCTATCTTAATTTGTACGGTACGTCAGCCAATACGGATAATTATTATGACATTGGCTACTTGGAAGAACTAATCGGATATAAGCCGCAGGATAACGCCGCCGAGCTGCTGGAGCAGGCAAAGAAAATCGGATTTCGGGTGAAACAGGATGAAACCACTTTCCAGGGTGGGCAAAAGGAATAGAGCAGATCGTTCAAATATGCTTTGTAAATGGGCTCAAGGCGTCGATCAGGCGCCTCATATCACACAAAACTTCACAAATATCCGAATTGTTCACTCCTCAGGACACTCCTTTGTTCATGAAGCAAGAGAGGCTTCACTTTCCATTTTGAATGCGCTTACATAAAATGCAGTTATACGGCGGCGGTGCTACAAACCTTGCGGTCGGTAACGTATACAGAGGGGGAGTGACTCACATTGAATCAGCCTATGCCCAAAAATTCTGCAATGCTTACGACGGATTCCCGCCTGGACGGTAAGAGGCTGGGAACGGGCAGGAAACACGGTTTTTTCTATGAACTGATCCGCAATCGGGTATTATTTCTGATGTTGTTACCTACTTTAATTTTTTTCTTCATTAATTCATACATTCCTATGGTGGGTATTTATTATGCATTTACCCAGTTCGACTTCAATACTAGCCTGTTTGATGCCAAGTTCGTCGGACTCCAGAATTTTCGCTTTCTATGGCAATCCGGCACACTGACAAAACTGACATTAAATACGGTCGGGTACAACGCGGCGTTTATTTTACTCGGCAACATGTTAGCGATTGTCCTCGCTATTTTGCTGAATGAGCTGCGAGGCCGCTACTTTAAAAAGATCGCTCAATCTGTGATGTTCCTGCCTTATTTTGTTTCTTTCGTTATTCTAAGTGTCATCGTATATAACATATTTAATTATGATAATGGTTTTCTGAATACGCTGCTGCTGCAATTTGGCGGTGAACGCGTGGATGTATACAACAAACCATGGGTATGGATTTTCCTGATTATCCTGTTCTATCTGTGGAAAAATCTCGGCTACAGTATGGTGATCTACCTGGCAGCGATCACAGGTATCAGTGACGAATATTATGAGGCGGCCAAAATGGACGGAGCCAACATTTTTCAACGAATCTGGTACATTACCGTTCCTATGCTCAAGTCGACATTCGTTGTGCTGCTGTTGTTTGCGCTTGGGAGTATTATGAAAGGACAATTTGATCTTTTCTATCAGTTAATCGGCAACAACGGGGTGCTGTACAATACGACGGATATTTTGGATACTTATGTGTACCGTTCGTTGAAAGTGACTTTTGATGTGGGTATGGCCTCGGCGGCAGGCGTGTACCAATCATTGTTTGGCTTTGTACTGATCATGACTGTGAACTACATCATCCGCAAGTTGAACGACGAATATGCCTTATTCTAGAAAGGAGGACCCAAACGGATGGCGATCAAAGAGGATGTATATACTCGAATTTTTAAAATAATCTCTTATGTGATTATCATTATTGCTTCAATTGCTTGTCTACTCCCGTTCCTACTTATTATTTCGGCTTCACTGACCAGTAATGAATCGATTATCAGGGATGGATATCACTTTATTCCACAGCAATTTTCGCTGGAAGGATACCGGACGGTGTTCACCTTTCCTGAAGAGGTATTACGGGCGTACGGGGTGACGATTTTTACCACTGTTGTAGGCACGACGTTGGGCCTGTTCCTGATGACGATGGCAGGATATGTGCTGGCACGTAAAGATTTTAAATACCGGAACGCGTTCTCATTCTATATTTACTTTACGACGTTGTTCGGAGGCGGGTTGGTGCCTTGGTACATTATGCTGACAAAGTATTTAGGATTGCTTGATACGTATACAGTGCTTATTTTCCCGGGACTGATGACTCCGTTTCTGATCATTTTGATGAAAAACTTCATTCGTTCCTCGATGCCGGAAGAGTTATTCGAGTCCGCTAAAATTGACGGTGCGGGTGATTTTAAAATTTACTATCGGATTGTGCTGCCTTTATCTACGCCGGGTATTGCTACTGTAGGACTGTTTCTGGCCTTGGCTTACTGGAATGACTGGTTCTCATCCTCACTCTTTATTAACGATCCGCATAAATACCAGTTGCAATATTATCTGTATAATGTAATCAACTCCATGCAATTTATCGCTCAAATGGGTGCAGGTACTGGCGTATCCCTTTCCAACGATATGCCGACGGAGTCGACCAAAATGGCAATGGCTATCGTGGTTACCGGGCCCATTTTACTGCTGTATCCGTTCATTCAGCGCTATTTTGTTAAGGGATTGACCATCGGTGCTGTAAAAGGCTAAGACGGAATTCAGGTTGGGATGGCATGGCGTGCTGACGTTGTGGCATCTAAGCAACACTTTTTGTAAGCGTTTTATTTAAATAGATTACCATTTCAAAGGGAGGATTCACATGACATTCACAAAGAAAAGAAAACAACGCATGTCCATCCTGGTTGCAGTAATGGTCATCATGGCGCTATTAGCCGGATGTGGAGGCGGTAGCGGAAACAGCGCTCAAAAAGCAAATGGAGAGGATGACAAGTCTCAGAAAGTGCAGCTGCAATTTTATATGCTCGGGGATGCTCCTAAGGACCTGCCTACCATTGAGGCAGAAATCAATAAGTTGGCGGAAAAAGATCTGAATGCCACCGTCAAATTTAACTATACGACGTGGACAGACTGGGATCAAAAATATAAGCTGTTATTGTCTTCGGGTCAGCCTATCGACCTGATCTTCACTGCAGATTGGACGCAGTATCAGGCCTATGCCAAGAAGGGCGCATTCCTGCCGCTAGACGATCTGTTGCCAAAGGCCGCACCTGCTTTGCAAAAATTTGTGCCTCAGGACATGTGGGATGGCGTTAAAATCGGGGGTAAAATTTACACCGTGCCTGGCACGTATAAAGAATATGTCACAAACGGTTTTGTATGGCGTGAGGATTTACGTGAGAAGTACAATTTGCCTAAACCGACAGATATGAAAAGTTACGAGGCTTATATGGATGGGATACGTCAGCATGAGCCAAATATGAAAACCGTATCTCTGAACAGCGATATCAAGGGAAATCTGCATGATCGATATACCGAATTAGTAACAAAGAGCGTGGGCACACTGCCTTATGGTATCGGTATTAAATACGAAAAACCAACAGAAGTTTATAAATATTGGGGCTCGGATGAACAAAAGGAAGAGCTGAACACTTACAAACGCTGGGCCGATAAAGGATTCATTCCCAAAAACGTATTAAACGTAAAAGATACGCTTCAGGATCAAGTGACTTCTGGTAAAGCAGCGAGTATTTTCGGTGACAATCCAACCCGGTTTAATGATATGGTCATTAAGCTCAAAGCATCTCACCCGGACTGGAAGCTCGAGTACTACCCATTCCCTTTGACGACAGGTTATGCAACTCCAGTGCATCCGATTCATAACGGCTTTGCGATTCCAAAAAGCAGCCCAAATCCGGCGCGCGCATTGGCTTTTTATGAAAAGCTTGTGACGGACAAACGCTATAACTTGCTCACGCAATATGGTATTGAAGGCAAAAACTACGAAGTCAAAGATGGTTACTATCATATGATAGGTAGCGGCAGTACGAACGGTTTTTCAAGGGAAGGTATGAACAGTTGGGCTTGGCGTAACCCGGAATACATGCTGTTTGATTCAGGCTTTGACCGTGTGAAGAAGATTTTTGCCGAGCTGGATAAAATTCAGAAGCCTGACCTGTTTACCGGCTTTGCAGAGGACTATACGACCTACCAAGCTGAGAAAGCGGCTCTGGAGCAGGTTGAGAAGCAATATCTGTATCCGCTCCAAGCTGGGTTGATTGACAACGTCGATCAAGGTTTGCAGACTTTCTTGCAAAAGGCAAACCAAGCTGGGCTGGAGAAAATCCAGACGGAATATACAAAACAATGGGAAGTCTACGTGAAGGAGAAGGGGATTAAATAAAACATAAAGAATTGTGATATAAAGAAGAAAAGCAAGTCTCCAGAAAGTTGGAGGCTTGCTTTTTTATGTCAGTCTATTTTTAATGGCGTTGAGAGCAGTTTACTTATTGCGCATTCGCTTTAGAACGGCGAAAATCTGTCGGTGTTACGCCCAAGCTACGTTTGAACAAGCGATGGAAATAAGAGCTGCTCGCAAATCCGGTTTGTTCTGCCACGTCAGCCACCGACCAGTCGGTCTGTTCCAGCAACTCACAGGCCTTGCGTATACGGAGCTGCTGGATGACGTCCACAATGGTGGACAGGGTCTGCTGCTTATAAAGTCTGCTTACATAGATTGGCGACATATCCAGCTCTTCCGCAATCTGATTGAGACAGAAATTAGGATTCGTATAACCTTGTTCCATTCGTTCATTAATTTGCCGTACCAGTCGTTCCTGCTTCGTATTTCGTTTTTCCGATAGACTGGAGCGAACATGATCAAAGACCAATTGGTAATGATCAATAAGATCCTCGGCGGTCTCTAACCGATCTGCGGATGGTAATTCGGGTTTAGATTCCATAGCAAATCCATTGAGCTCACTTATATGCCGAACAGCATTATTTACACTCATGATGAGCCGGGATATCGCCACCTGAACAGAGGAAAACGGATATTTTTCCATATGCATCAGCAAGTCTTTGAACATACTGTGTGCATCCTTCGTATGACCAGATAGCAGCGTATCCAGCATTTTTTTCTCTTTATCGGCTGGATATACGTAAGTATTTTGGATATCTTCTTCTGTAGTGTTTTGCGCATTAATAATACAGCCATGTCCCTGAAAAAATCGGTGCATAGATGCGTCCTGTACCTGGCGGTACAGCAGATGCAGCCGTTCTGGTTGACTTGTAATGGCGCTGTAGGTCAGTGATACACTCAATTTCAAATATTCAAAGCAAGCTTCGCGTATTTGGCGTAATAAGGTTTCCAGCAGTACAGTGTCTGTATGCTCCGCGGGATCGAGAATGTTGAGCATCAGTAGGACGCTGTCCTCATCCATATCAACGGTCTCCACTCGGTATGTCTGCCCACATATTTCGGAAGCGATATTCATGATTGCAAATTTATAGGGTAGCAGGTCAGGTCCACGTTCCCTTTGCCACCGGGCATATTCATCTATTCGCAGCAGCACAAGGCGGTAGTCTTTGTCGAACTGGAACGTAATCCCAAGCTCGCGCAATCGTTCCGGTTCTTCTCCGGCAGGAAGATTTCGGATTCCCCGGATCACATTCCGTAAAATGTTTTGCCGGATTGTGTACATGCTGTTTCGTTTCTCCGATTCCAGTGAATTCATATGCACAACGATTTGGCCAATAGGCGTATACAACATTTTGGACAGCAGCCACGAAGCCACGAATCCTGCCAGTGCGATGATGGCGGCTATCAGTACCATCGCATTACGAATAACACTCGCCATTTTGATAACGCTTTCATATGGTGTGACACTAATATACTGCCAGCCTAGTCCATCCGGGGAGGTGTAGGAAATGAGTGATCTTTTACCATGAAAGTCTTCTACAAAATAGCCTGTTTCCTGTTTTTTGACTCTGGTGTGCAACCATTGCTGTTCTTTTTCGTTCAAAGATTCGTCCGTCAGTGTTATACCGGACAACAGTCTGCCCTGATCGTCTAAAATATAAGCCGCTCCGCCTGAGGTTGGGCTTGCCGCCATTTCCTTGTTCATCCAAGCCGCAGACACATTCACAATCACAGCCGAATTTATCGCTTCGTTCGAGTTAATTGCGTCATAACATAAATACGTATAAGCTGCGATATCTGGGCTTGCTTGCTCTGCTCCTGCTACGGAGTCTGAGGCAGACAGCAGCGGATACGTGCGTGGGATAGGCGTAAATGGTTTATAGTCCTGATAATGATCCAGTACGCGAATGATATCTGTATCAGCCAGTTCATTTTTGCTGAATAATCCGTTTTGACCTTGTGAGGATGCAATGTAGAAGGTACCGCTTTTAGGATTGTACACATAGATGGATTCAATATACGGCATGGAATTAAGATAATTATTTAATTCAGTCATGGCAGCGGTTACATCATATACATTGGGTTTGGGATAATACAACAACTTGGACAGGGTACTGCTGCGATACATTTGAAATGCCAACGATTGAGCAATGGATGTCATGTTAATGACCTCTTTGCTTCTCAACGTTAAGCTGTTGTGATTGGCCTCGAACGCCTGCTCCTTTTCCACGCGAATATAGTAGAAATAATACACAGTGGTAGATACCAGCAACGTTAGCGTAATACATAACGTGATGCTGACCAGCAATTTGCTGTGAAGCTTGTGATGCTTTTTGAAATTGCTCATGGCAGGCCTCCTGTCTGTGTGCACGTAGCTGTAAAGTACACCCTATTTATGTATTCATTATACGTGTGATCCTGTGAACAGGACAGTGAACAAACCGATTCTTTGTGAAAAATAATGATCTTTTCGTAAAAAGGCCAGGAACACTTATACGCATTGGATTGCGTCGGTTCCCGGCCGGGTTTGTCTGTTCAAATAAAAGAAGGAAAGATGACGGTACTTCAATCAGTCAGGAAATTGAACGTTACCTTTAACGATATAGGCTTCACCTGTGCCATTTTCCGCTAGAGCTGGGATCGTATCGTTCAGCACGACACCGCGAATGTCGGTAATCCGTATTTTTAGAGGCTGTTTTCCTAAATTAGTACCCAGAAAGTGGTTGTAATCCTGTTTTTCGAGATTGAGCCATTGTCCGTTTTGTTGGACTTCCATCTTCAAGACCGGATATTTATGATTGCGTACCTGAATGGCTGCCCACCATTGGCTGCTGCCTTCTTTAATGCGGTAGGAGACATTGCCGCTAACCGGAGCTTTGACAACTTTCCACGAAATATTGATTTTTCCATCAATTTGATTACCGATCAGGTTGAATGCATTCGGGGACAGATCGAGCGCACCACTTGGACCTTCAGGGTAAAGATCCGTTACATATACGGTTGTTTTCCCTTTAGGGCCTTGAACTTCTAAATAGGCTCCAGCTAATGCGGCTTTGATTCCGTTATAATTCAGTTGTGTCCGGTTAAGCGCTGTAATCTTGGCATCCGAAGGGATGGGATCAAGCAGTAATGCCCCTCCAGAGTAACCTGATCCTGTATATGTAGCGTATCCCGTGTATGTATCATTCCAAGCAGCTGAAGCGGGAAGGGCGAACAAAACAAGACTTAGCAACGACGTCAGACCGACGGTTTTGAACTTTCGGAACGCAGATTTTTTTTGCATAATCATTTCCTCCTTGTTCAATTAATAGATTTATATAGTAAATATAAACACTATATTACCTAATATTTCAAATTATACAATAGGACTTTGAGGCAAAAAGAAAATATAAAAGATATTTGTCAACATGGGCATAGGCCATATGGCGTGTTTTGGGAAATGGCAGAACTGTGCTTTTTTTCGCAGACAGTTTGCAGGGCAGGTGGTAAGTTCAGGAAGATGTAGCTTTATAACAGAGGGCAGGGATGACTGGAGAGTAAAGCACAGAGGAGGGGGTTAATAATGGGGACGAATGTCTTTTATGTACCGCCAGTAAATTTGATGGGAAGCGGATGCCTTGGGGACCTGGGACCACTACTGCAAGAGAAGGAATTTATGAAAGCGCTTGTCGTAACGGATAAATGGTTGCGACGAAATGGGATTGCTGACCGCGTTATTGCTATGTTAGAGCAACATGGAATTCCGTATATTGTTTTTGACGGAGTCCAACCTAACCCTACCTGTGACAATGTTCACGAAGGTGTTAAGGTGTTTCAGGATAACGGATGTGATGTTCTCGTCTCGGTAGGTGGAGGATCGCCTCAGGATGCGGCCAAAGCTATTGGCATTATTGTCACGAATGGAGGGCATATCTCGGAATATGAAGGCGTTCACAAATCAAAACGGCCGTCCGTTCCGATTGTGGCGGTGAATACAACAGCGGGGACTTCCAGTGAAGTCACCATTAACTATGTCATTACGGATGAAAAACGTAAGGTGAAAATGGTCATGGTTGATAAAAACAGTCTCGCTTCCATTTCCGTCAATGATCCTGAATTAATGGTGGGCAAGCCGGCTGAATTAACTGCAGCGACAGGAATGGATGCGCTTACGCATGCGATTGAAGCGCTTGTTACCCCTGGAGCCTATCCGGTCACGGATGCCACTGCCTTGGCTGCCGTCGAACTGATATTCCATTATTTGCCCGAAGCTGTGAACAATGGTCAAAATATCGAAGCCCGGGAAAAGCTTGTCTATGCTGTCTTTCTCGGAGGGATGGCCTTCAATAATGCAGGTTTGGGATATGTGCATGCGATGGCCCACCAGCTCGGCGGTGTGTACGATCTGCCCCATGGCGTGTGTAATGCGATGCTGCTACCCTATGTGCAGGAGGCCAATGCTCAGCATGTACCACGTAAATTCAGACCTATTGCTCAGGCAATCGGATTTTCAGTCAAAGGGCGGACTGATGAGGAATGTGCTGAGTTTGTTGTGGATGCCATCCGTGGACTGGCGCAGGAGGTCGGAATTCCGAAACGTTTGTCTGAGCTGGGAGTAACGGATCCAGACCTCAATCTGTTGGCAGACAATGCCATGAAAGATGCGTGTGCCCCTGGCAATCCTTTTCAGCCGACCAAAGAGGAAGTTATCACTTTGTTTCAAAAAATACTCTAGAGCGAAACTTAAACTAGGACTTTTGTATGAAGTCTTTTAAAAAGAATAAGCGAACTATTGTTCTCCTTTTGTTTGTCGTATACAATCGAATCATGCTGATTCAAACGGAGTGATGTCGAACTCCGTTGTATGCTGCAACGAAAGGATGTTATGCACCATGATGGGAAGAGCCCATTTAATTATTGGAACCGGGGTCTCCCTGTCGGTATTAGCCTTAAGTGGATTCGAAGTGACTCCGGCTGCCGTGGCAGCTGCTGTGGTTAGTTCACTGTTGCCGGATATTGACGAGCCTAACTCCATGCTCGTGAGCCGTGCGTTGCCAAACAAAATGCTTAGACTCGTACAGCTTCTAATGATTGGGGCTGCTGGCTGGGTATTTTTCACCCGTTTGGCTCCACCGCCATGGAATCTTGTTTTGGCTTTGCTGATGATCAGCGCTTCTTTTATGCCTTCACGATCCATGCGCAAGGTTATTATCTTTCTACTTGGTATCGGCCTAGCCTGGTATGGGGAATCATATGCACCGTGGAATTATATCGCTGGGTGTCTGCTGATCATTTGTACGCTTGTCCCGCACCGGGGATTGACACATACGGTGTACGCGACAGTAGCATGGACCGCGCTGCTTTACGGTACGACACGTTTGCACGGTGACAGCATATGGCTGGCTGGAGGTATGGCGTACTTGCTGCATTTACTGGCAGATTCCTTGACGAATAACGGAATTAAACCTTTGCCGCCGTTCAAATGGAAGTTGCGATTTAAATTGATGAGTACCGGAACCCGGAAGGGAGCAAAGGTAGAAAACGTCTGCATTGCTTTAACAGCTGTACTTGTAGTGATTGCTTTGCTTCGTTATAAGCATTTGATTTGAGATGTTCTATCTTTTGTTTCTATTAAATTAAAAAACAGTCAATGCACGTTGTACGTGTCTTGACTGTTTTTTAATAGATCGCTAACTTCTGTTACATCTTAAGCTCGTTCAATAATGGTATTCAGCGTTGTACGATCCAGATTTTGAACCAGCTTGATGATCAGCTCTTTGGCTGCATCATAATCATCGGTGTGAATAATGGACGAGGAAGTATGGATGTATCGTCCACAGATACCTATGACGGTGGATGGCACGCCAATTCCGCTCAAGTGCACTTGGCCTGCATCGGTTCCCCCTGTGGAGATAAAATATTGATACTTGATTTTGTGGGTTTCCGCCATGTCTTGCACGTATTCCACAATCCCGCGATGTGTAATCATGCCCGGATCAAATACCCGCAGCAGTGCGCCTTTACCGAGATGCCCGTAAGCATTCGAGTCGCCGCCCATATCGTTGGCTGCACTGCAATCCAGTGCAAAGAAAATATCCGGCTGAATCAGGTTGGCCGCTGTGCGTGCGCCACGCAGTCCCACTTCCTCCTGAACAGTGGCCCCCGCATACAATGTATTGGGAAGCTTATCTTTTTCTGTATGTAATGCTTCAAGCAGTTCAATAGCCAAGCCTACACCGTAGCGATTATCCCACGCTTTAGCCATGATTTTTTTAGGATTTGCCAGCGGAGTGAAATCACAGATGGGTGCAATGGCCGTTCCTGGTACGATCCCCAGATTTTGCGCTTCCTGTCGGCTGTCTACGCCGATATCCAGATACATATGTTTGATGTCCATAGGCTTGTTGCGTTGCGATTCATCCAGCAAATGAGGCGAAACAGAGCCAACTACACCGATAACGGGGCCTTTTGGAGTCAACACTTGAAGACGCTGTGACATGATGGCTTGGCTCCACCAGCCTCCAACCGGCTGAAAACGAATCATTCCATTTTCCGTAATGCCATTCACGATAAATCCTACCTCATCCAAATGGCCTGCCACCATTATACGTGGTCCGCTCTCTTGACCACGTAGCACGCCAAAAAGACTGCCCAAACGGTCCTGTACGATTTCATCCGTATAACCGGATATCCGCTCTTTAACCCATGCCCGCAGTTCACGCTCGTGACCGGGAATGGAAGGAAACTCCGTTAAAGTTTTAAACAATTCCAACGTTTTTGATTCCATGATGTGTACCTCGCTCCTTATTAATTAACCAGTGGTCGTCATGTATTCAGTATGAATGGATTTGTACCGAATGTCCACGATATCATTTTCCTGACATAACATTTCCCCAAAAAGCTCATAATGATAAAGACCCAAGCAATTCGAACCGCCAAGCGCGAAACTTACAGATAAGGGGTGGTGAATGATGCCAGCTAAATCCGGGCAGCGCGGTTTTCGTACTAATACGTCACCGCTGTCCATAAATGAGAAGGACTATCAGAGTATTTCACAAAAGCATGAACCTTCGAGAAAAGTATTTGCCAATTGTGTGCGCGCTTTTCTGGTTGGAGGCGTGATCTGTGTGATTGGACAGGCGATTCAGGAGGCTTTTATGGCAGGAATGCACATGTCAGCCAAGGAGGCAGCGCCGCCGACCTCATCCATGATGATCTTGCTGGCGGTCATATTAACCTCCATCGGGGTTTACGATAAGGTTGCCCAATGGGCGGGAGCGGGAACCGCTGTGCCAATTACAGGCTTTGCTAACTCGATGTGTTCGGCTGCATTGGAATATCGTTCCGAGGGACTGGTGCTCGGTGTGGGCGCGAATATGTTCAAGCTGGCAGGCTCGGTTGTCGTATTCGGGGTGGTGGCCGCATTTATCGTAGGAGTTATATACGCCATCCTTGGTGTGGGGGGCAATCACCTATGAGAAGGCAGGGAGGACAAACCTGGAAGTTTGAATCGAGACCGCGCATTATTGGCAGTGCCACCGTTGTTGGCCCGGATGAAGGAGAGGGGCCGTTGTCCACAGATTTTGATTATATTTATGACAATATCGAAATTAACGAGAAAACGTGGGAAAAAGCGGAACGTAGATTGATTGAGCATTCTACTGAGCTGGCGCTAATTAATGCCAATTTAAACAAAGAGGAAGTGCAATTTTTTATTAGTGGTGATTTGATGAACCAGATTATCAGCAGCTCCTTCTCGGCTAGCAAGCTGGCCATTCCCTATTTAGGTGTTTTTGGAGCTTGCTCAACATCAATGGAAAGCTTAGCCTTAGCCGCGCTTATTGTGGACTCAGAGGCGGGTGACTACGTGATGGCGGGTACGACCAGTCATAACTGTACTGTGGAAAAGCAGTTCCGTTACCCTACGGAATATGGGTCACAGAAGCCGCCCTCGGCTCAGTATACCGTTACGGGTTCCGGCGCCGCAATTGTGGGACATGCCAAGTCAGGTACGGTGGTGGACTGTGCTACCATTGGACGCGTGATGGATATGGGCATTAAAGACCCCTTTAATATGGGCGGAGCCATGGCTCCAGCGGCGGCTGATACCCTGTTGTCTCATTTTCGAGATACAGGCCGGGACCCTGGTTACTATGACCTCATTGTAACGGGGGATTTAGCCTCAGTGGGGCTGCCGATTGCCAAGGAGCTGCTCAAAAAAGATGGGTACGATATGAATCAGACGGAATTTAATGATTGCGGTTTACTGATTTACGACATCAATAAGCAAAAGAAGGTCATTGCAGGGGGCAGTGGTTGCGGATGCTCGGCTGTGGTAACTTATGGACATCTGTTGAAGCGGATCGAAAAGGGAGAACTGCAAAAGGTACTAGTCGTGGCGACCGGAGCGTTATTATCTCCTTTGTCCACACAGCAGGGTGAAAGTATTCCCTGTGTTGCACATGCTGTAGCTTTCGAAGCGGGGGGAAAAGTATGATATATCTATGGGCTTTTTTAGTGGGTGGTGCCATTTGTGTCGTGGGCCAGTTGATGATGGATGCGTTTAAAATGACGCCAGCACATACGATGAGTACGTTGGTAGTTGCAGGTGCAATTGCTGATGCCGTTGGGATATACGATCCGCTTATTAAATTTGCAGGGGCGGGTGCGACCATTCCAATTACCAGTTTTGGTAACTCACTCGTACACGGCGCACTAACCGAATTGGAGAAGGATGGATGGCTGGGTGTCATTACAGGGATTTTTAGTCTGACAAGTGCAGGAATTTCCTCGGCGATTATTTTCTCTTTTCTGGCATGCTTGTTTGTTCGTCCAAAAGGAAGCATATAAAAGCAGTATACTTTAGATATGACATAAGTAAAATAAATATTATATACGTGGGCCCTTCGGATCTGATGACCGAAGGGCTTTTGATTGTCTACACATGTACGATATGAAAGAAGGATGGAGTTTGAGTAATATGGGCAGGGGGTTAAGTGTACTCTGTGCCCACCTTCATGTACAATAATAAGAAACATGTTGCTATCTAGGAGGTTTACAGAGCTATGCCCGTACGTCAAGAATCTGTGCAGATTGTATCTGCAATCCGTTCTAATCTGGAATCATGTATATTAGGTAAATCCTTTGAAATAAAATTACTGCTTACGGCTATGCTGGCGGGTGGACACATTCTGATCGAGGACGTTCCGGGTACGGGAAAAACGCAAATGATCAAGGCTCTTGCCAAATCCATGCGCGGTGAATACCGCCGTGTTCAATGTAATCCTGATATTCTCCCGAGTGATATTACAGGGGTATCCATATTTCATCCACGGGACGAGCGTTTTTATTTCCGTCCGGGTCCTGTGATGACTAACATTTTGCTGGCGGACGAAATTAACCGAGCCACGACAAAAACCCAATCGGCTCTGCTAGAAGTAATGGAGGAACGCAGTGTGACGGTGGATGGGGACACACATATGCTGCCTCATCCTTTTATGCTGTGTGCGACACAAAACCCGATTGATTTTGAAGGCACTTATATGCTGCCGGAAGCACAGCTAGATCGCTTTATGCTCAAAATCAGCTTGGGTTATCCTGACATGGAGACGGAGCGAAACATGCTGCTTCATCATCAGGCGGGCCAGCCGGCAGACCGTCTGGAGGCTGTAGCTCATATGGAGCAGATTGCTGATATCCAGCAGGAAATCAGAGGAATTTATATGGACGAAGCAGTGACGTCCTATTTACTTGATATCGTGCGTGCGACGAGAGAACATCCGTCCGTGCTGCTGGGAGCTAGCCCACGGGCGGCGCTTGCTTTTGTAATGGCGGCCAAGGCATACGCTTTTCTGGACAACCGTGACTATGTGCTACCTGATGATGTGAAGGCGCTGGCACCTTATGTGCTAACACATCGTTTGTTGCTGCGTCCCGAGGCGCGCCTGGATAGTTCCAACGCTCAGTCCGTGCTGCAGGCTGTCCTCCGACAGGTTCATGTTCCCGTACGAATGGAGCGTCCTTAGGGAATGAACATGGTCAAAAGGAAGCGCAGGCTTCCCCGGCTGTCAGGCCGCATCTGGCTTCTGATGGTCATATGGGTGGTGTGCCTGCTATATTTGTTGTTTCAGGGCGGCAAGACGTCGGTCATGCTGTTGTCTATGGTTACGCTGTTAATCGTTTATTTATGGATCGTTGGTCTGAGCGGGGTTCGCCGTGTCCAAGGCTCTCGGCAGCTTTCGCTAGGCTCGGAGTTCGGAGAACTGCTGCATGCGGGAGATCAGGTACATGTAAAACTGAGCCTGAGCATTCCCGGCTTTCTTCCGTTACCATATATCATTGTTCGTGAGGTCCTTAAGCGACATACAGGTGAATCCTGGTCGTTTGAGGACAGTGTCATCCCCAGTCTGAAAGGGGGAGGTCAGCTTACATTTCAGACTCCCGCTTTAGAGCGGGGAAGCTACCATTTTGAGGAAACCGAATGTGTGAGTGAGGACATCTTTGGTCTGTTGGAGCACCAAGGCAGATTGAACGCACGCGGTGAATTTCGGGTGCTGCCCCGAACGGTATTCATTCCGTATTGGCAGATCAATGACCGTCGGTCAAGGATGTCTGGGCCGCAGACCGTTCAAACTCGAACGCGGCGTGAAACGACACAAATTAATGGTGTACGGGACTACGTATACGGAGATCGGTTTTCACGTATCCACTGGAATGCGACGGCTCGTACAGGTAGTTGGAAATCCAAGGAATTTGAGCATGAGACGGTTCCCAAAACGATGCTTGTGCTGGACGTACACACGAAGCATTATGTAAACGCCGATCAGTTTGAGCTAGCTGTATCCTCTACCGCTTCACTGCTGGAGTATGGCGGACGAGAGCGGATGGGCGTCGGACTGTGCACAGCTGGAGAGAAAGGCACCGTTTTTCAGCCAAGTGAGCAGACGATGGAACGACAACGGATGATGCATCACTTGGTAGACGTACACACAACTTCACAAGGTAGCTTGAAGTCCGCTGTAGAAAGCAGTGTGCGCCAGTTTCCCCAAGGTTGTTATTTTATACTGATTAGTCCGCTGAAGGATCATCAGGCGCTGGAACTTCTTCGCTGGGCCGATACCCGGGGGATGACCCCGTGCCATGTCTATATTGGAGAAGGCTCTGCCGAGGGAAAAGATGAAGAATGGATGAGCATGCTTCGTGCAAGGGGAATCAAGGGCTACGATGTTGAGAGCCTTGAAGAGCTCCCGGCTGTAATGGGGGGAGGGACACTATGAAGAGCTGGCTACAATCGTTAAAGGGTTCATGGGCTCCCGCTTTTACATTTTTATGGATTATTATTATTGCCATGCAATGGGTGTCTTTTGCTTCCGAATTATGGCTGGAAGAGACAAGAGAACTAGTACTGACGACCATTACAATGCTGGCTCTGGTGAAGATTGTACTACCATTTCGTCCTTGGATTGAATTTATCGTTAAGGCGGCGACGCTGTTTTTTATTTTGTATCGGACATTAGTGTCTTACTCCATCATTATTCCCTTCGGTGGGGTAGCCAATCGCCTGGATCAATTTATATCCAATATGTCTCCTTATATCTGGTTTTCTCTCATCGCTTGGCTAGTTATTGAAATGGTACCGCTTATCGTTACGACGAAGCAGCGGATTCTAGTTCTTGTGGGCATCAATATTGCCGCGCTGGCGGTGCTTGATTCCTTCACGCCAACTGTGCTGTGGGAGGAGGTTGCCTGGATCGTCTTTGCTGGTATGGGGTGGCTAGTGACACAGCATTTGCAGTATTTTCGGCAGCATTATCCTCAAGGGTGGAAGCATATTCGGCGCTATCCGTATAAAATCGCAGCCAATATTGCGGTCATTTTTGCGCTCATTATTATGGCTGGTGTGAATATGCCCGAGGTACAGCCAGCCTTGACGGACCCCTATACGGCGTGGACCCAGCGCAATAGCTCAACCACCGCCGGGATCAGCAATGGAGCTGGGGCGCTGAATCAGCGGATGAACACCGCATCGGGTTATAGTCGCCAGGATAATCGGTTAGGTGGAGGTTTTAATTTTGATTATTCACCCGTCATGACCATCACGACCAATCAGCGAAGCTATTGGCGGGGGGAAACGAAACAAACGTATTCCGGTACAGGCTGGAGTGACGGGGGCAACGATGATCAAATACTAAATGATGTGCCAATGACCGCAGAACTTGAAAACACACAAGAAACGCGGCATTCGACTGAGCAAGTCGTGCAGACGATTACGATGCAAAATGATCAGAGCTATCCCGTTCTGTTTGGCGCCTATTCGGTGCATCGGGTTCAATCGGTGGATAGAGATTCACGAGCAAACGGTTTGCGTTGGAATCCGGAACAGGCAGAACTGCTGTGGGATCCATCCTCCCGAAGAACTGCTTATCCTAAAACGTATACCCTGGTATCGTATGTCCCTGTGATCCCGGAGAAAGAGCTGCGCACAAAAACTTTTAATGAGTTGTACGGAAAAAACAAACAGGAAGCCTATTTACAAATTCCAGATGAGTTGCCGCAGCGGGTTCGTGATTTGGCTCAGAACGTAACGTCAACGGCGAAAACGCCGTATGAAAAAGTCGGCTTGCTACAGCAGTATTTACAGCAAAATTATGCGTATACGAACAATCCGGATCTTTCACGGAAAAGAAGCAGAGATTTTGTGGATGCCTTTCTGTTTGAGATTCGGGAGGGCTATTGCGATTATTATTCCACCTCACTAGTCATGATGGCTCGCTCCGTCGGGGTTCCAGCCCGTTGGGTTAAAGGGTATGCACCTGGTCAGCAGACGTTTTCAGATGATGCAGCAACGGGCGAAGGTGACGAAAATATGTCCTCTTACTCCGTGACAAACGCGGATGCTCATTCCTGGGTGGAAGTATATTTAGGCGAATACGGCTGGGTTCCTGTAGAAGCTACGCCTGGCTTTGATATGCCGCTGCTTACGGAGCAGGAGGATTCAAAGACTCCAGAAGCTCCAGAAGTCAAAGATCAGCCTGAACCAGAACAGCCTGAGCAGACCTCGCAGACTAATCCAGAGGAAGGTTCAAAGATTCATCCTGTAATCATAGGTTCAGCTGCTGCAATTCTTCTGCTGTGGGCTGCTTATATCGTCTGGCGTAATCGGGCAGACATTCACTTTTACCTGCTGCGCTTGCGCAGAGGTAAGCCGCTGACCCCGGATGAAAAGGTGGTCGTCGAAACTGAGCACTGGTTACGGTACATGCGAAGGAAGGGATTTGTCCGCCCCAGTCACGAGACGCTGAGGGAATCAGTTGACAGATGGGCGCTAGAAGCACCGGAACGCGCTTCAATTTTACATCAGTTGCTTGGACGATTTGAACAAGCGCGTTATAGTCCTTCGTCAGTAACCGCGGAGGATTGGCGTAAGGTTCGCCAACAAGCTTCCCTGTTACACAAGGAGGGCTGGATGCAACGATGGGCTGGACGAAAAGCTGCGTCGGATCAGAAGGATAAAGGCTAGTCTATATTTTTACTAGGTTCGAATGCCGTCGATTTTGAATCTTTATCTATATGTTTAGTAAAAAGCTGTCCGTTTGTTGCGGATAGCTTTTTACTAAGCCATAGTAATATGGTATAGTTTGTCGTATGAAACTGAGGTGACCGACGTTGTTTGAAATGCTGATGCCCAAATTACGGGTGAATACCGTCTTTGATATTGATCTTGAAGGCTTGTATGCTCAAGGATATCGCGGCATTATTACGGATCTGGATAACACGCTGGTCGGCGCAAAAGCGCCGAATGCGACTCCCGAGCTGGTGGCCTGGTTTGAGAAGGTCAAACAGGCGGGTTTTAAGCTTGTCATCGTGTCTAATAACAATATGGACCGTGTATCCGTGTTTGCTACGCCTTTGGACATTGAATTTATACATGCCGCACGGAAGCCCTCCAACTCGTCCTTTCGTAGAGCCATCCGTATGATGGGGCTTACTTCGGAAGAGACTATTATGGTCGGGGACCAAATGTTGACGGACGTATTGGGAGGTAACCGACTGGGATTGTATACGGTGTTGGTGCTACCGATATCCATTCATGATGAAGGAGTCATGACCCGATTTAATCGGCGGTTGGAGCGAATCGCGCTCACAAGGTTACGTAAGAAAGGCTTATGGCTTGAGGAGGAAAAGAAGAATGACTGAAAGACCTGACGGCGGAACTGCCGTCAAATGTAGTGGTTGCGGTATCACCATGCAGACCACTAGCCCGGAGGTTCCGGGATATATTCCTGAAAAATTGCTTACTCGTGAACCTGTCATCTGTCAGCGCTGCTTCCGGATCAAAAACTATAATGAAACGTCTTCGGTGACAGTGGATCAAGATGAGTTCTTGAAGCTGCTCAGCCAAATTGGGGACAAGGATGCACTCGTCATCCACATAGTAGATATTTTTGACTTTGAAGGCAGCTTGATTTCCGGTCTACAACGTTTTGTAGGTTCGAATCCGGTTATACTGGCTGTGAACAAGACCGATTTGTTGCCTAAGGTAACGAACTGGAACAAGGTGCTTAATTGGGTACAAAAGCAAGCAAAGGAGCAAGGACTACGCACGGCAGATATTGTATTGTGCTCGGCTAAAAAAAATCAGGGCTTTGACCGTCTGCTGGATGTGGTATCTGAGCTCCGTGGTAATCGCGATGTATATGTGGTTGGTGCGACGAATGTGGGCAAATCCACGCTCATTAACCGCTTGATTCATGATTATAGCGATATGGAGCAGGAACTCACAACGTCCCGTTACCCGGGAACTACACTCGATATGGTGAATATTCCGCTTGACGACGGCAAGCACATTATTGATACTCCGGGTATTGTGTACCCTTGGCGATTCAGTGAGATCGTCTCCCGTCAGGATTTGAGCGCTATTATGCCGGACAAGCCGCTGAAGCCTGCTGCATATCAGCTTGATGCCGGACAAACATTGTTTTTCGGCGGTATGGCCCGATTTGATTTTGTTGACGGTCAGCACCAATCCTTTACCTGCTACATTAACGGTGGTCTTAAAATACATCGCACGAAGCTGGAACGGGCTGATCAGTTGTTCGCTGATCATGCCGGGGAATTATTATCTCCGCCAACACGCGATCAATTGGCAGAGATGCCGGAATGGACAAGACATGAGTTCCGTGTTCCACGCAAATCTCCATCGGACATCTATATTTCCGGTTTGGGATGGATCAGGGTGAATAGCGAGAACGGAGCTCTGGTAGCGGTTCATGCTCCTCGGGGAGTCCGTGTGCTTTTGCGGCCTGCGTTGAT
This sequence comes from Paenibacillus sp. TY11, assembly GCF_059772165.1. Classification (NCBI taxonomy): domain Bacteria; kingdom Bacillati; phylum Bacillota; class Bacilli; order Caryophanales; family Paenibacillaceae; genus Paenibacillus; species Paenibacillus sp. TY11. Next base: position 56,173 of record NZ_JCBAIQ010000017.1, on the reverse strand, counting down.
TTAACGATGCTGTAACCATGTTATAGGGCGGCAAGGAACATGCAATAGTTCCTGCCGCCATTCATGTATTTGTGCGGCCTAATATTTTGCAATATGGGGGAGAGCAACGATGAACAGCGGGGAGTCTGGAGCGACCGAACAAGGTCTTGTACTATTGGGCGTATTGGGTGATCCGATCAAGCACTCCAAATCGCCTCTTATGCATAAAATAGCTTTACAGGCAGCGGGGATTGAAGGAGATTTTGTACCTCTTCATGTCAAACCGAATCAACTGGAAGATGCCATGAAGGGGATTCGCGCTTTGCATTTCCGTGGAGTCAATGTGACGATTCCCCATAAAGTCGAGGTTATGAAATATCTGGATGAGATTGATGAAGGGGCTAGACTCATCGGTGCTGTCAATACGATAGTGAATGACAATGGATGGCTCAAGGGCTATAACACGGACGGAATTGGCTACGTGCGTTCCCTTAAAGAAGAGACTTCTGTTAAGTTGAAAGGCGCAAGAATTGCCGTTCTTGGAGCTGGAGGGGCTGCTCGTGGCGTGATTCATGCCCTGTTGGAGGAGCAGCCGGAGTCGGTCATTATTCTAAATCGAACACGTGACAAAGCTGAGCAGCTGGCATTGGAGTGGACGACGGAAGCGATCCCAGTAGCTGGCTATTCCAACGAGGATGCCAAGAGTGTGCTCACAACAGTGGATGTGTTAATTAATACAACCTCGGTGGGAATGTCTCCTTTATCGGATGAGCTTCCACTGGAAACGAGCCTGATTCCGGAAGGAATCATTGTGAGTGATTTGATCTATAACCCGCTGGAAACGAAACTTTTACGCGAAAGCCGTGAACAGCGCGGCTGCACTATACATGGAGGCTTGGGCATGTTCGTGTACCAGGGGGCTGTGGCTTTTGAGTATTTTACGGGGGTTGCCCCTGCAGTAGAGCAAATGAGAGCGGCTGTGCTGAGAAGCCTGTCGTAAGTCGGATTACATTAAAATTATGGAAATGCCGCATTGCATATGTGGCGACGAAGGGGTTAAATATACATGTTAACAGGTAAACAAAAAAGATATCTGCGCTCAATGGCACACCATTTGGACCCGGTTTTTCAAGTAGGCAAAAACGGTACGAATGAGCATCTTATGCGTCACATCAACGATGCGATTGAAAAGCGTGAGCTAATGAAAGTGCAAATTTTGAACAACTGTTTGGACGACAAGCATGAAATTGCGGAAGAACTGGCTGCGGAGACAGATTCCGAGCTTGTGCAGATCATCGGGAGTACCATTATTTTGTATAAAGAATCCCGTGATAACAAGCAAATTGAGTTGCCTAGAGGATAACACGCGGGGAGAAAACTATGAAAATCGGTATTATGGGTGGTACATTTGACCCGATTCATATTGGACATCTGCTGGCTGGAGAAGCGGCAAGAGATGCCTATGGGCTGGATCAAGTATGGTTTATGCCTTCTCATATTCCTCCGCATAAGCATCAGGCGGGGGCGAGCGGCACGGAGCGCCTGGAGATGACGAGTGAAGCGGTGGCGGGTCATCCTGCTTTTGAAGTGCTGGATATTGAAGTGCTTCGCGGGGGGGTATCCTATACCATTGACACGATCAAGGAGCTTCAGGAGCTGCATCCTGCTGTGGATTTTTATTTTATTATTGGCGCGGATATGGTGAACTACTTGCCTCATTGGCAGGGAATTGAGGAACTGGCGCAGCGGATTTGTTTTATTGGGGTTCGGCGCCCTGGGTTCCAGCTTGCGTTGGATGAGTTGCCACATTATTTGCAGGACAAGGTACTGCTGGCGGATATGCCAGTGGTGGACATTTCTTCGACGGATATTCGGGAACGTGCTGCGGAAGGGCGCACCATTCGTTATCTTGTGCCTGATCGTGTGCATGACTATATTACAAGGGGCGGTTTGTATGAAGTACAGCCGTGAGCAATTAATGGAAGCCGTATCTGGTCAGATGCCTGAAAAACGCTGGAAGCACACACTGGGCGTTATGCATACCTCAGTGGAGCTTGCAAAGCGCTATGGGGCAGACCCGGATAAGGCCGAACTGGCGGCTATTTTGCATGATGTAGCGAAATATTGGCCTGTTCAGCAGATGGAAGAGGTGATTCGCAGTCATCCCGAATGTGATCAGGAGCTTTTGGAGCATGACAAGCAGCTCTGGCATTCAGAGGTAGGATACTGCGTTGCCGCAAGAGATTACGGAGTGGATGATCCAGAAATAAGGAATGCGATCCGCTGGCATACGTCAGGACGCGTAGGTATGAGCCTGCTGGACAAAGTCGTGTGTCTCGCTGATTACATCGAACCGGGACGGGATTTTCCCGGGGTTGAACATATCCGTAAACAGGCAAAGAAAAGTTTGGAGCAGGGCCTTATCGCTGGATTTGACTCCACGATTTCATTGTTGCTGGAGAAGCAAAAGGTTATTTTTCCGCTGACGGTCTTGTCGCGTAATGACTTGATTCAACAACTAAAACAAAGAAAAACGGAGGTTCATGAATGACCCTAACTAATGAGCAATTAATGCAAACTGCGGTAGATGCCGCTAATGATAAAAAGGCAATGAATATTGTCGCACTGGATTTACGGGGAGTATCACTAGTAGCGGATTATTTTGTAATCTGCCACGGTAATTCGGATACACAGGTTCAGGCGATTGTGACAGAAATTCGCAAACGCGCTCATGATGAAGGTGTAATAATCAAGGGAATCGAAGGAATGGACTCCGCTCGTTGGGTTCTAATGGATTTGGGGGATGTCGTAGTGCATGTCTTCCATCGCGACGAGCGTGAATACTACAATATTGAACGACTCTGGTCGGATGCTAAGGTTGTGGAGAAGGTATGAGTTTGATCGCCGGTACTTATGTCACCATTATGGTGGATCGTGAGGTATCTCCTTTCGGCTATTTTCTCACCGTCGGTGAGCAGGATGTGCTGCTGCATTATACAGAGCTGACACGTGAAGTCGAGGTTGGTGAACGGTTGGAGGTATTCATTTTCCACGATACAGAGGACCGTTTGGCCGCAACCATGAAAAAACCTTTCTTGTCGCTGGGTGAAATGGCAAAGCTTGAGGTGGCCGATGTGCATCCGCGTTTGGGGTGTTTCCTGGAGATGGGATTGGGTCGTCAGCTTTTGCTGCCGATTCGTGAGCTGCCAGAAAACCGGGATTTGCATCCTCGGGTGGGTGACTACGTGTATGCCATTATGGAGCATGACAAGCAAGGCAGACTGCGAGCTAAGTTGGCAGGGGAGCAGGAGCTGGCTCCGTTGTGCTTCCACGCCCCTGATTCGTGGCTAAATACGTGGGTGCAGGCGACTGTGTACAAGCCGCTTCAGATGGGCACGTTCGTCCTGGTGGACGGAGGTGTGCTTGGTTTTGGCGCGATTGGGATGATTCATTCCTCGGAGCGTAACCGGATGCTTCGCTTGGGTGAAGAGGTCAAGGTACGGGTCACGCTTGTTCGCGAAGACGGTCGGGTCAATCTGGCGATGTCGCCACGCAAGGAAGTAGGCCGTGATGAGGATGCAGATCGGCTGATTGCTTTTCTGAAAGAGCGTCCGGGCGGCGGCATGCCTTATTCCGACGCAACGCCACCGGATATTATCAAGCAACGGTTCGGTATCAGTAAATCCGCCTTCAAGCGTGCAATGGGCAAGCTGATGAAGGAAGGACTGGTTACACAAAAGGAAAACTGGACCTACCTGGTGGAGAATATGCCTAAACCGAAGGACGGGAATGGGGAATAAAAAATGGCTTCTTACCGGAAGTTTGCCTATGTGTATGATGAGCTGATGCAGGACATGCCGTACCCGGACTGGTTGCGCTTTGCACGGCAGGCTTGGGATCAGTACGGTATGCCGCATACGGTGGCCGAGTTGGGCTGCGGAACGGGCTCGATTACGATTCCATTGGTCAACTCGGGCTTCGAGGTGGCTGGCATCGACTTATCCTCTGACATGCTGGCAGTTGCCCGTCGTAAAATGGAAACCACTCCACAGGGGCAACGATTGTTTCGTGAGGGAAGCGTCCGCTGGATACAGCAGGATATGCGTGAGTGGATTTTACCCGAGCCTGTGGATTCTGTAATTTCTTTTTGCGATTGTCTGAATTACTTGCTGGAGGAAGAAGATATAATTGCTACTTTTCGCAGAACGTATGCTGGTCTAAAGCCCGGCGGGACTTTCTTGTTCGATGTACATCATCCCCAGACGTTTTTGCGTTATGATGAAGAGCAGCCTTTCGTACTGGATGAACGCTCTATCTCGTATATCTGGACGTGTGCGCTGGACACCCCCCGTTGTGAAATTGAGCATCATCTCAGTATCTTTGCGAAAGCAGAACATGAAGGACGCGATCTGTATCAGCGTTTCGAGGAAATTCATGTACAGCGTGCCTATGACCCGGACTGGATGAAGTCAGAATTGTCCAAAGCGGGTTTTCGTGATGTGAAGGTATATGCGGATTTTGAATGGATAGAAGCAGAAAATGACGCAGCGAGACTGTTTTATGTTGCTGTAAAATAGCAAGGCTTCATTGAGCGAATATGCAAAAAAGAAAGACGCTTTTCATGATGACATGAAGGGCGTCTTTTTGCACTCAGGAGTGGCTGATGCTCGTATTTGAAAAAAGCCCCTGAGATTCCTCGAAGACTCAGCTTTTGCCTAATTAACTTTAGAGATTTATATGTTCACTTTATAGTTCAGCTGAAGTTCATCACCCGGTATACCCCGAATGCCCCAATTCTGTTTCGGCGTTTCAAATATAGTAATCTCAAGATCCTCTGGAGCAATGCCAAAATGATTCGTAATTCTTTGGAATAACAGCTGGATGAGCTGCTTCTTGGCTTCTGTAGTTCTGCCTTCAAAGATACTGATTTCAATAACGGTGTACGCCTCGGAGCGACCGTCGGCATATATAAAGTCTTCCTGACTCATAGGAAAAAAACGATGAAACCTCTTGTCTGGAGGATATTTGAACGCATCCACCACAGCGGAATGAATCACCTCTGAAAGTTGCTTTTTGATCGGATTTAGAGTTTCTTTTATTCCGTAAATTTTAATCTGTGCCATGTCTCAACTCACCTTTCTTATCTCAACTCATCTCAACTTGAATCAATTTAACTCGGAGTTAGTATAAAACATTCGTATTCATATGTCATGGGCAATTAGCATGAAGATGGTGTTTAGCACCAAATGTAGTCCTTATTTGACTTTTTTCGCGGTTTTCAATATAATAGTGCCATTATTAACGGTTAAACAATCGCTGATGAGGAATAGTAGCTTTGTCTGGACATGTAGAGAGCCGGCGGGTGGTGCAAGCCGGTTGACAGCGCAAAGTGAACTCGCCTCGGAGATATGCGTCCAACGCAGGAACGCCTTTACAGGTGTTTGTATCCTGTTATTAACCCGCATCGGATCACCTCCGTTATCAGGTGCAAAGGGAGTAGAACGCGAAGAACGCTTTCTGCTAACTAGGGTGGTACCACGGGAATATAACCTCTCGTCCCTAGCGCTGACACGCTACGGGATGCAGAGGTTTTTTTGTTGCATACCGTTTGAGGAGGAAAAAATAATGACAGACACACAGCCGAAGCACGGCTATCAACCGCAAAGTATTGAACCAAAATGGCAGAAATATTGGGATGAGAACAAGACGTTCCGTACCGGGGAAGAGCCGGGCAAACCGAAGTTTTATGCTTTGGATATGTTTCCGTACCCGTCTGGAGCCGGTCTGCATGTAGGCCACCCGGAGGGTTACACAGCTACGGATATTGTTTCACGATATAAAAGAATGCGCGGCTACAACGTACTGCATCCGATGGGTTGGGACGCCTTCGGTCTACCTGCCGAGCAGCATGCGCTGGATACAGGTGAGCACCCACGCGAAATTACGGTGAAAAACGTAAATAACTTCCGCCGTCAAATCAAATCGCTCGGCTTCTCATACGACTGGGATCGTGAAATCAGCACGACTGATCCTGATTATTACAAATGGACACAGTGGATCTTCATCCAGCTGTACAAGCGCGGCCTTGCTTATGTAGCTGAAGTACCCGTGAACTGGTGTCCAGCACTGGGAACGGTGCTGGCAAATGAAGAAGTTATTGACGGTAAGAGTGAGCGTGGCGGTCATCCAGTCGTCCGTAAACCAATGCGTCAATGGATGCTGAAAATTACGGAATACGCGGATCGTCTGCTAGATGACCTGGAGGAACTGGACTGGTCCGAGAGTATTAAGGATATGCAGCGGAACTGGATCGGTAAGTCTACCGGGGCAGAGGTTCGTTTTCCAATTGAAGGCTATGACGAGCAACTCACAGTATTTACAACTCGTCCGGATACACTGTTCGGCGCAAGCTATTGTGTGCTGGCTCCAGAGCAGGAATTGGTGGACATTATCACTACACCTGAGCAGAAGGATGCTGTACAACAGTACCGTGAACAAGCTGCTCGTAAAAGCGATCTGGAGCGTACGGATTTGGCCAAGGACAAAACAGGCGTATTCACAGGAGCTTATGCAGTGAACCCGGTGAACGGCGAAAAGCTGCCGATCTGGATTGCTGACTATGTACTGGCAGGCTACGGAACAGGCGCGATTATGGCTGTGCCTGCTCACGATACGCGTGACTGGGAATTTGCCAAGCAATTCGGATTGAATATCATTGAGGTTGTCCAAGGTGGAGACGTGGCTAATGAGCCATATACAGAGGATGGACCGCATGTCAATTCTGGTCCGCTGAATGGACTTACCAACGAGGAAGCGATTCCGAAGATGATTGAATGGCTGGAAGCCGAGGGTAAAGGACATGGCAAAGTCACCTACCGCCTGCGTGACTGGCTGTTCAGCCGTCAACGCTATTGGGGCGAGCCGATTCCGGTAATTCATCTGGAAGATGGAACGATCAAAACGGTTCCTGAGGACCAACTGCCGCTCGTATTGCCGGAGATGGACAATATCAAGCCTTCAGGTACAGGTGAATCCCCGCTGGCGAACGCGACAGATTGGGTGGAAACGATTGATCCTGAGACAGGTATGAAAGCACGCCGCGAGACGAATACGATGCCGCAATGGGCAGGAAGTTGCTGGTACTACCTGCGCTTTATTGATCCGAAAAATGACAAAGAGCTTGTATCCAAAGAGAAACAGCGCGAATGGATGCCTGTTGATTTGTATATTGGCGGAGCGGAACATGCGGTTCTTCACTTGCTGTATGCCCGTTTCTGGCACAAGGTACTGTATGATATCGGCGTAGTGGAAACGAAAGAGCCTTTCTATAAGCTGGTCAACCAGGGCATGATTTTGGGCAACAACAATGAAAAAATGAGTAAATCACGTGGTAATGTCATCAATCCTGACGATATTGTGAATACGTTTGGCGCCGATACGCTGCGTATTTATGAGATGTTTATGGGGCCACTGGAAGCGACCAAGCCATGGAATGAGAATGGGGTTGAGGGTGCACATCGTTTTCTGTCCCGCGTATGGCGCCTGTTTGTTTCAGAGGAGGGTAGCCTGAACGATAAAATTACAAATGACGGTGGCAGCGATGAGTTCAATCGTACTTGGCATAAAACGCTGAAAAAAGTAACCGAAGATCTGGATGCACTGCGCTTCAATACGGCGATCAGCCAGCTGATGATCTTCACCAACGATGCATACAAAGCAGACCGTCTGCCGCGTGCAGCAATGGAAAACTTCGTGCAAATGCTGTCGCCGCTTGCACCCCATCTGGCCGAGGAATTGTGGCAGCTGCTGGGGCACAACGATAGCATTACCTACGCGGCTTGGCCTGCTTATGATGAAGCATGGACGGTGGACGCCGAAGTGGAAATTGTGGTGCAGGTGAATGGTAAAATCGTGCAGCGTGCAACGATTGCGAAGGACCTTGATGCTAAAGCGATGGAGGCATTCGCTGTGTCGTTGGACAATGTTCAGCAGGCGCTGGCTGGCAAAACGATCCGCAAGGTAATTGCTGTTCCAGGTAAGCTGGTTAATATTGTTGCCGGTTAATCGGCTTTAAGCCGAAGGAGACATCTACCTTTTGCATGTCCTCTTCATACTTGTTGTGCGTGGCCCGTATCAGCTCGGGAAAGACACTATGCAGGCTGATGTCCAACAGTGCGAGAGCTTCGGCAGTTATACCTCCGGGAACCGCTACTCTTGCCTGTAACTCGGCTGGTGTCATTCCGCCTTCCGTGAGCAGCTTTCCAGTGCCGATGATCATTTCACCGGCCAGGGCGCATAGCTCCGTACGGTCTATACCCGTAGCTTGAACTGCGGCTTGAATCCACTGGTCCATAAAAAAGGCCAAGAAAGCAGGGCCGCAACTGGAAAAATCCGACGTGATCCGCGTATAAGACTCTTTAACCCGAATCGGCCTGCTGATGTGGGACATAAGCTCTTCCAGAAGGGAGCGGTCCTCCTCTGTAATCCGGCTTCCATGGATGCATAGTGAGGCTCCACTTCCGACCTGGTGGGTGATACTCGGAATAATTTTGGACACTTTGGCTTTCAGCGCATGCTCCAAAATACGTATCTGCACTGGACTTGTGATAGAAACGACGATTTGCTCTTCTGTAATGACGTTGCGTATTTCATCCGTTACGGCTTTTGATTCCAGCGGCTTTACGCAGATAAACAGGATATCGCTTTCTGCTGCCGTCTCACGGTTGTTTTGGGTTGCATGCAAACCTGGATAACGACGGGCTAGCTCGGCTACCTTGGAATACGTTCGGTTGCTTGCTAATATTTGCTGCGGCTTGAGTGCGTTGGAATTAATAAAAGATTCAATTAGCAGACTTCCCATGCTGCCAGTCCCGATAAATCCAACTTTCATTGTTCAACGTCCTCCTTTCATACTTTGCGGTATAGACGCTGTGCTGTCATTCTTCTTAGTGTATGCACCTGGTCTTGGCCGACATGACGAATTTAATGTCTGAGCATGTTAGATCGTGTTTGGGGTTGTACCACTTCTTTGTAAAAATGCTCACAGCGAGACCGTATGGAGGTTGTTTACACCCTCCGGTTTAACGGGAATTGGACAGACTTGCTCTGTTTGATGGAGACGGTGTTTTTAGTCGACTCAATTTCCCGAAATCCATGTGGAGTAGGGGACGATACGGAAATGAAACGCGTATGGACAGGAACAGCGATAACGCTTGCTGTGATCGGGAGTGGTCTTATTCTGTTTGCCGGAGGGCAGCGCTCTGAGCCGCAAGAAGAGTGGACTTTGCTTAACCATAAGGTGGAGCAGGTTTTGGCGATGGAGTCAGAGCCAAATGAGTCGCAGCGCAACAGTGACTCTGCCCAAGGAAAGCGTGCTGTAAAAGAGACTACAGACAAAGCTGAACGCAGTACGAATGCCGAAGCCGCTGACAATGTGAAGCGTGATACTGTGCAGAGTTCTACTGGTGTATCTGCTGCTGTGAGCGAACACTCCATTGCGGGAAATTCAAGTACCGTAAAGCAGTCAGGTGTTGTGGCTTCGAGCTCACACACAGGTATTGCCAGTTCGAATGGTGCAACGACGAGTAGGACAAATACGGTGAGTGATTCGGTTACTACACCCATTTCCGGCGAAAAAAAGGTAAACATCAACACGGCGACTGCTGCCGAGTTAATGGAACTGCCGGGGGTTGGGGCTAAAAAGGCCGAAGCAATTTTGAACTACCGTAATCAGCACGGACCGTTCAAACGTGTGAACGATTTGGATCAGGTAAAGGGAATCGGAGCTAAAATGTTGTCGAAAATGAAGCCGTATGTCAGCTTGTAACTTATATAAGATTACTGTGTGCAGGCCCTGAGAAGGGCTGTAGCGGATATGTTTTACGTTTTAACTTGTTTATACGGGAGAGATGGAAATGAGTGCAGATGTACGCAAGGACTGGGACACCTATTTCATGGATATCGCTTATATGGTATCCACCCGTTCGCGCTGCGCGCGGCGTCATGTTGGAGCCGTACTTGTACAAGGTAAAAAGCTTTTGGGGACGGCCTATAATGGTGCACCATCCGGGGTACCTGACTGTTCTGAGGCGGGCTGTATGATCTCAGAGGAATATGAGGTCGTTCACCGTGATGGGCGGGAGGAAATGGTTAAAAAGCAGCGTTGTATTCGCACTATTCATGCGGAGCAGAACCTGCTGCTGTTTACCGACCGAATTGATCGTGAAGGCTCCTCAGTATATGTCACCGACCAGCCGTGCTGGACGTGTGCCAATATGTTGGCGAATAGCGGTATTGTGGAAATTGTATATCACCGACCTTATCCAAAAGATGCCGACAAGGTTCGTGCTATGATGGAGGAAAAGGGAATCGCCTTTCGCATGCTGGAGACTTATCATCCACCGAAGGAAACGCTGATGGATGTTATGAATTAAAAAGTAAACGAGGAAGAACCTCTGACGAATGCTATTTTGTCAGGGGTTCTTTTTTGTTTTGCGTTTTGGACAGAAATCAATATTTACTATCGGAAGGTGATTGTATTCAAGCTAAACTTGTGTTAACTAGGCCTATATTGACCCTTACTGTTTGTTGGATTACAGGAAGTGCGGGAGCATGTCTGTATTCCGGACGGATGCTTTTGTTGCTCTGGGCGGGGGTCACCCTGATCTTCCCGCTTATAGCTTTATTGATGAAAATTCCCATCCGGCATATGGTATTGCTATGGCTTGCATTCAGCGGTGGTGGATTTCATTGGTTTTGGCATGATACGCATAATGTGAGCAATATTCCCGATGCTCTTCATGTATCGTCTTCCATTGTGGAAGACATGCCCGTTCAAGCAGCAGGGCTTATCGCCTCTGAAGTACAGGTAGATGGTGATCGAGCGCAGTTTGAGATGAGGGTCACTTCAATCAATAACTTCGGAAGTCATTCGAAAAAGAACGAGAATCGTACATCTATTTCTGAACAGGTCATTGTTCATATCAAGTTGGCTGCCAAGCAGGAACAGCAACTTGCGGCAGCATGGCAGCGTGGGGATGCAATCCTACTGCGTGGCAGCTTAAAGGCTCCTGCAAAAGCGGGGAACTTTGGTAGCTTTGATTACAGTGAATACCTGCACACACAGGAAATCCACTGGCTTTTCAAAGGGGATGGAGCAGCCTCGTTACAGAAGCAGGAAGCTTCACTATGGAACCGCTACACGTTGTTCAGATGGAATGATCAGCTTAGGGAGCAGCTAGGGCAGAGAATGGAATTGGCATTTATATCACTTAATCACGCAGGATATATGAAAGGACTGGTACTTGGGGTTACAGATGAACTGGACCCAGCAACGTATAACGAGTTTACGCAGCTTGGTTTAACGCATATTTTAGCTATATCGGGCATGCATGTGGCGGTATATGCAGCTACACTATTATATTTACTCAAGCTGTTACGAGTTAGCCGCGAGACATCCCTTACGGTCGTGATGGTGCTCATTCCGGCTTATGTCCTGCTGACAGGTGCTTCTCCCTCTGTTGTAAGGGCGGGAATTATGGCGATGATCGGTTTGTTTGCAGCCAGACGGGGTATGCTCAAAGACGGACTTAATATTTTAAGTATATCTGCGTTGCTCATGCTGCTTTGGAATCCATATTACCTGCTTAGCGTCAGCTTTCAGCTTTCCTTTTTGGTGACAGGTGGGTTGCTCATTTATATGCCGCTTATGAAGCCGTTTTTCGCCAAATGGCCTCTCCTGATCGGCGGTGAAGTTGCGATTACAATTACGGCACAGCTTGTTTCGTTTCCAATGACGGTATTCTACTTTAATCAATTTTCCCTGTTATCATTTGCGGCTAATTTTGTGCTTGTACCACTTATTACATATATCGTGCTTCCACTGGGTACGGTGGCGATGGGGATTGCCTTTTTATGGGGGGGTGGGGCTCGTATTCTAGCGTGGCCGGCAGAGCAATTGAACGATCTAACCTTTTTACTTGTGAAATGGTTGAATATGGATGATGCTTATGTGAGTATTTGGCCCTCTTCCTCCATTCTGTGGGTCATGGCGTATTATGCAGCTCTGTACATTGTTCTCTACTGGCTCAAAACGTGGCTCGCATCCCGAAGGCAAACGGACGATATTACCGTTTTGAACTCTACTTCCATTTCATCACCCGTATATACAGGATTAGCGGCTTCTGCGGAGTGGGCGGCTATTTTGCAAACGGCTCATGAACCTGAGGGTGCAGGGAAATATGCGCGTCGACAGTGGAATGGTTATCGTCATTTGGCACTGGCTTTAAGTGGTATTGCCTGGCTTGGCATACTGTATACAGGTTACCAATCTCCGGGTGGGGGGAATACGGGGATGGTTCAATATCTGGATGTGGGCCAAGGTGACAGCATTTTAATTACAACACCGGGCGGGAAACATATTTTGGTGGATGGTGGGGGGACAATGGACTTTGCAACAGGGAAAAATGCTTGGCGCAAGCGTGCAGATCCCTACGAGGTAGGTGAAGATACGATTGTACCCTTGCTAAAGCAACGTGGTGTGCACCGGCTGGACGCAGTCATTTTAACGCACGGAGATCATGATCATGCCGGAGGACTACAGGCCGTGCTTGACCAGATTCCCGTATCCACCTTGTTTTTTAATGGTACCCTGACAGACAAAGCACCATTCCGAAAGCTGTTGAAAACGGCTGTAGACAAGCGGGTCAAGCTGTACGGTGCTCATCATAGTATGGAGTGGGAACCGGATCAGGCTACGAAAATCCGCTTTCTCTATCCGTTTACGCTGCGGGAGAACGAATCTGATCAGTTGCCTGTTATGAAGGAACAGAATCATTATTCCGTTGCCATGATATTGGAGATGGAAGGAGCCTCTTTTTTGTTCACAGGGGATATGGATGATGCAGCAGAATCGATGTTACTTTCTGAATTAACCCATTCTTCATCCCGTGCAAAAGATCAGGGAGTAACGGGGGCTGTAGGGAAAGCTGTAGACGTCATGAAAATAGCACATCACGGCAGCAAGTATTCCACCTCGGAAGAGTGGTTATCCTACTGGCGCCCGAAAGTATCCGTCATTTCAGTCGGCGCAAGCAATACTTATGGACATCCGAATGAAGCGGTATTGGAACGTATATCGGCAGTTGATTCTGCCATATATCGAACAGATACAATGGGAGAGGTACAGATTCGTGCGCAGCAAGGAAAACTGAGTGTGCGGCACCAACGCAAATGATACAAGACAGATACAAAATAGTTTTGCGGTCCTTTTTTCATAATACAGCAACACACTAAAACTGGTGCTCACTCTTAGGAGTGGGCTTTGTGCTTTGAATCCAATTGGCATGGACATCAGCTGTAAGTTTTGATAGAATCACATAAGCGATGAAAATGAGAATCATTATTAATTGTAGGACTGTTGTGAACTATTCAAAAATTCGAGTATCGGCTTGTTTTGGAGCTGGGTAAAGTGTTAAATAAGGAGCAGGAAGCGAAGAATTGCTTGGCTGATTTTGCGGCCAAGATTGCTGAGAAGAAACAGGCTTTGTCCGATGTCATGGATTCAGGTAAAAAAATCGCTATTTTTGAGATTACAGGAAAAGAATTATATTTATATGGAAAATCCTATGGACGTGGGGGAGCCATACTTTATGATGCGCTGGGACTTCATGCTCCGGAGAAGGTAGAAAAGGCAGCGTTCGAGAAGGGCTGGGCCAGCATTTCAATGGAGGCTTTACCGGAGATGCTAGGCGATGCCGATTATCTGATGTTGGGTATTAGAGGCGATGGAGTAGACCAGGGAAAAGATATTGAGTCGAAAAGTGTGTGGAACACCCTTTCTGCCGTTAAATCAGGTAAAGTATATCAGTACTCAATCGACGATTTTTATTTTCAAGATCCGATTGCGCTGACTTATCAATTAGAACTCATATCGGATTTTTTGGTTTCCAAGAAGTAACCATATGCTGATGCAGTTCGATAGGTCTAGCATTTAGATGTATGTAAGGGCTAAGGGAAGGTGACTACCTTCCCTTTTTCTGTTATTCTAAGGGAGGATACAATGGGGATTCTGGGCTTTTTGGTATGATTTTTTTTATTAAAAAAATAAAATTAGTGTCAGACGTCTATCCTGCAACAATTTACAAAAGGGATACGTCTGTAATATTGCAGGGAGAGGGGGATCCTTTGTGGTAGAGCAGGGACTCATTCGAGCCGCTCAATCGGGCGATCGCGACGCTCTCATTACCCTATTAAGAGAGATAGAACAGCATGTGTACCGTACGGCATATTACATTCTAAACAATGAGCAGGACGCCATGGATGCTTCACAAGAAGCCCTCATACGGATCTATTCCAAAATTAACTCTTATGAGGAAAAAGCGCAGTTTAAAACCTGGGTCCAACGCATTGTAACGAACATATGCATCGACAAATTCAGAAGAACGAAGCCCTCGGTTTCCATTGACGAGCATGACATGATATTCAACGATCCCCAAAACGTGGAGGTCGAGGTGTTGACCTCTTACATGGCACAGGATGTTCGTGAGGCTATACAACAGCTTCCGGAGCACCACCGGACGGTAATTGTCTTGAGATATTTGCAGGATTTCTCCTATAACGAGATTGCCGATTCTCTGGATTTGCCGCTAAATACGGTCAAGTCATACTTGTATCGTGCAAGACAGCAATTGCAAGGGCTACTTCAGGAATATCAGAAAGGTGGTGTATCAGGATGAAGTGTGGGGAAGAGGTGATGGATTGGATGCAGCGTTATGTGGATCATGAGCTGGGCGAAGAAGAGACGTCCCAATTAATGAACCATATTGCGACTTGCCCGGACTGTGCGGAAAAATTTCATATTCTTCAGACACTCTCTCGCGAGCTGGAGGAATTGCCTGCGGTTTCCCCGGCGTTCAGCCTGGTGGATTCCATCATGCCTCAGCTTGATGCCATTGACCGCGCACGTGAAGAGCAGGGAAGCGCGCTTCAGGAAATGCAGCCTGTGGCTGTTGAGCCTGGACCCGGGCCTAGACAACGTACCCAGCCTACGCCTTGGTGGAACCGAATGGGTGGGCGCGCTGCCATGGGCGTGGCTGCCGCTGCTGTTGTACTGGGGATCGTAGTATTCAACTTCGAGCCTAAAACAGTGCAGGATGCGGAAGGCGTACTTACATCCCAGTCGCCCGAAGTGACACATCAGCAGAATCAGACGGAAATTCCAGGTACGACCAATGGGAGTGGAGGACGTGATGCAGCCATTGGATCGGATTCAACCAAGCAGCCGTCAGAGCAAGGGCAAGGAACGGAAGTGTCTCAGCCATCTGCGGATGAAGAACCTGGCCTGAGCAAACAAGGCGCAAACAGTGCAGATGATGAAAAGAACCCTTCCAAACAGGATGCCGGGAAGCGTGATGATCAGCGAGCTGGGGAGGAAGATTCAACGAAGTCTGCACCAGCTGGACATCCTCCCCGTCAGGATGAAAAGCAGGGACAGCCACACGCGGATCGTCAGGCGACAAAGGAAAATCCGTCTGCAGATGCTCCTAAATCCGATGACAAACAGTTAAATCAGGAAAAATCGGATCAACCCACGATGACTCCTGATGAACAGTTGGAGCCGAAAATGGAAAAATCACCCCTAGCGAACATGGGTACCGCTCAGGACGATAATAGCGATAACACGAGTACGAATGATTCATCTTCGTCGCTTAGTCAGGATTTGAAGCTACAGAATCGAATTGCATCAGATGAAACGTGGACAGACACGACTTCGAAAAGTGACACCAATGATTCGGGGAATGCCTTGGGAGCGGATAGCAGCAATGAAGCTTTTAATGATCAGCAATCATCCGTGTCACAAGATTCGGTTCGCAAAGAAGGCTTTGCATCTAATTCACTGGTTTCTCCGGACAGCAATAGTGCTTCCAGCTATGGTGCCCAGTCTGCGTCCACAGATCAGCTCAATTCGCCTGATGGTAGCTATGCGGTGGTTATTGAGGGTAAAAAGCTAAAAGTGTATAAGCTTTCCGATAACGGTGTAGACCGAACAACACTGGAAGTCCGTACTTTGAAGGGTGCCTGGGTCAAAGGAAGCTGGTCGGAAGACAGCCAGACCTTTATATATGAGACGGAGCAGGATGGGACCGCAAGTAAATATACGTACACCGTCCCGCGCAGCACCGGAAAATAGTTTCCATAAGTTGACACACATTTAAAAACAGAGAATAAACTATATGAACCGACGTCGTATCCCGACGGTCGAAAGTTTCTAGAGCTTTCTGCTGCCGTGTTGATATAGATGGTGGTGAAGGGATTCTGCCTATAGGCAGAATCCCTTCGTTTGTATCATGACTTGCCTTCCGGTCGGATGTCGGGTACGATCAGTGGGTGGGGGGAACGGAATATGGATGTAAAAACAGCCTCTAAGGCTATTCGCAAAGGCGACATTTCGCCAGTGTACTTGCTATACGGCAGTGAAAAATATCAAATGAAGCAGTTTGTTGAGATGCTTAAAGAGAAAGTGGTGGAAGAGGAGCATCGTGACTTCGCCATCATTCCCTATGATTTAACCGAGACGCCAATTGAGGTGGTTGTGGAGGAGGCGGAAACAGCGCCTTTTCTGGTGCCGAAGAAGCTGATTATTGTACGGGATACGAGTGTATTTGCAGCAGGCAAAGATAGCGGTAAGATAGAACACCGTATTGAGACACTGTTGACTTATATGGATAACCCGACTGACTATAGCGTCATTGTTTTTACGGTTCAGGCTGAAAAGCTAGATGAACGGAAAAAGATCGTCAAAAAACTGAAAAGTGATGCTTCGGTTATTGCTTTCGCCCCAATGGGTGGAGATGATCTTGTGGATTGGATCCATAAGCGTGCAGGAGAAAGAAAAGTGCAATTGGCTGCAGGAGCTGCTGAAAGCCTCATTCAATTCACAGGTACCGGGCTACAATCCTTGGCTGCCGAGATAGATAAGCTGTGCTTGTACGCAGGAGCACAGGGAACGATCTCATCCGCTGATATCGAATCCCTTGTGCCGCGTAATACGGAACAAAACGTATTTGCGATGGTTGAGGATCTGGCTAATTTGCGGCTGGATAAGGCGCTTAGTATTTTTTATGAGTTGCTTAAGCAAAAAGAGGAACCGATCAAGATTGCAGCTTTGATCACGCGACAGTTCCGTATTATGTTGCAGGTTAAAGAGCTGGCAGGTCAAAGCTATTCCCAGCAACAAATTGCGAGTCAGCTTAGTCTGCATCCTTATGGGGTGAAAGTTGCGGGGGACCAGGCTCGGAGGTTCCGTCCTGAGCAGCTACGGCAGCTTCTCTACGAATTGGGAGAGCTGGATTATCACATGAAAACAGGTGTCGTTGACAAGGTACTGGGACTGGAATTGTTTTTGATGAAAATGGGTGCGGGGGCTTCAGTCTAATCCCACCCGTGTGCCGATCAGTTTTATAAGAGGCAGCTAACGTAGCGTAGAACTCTGACGCTATAAACTAAAAAGTTATTAACTAAAAAATCCTGATCAGCCAAGGCTGGTCAGGATTTTTTCATTAACGTATGAAAGTAGCTCTTGCTTACGCTTGAGCTGTAAGAGCGTTAAGTTTTTTCGCCAAGCGGGATTTCTTGCGAGCAGCTGCATTTTTGTGGATCAGACCTTTAGTTACAGCCTTGTCCAGCTTTTGGGAAGCTACTTTGAAAGCAGCAGCAGCAGTTTCAGCTTCGTTACCTACCAACGCTGTATCAGCAGCTTTTACTGCTGTACGAAGCGCAGATTTTTGGGAAGCGTTCAACGCACGGCGTTTGTCGCTAGTTTTAACGCGTTTGATAGCGGATTTGATGTTTGGCATTACATTCACCTCCTGTAAAGGCATTACTTATGAACACAAACGTTTCACAACTTAAAATATTTTAGCATGCCACACCTCAAATTGCAATAAGAAAACATTCTGAGGCACTGCAATTACAGGATGAAAATGGATGTGCATAAACCTGTTGGGTGTCTCGCACACTATAGCCAGAGATGGTATACAAGGAGGCTTAAAAGATGGATCTGGATTTGCAAAAGTATGCGGTACGCACGGATTTGGCATTAGAAGCAAGAGAGCTGGCCGAACGGGATCAGCCTGTACCACTGGCGGGCATAAGTGAGAACGTGGAGGAAGATAACGGTATTAAAATTACGCGTCTAGATGTACTGAATGAAGAAGGCGCCAACCGTATTGGGCGGGTACAAGGGCATTACGTCACGCTCGAAGTACCCGGCTTGCGTGAAGGCGACACTGGGCTTCAGCAACGTGTAGCTATTGCATTTGCAAAAGAGATGGAGCAATTTATACAAAAAATAGGGATCTCTAATACGGCACGGGTACTGGTTGTAGGTCTGGGTAACTGGAACGTCACTCCTGATTCGCTGGGTCCGCTTGTTGTTGAAAATTTGATGGTGACTCGTCATTTTTTTGAACTGACACCTGATCAAATCAACCCGGGTTATCGGGATGTGAGCGCGATTGCACCGGGAGTGCTTGGCATTACAGGGATCGAGTCGAGTGAAATTGTTCAAGGCATCGTGGATCGCACAAAGCCAGAACTGATTATTGCCATTGACGCTCTGGCGTCACGTTCACTGGAGCGTGTCAATACGACCATTCAGGTGGCCGACATCGGGATCCATCCAGGTTCAGGTATTGGCAACAAGCGGCGCGGTATAACCAAGGATATTATGGGTGTTCCGTGTATCGCTATCGGTGTTCCAACGGTATGCTACGCTTCTACCATCGTCAATAACGTAATTGAACTGATGAAAACACATTTTACCAAAGAGAAGGCTTCTACGAAAATGATTCTGGGGATGTTGGACGATATTTCAGAACCTGAGAGACTTGGGCTGGTGAGAGAGGTACTTCAACCGCTGGGGCATGATCTGATTGTGACTCCTAAAGAAATTGATGAATTTATTGAAGATATTGCGAATATCATTGCTACTGGATTGAACGCTGCTCTGCATGAAGCCGTTGATCCTGGCAATGTCGCCGCATATACGCATTAATGAAGAGTTGGTAAAATCGTATTTCTATACACAAAAGTCTCTATTTAACAGGTATCTTATCTCTTTCAAAAAGGGATAAGATTTACCTGTGGGTAGAGATTTTTGTGTTCTAGCAATTGTTCTCCGTTCATAGAGTTGAAGTATAAGAGATTTCCGCAACAGATAGGAACCCTATGTTCCGAATGTAAAGCGGGTTTCGACGGGACGAAGGAGGACAAGGCTCACATGAAAAAAATTCAGACCTGGAACGTCGGAAGATGGAGAAGAAAAGGTATCGAAATTTTGGCGATGGGACATACGCTTGTGCTGCTTATTATGGGCTCGGCGCTTTTATTTGTCGTTTTGGGGTTAGGAGGATTGGCAGAAAATCGTTTGCAAACATCTCCTGTTTCTTCCATGAAAGGATTGGCAGGTTCGGTGTCCAGCGGTTTTTTCGCGGATATGCTGGGAATGGAGGTACCTCATTTGGCACAAAAGAAGCAACAATCTTCGTTGTCGGGTGAACAATGGTCGCCTTTTGTTTTTCAAATGCTTACAGGTATTAATCCGCAAGATCCCAAAAGTCTTATTTCTCGTGAAATTCCTGGTATGTCTGCGGGTGCGCCCGTCTTGCTACGCAAGGGCTCGGGG
The DNA here is from genome assembly GCF_059772165.1 of Paenibacillus sp. TY11. Lineage (NCBI taxonomy): Bacteria > Bacillati > Bacillota > Bacilli > Caryophanales > Paenibacillaceae > Paenibacillus > Paenibacillus sp. TY11. The sequence goes on along the minus strand of NZ_JCBAIQ010000017.1, from coordinate 36,510 downwards.
AACAACAAGGTAGAGGCTCCTACGGATTATCAGCCCGATCAGGGAACGACGGATGCCCCTGGTGGCTCAGATGCATCTGAGAACCCGCCGATTCATGGTTCTACTACCCCAGATCTTCCGACAACACCAGAAACGGATCCTGCACGTGAGGATAATCCAAGTGATGCGGCCAAAGGGGACAAGCGTATATTAATCTACCATTCTCATCCCAGAGAAGCATATAACCCACTACTCAGCAAAACCAGCTCCAATCCTAATTCAGGTTCTAAATCAGCCAATGTGTCAAGGGTAGGGGACTTTGTAAAGAAGAGACTAGAAAAGCAGGGGATATCCACACTGCACGTAAACAAGGATTATGCCACCACAGTCCAAAATTACAATTGGAACTACTCCTATAAATATTCACGCGAAACAGTCAAGGAAGCTTTGGCTGGAAATAAAGGTTTAACTTATCTGCTTGATATCCATCGAGATTCCCAACGTCACGGAAAAACAACAGCAACCATTAATGGACTTTCTTATGCCAAGGTGTATTTTATTATCGGACATGACAACAAAAATTGGCGGGAAAATGAAGCTTTTGCCGCTCGTATTCATGAAAAGCTGGAAAGATCGTATCACGGCGTATCGCGTGGTGTATGGGGGAAAGATGGCGGTAAAGGCAACAACGGCGAATACAATCAAAGCTTGTCTTCCCATAGCATTTTGATCGAAATCGGAGGGATTGATAATACCGAGGAGGAGTTAAAACGCACCTCGGACGTTTTGGCGGACATGATCGGTGAAGTGTATTGGGAGGATCAGAAGGCACAGAAAGCGGGCACTAACGTATCGGATACAAAAAAGAGCAACAGCGGCAATTAAATGAGGTAGCCGCAAAGGGGGAAATGTAATGTCTGGACATTTTCGTAAGAAAGCACTTGGATTTGTACTGCTCATGGGCGCCGGCATTCTACTCGGTATGCAACTGGCTGGCTCTGGCTTGCGTTCAGTCTATGGACCGGAATGGAGCGGGGATACGATTCAATCGGTAAATCAACAGAAAGTCGAGTATGAGCAGACGGTTATTGAGGATACACCCGCAGTCAATGCTCGTGCATATAGCGGTACGTATAGCACAAGTGGAAATGTTGAGGTTGGGCCGGGAACGGGAGCGGGTACAAAGGAAGCTAATAGAAGGGAGGAAAATGAGGAGAGACCCGAGCTCGGGACATCCAAATGGTATTCGACGACTGCGCAGCATGTCAATTCTCAGGGCTTGGAGACGCCTCGTGAACTGCTAGCCGCCAAGGAACAGCAACCTTCGGTGGATACCATGGCGGACAAAACGGCTGGGCTGCTTCAAAACCTGTCGAGACAGGGCATTCGATGGGTCGTATCTGTATTTGACGGGGTAACAGAATAGAAATATTGCTGACCCCCCTTACAACTGCTATAATAAGCTGATTGACACTAGGCATTGTGTGGGGGTAAGGCATGACTGACATTTTGGCAAGACAACGTAAAATTCGGAACTTTAGTATCATTGCACATATAGACCACGGTAAATCCACGCTGGCTGACCGGATTTTGGAATACACCGGTGCACTCACATCCCGTGAAATGCAGGAGCAAGTGCTTGATCAGATGGATCTGGAACGGGAGCGCGGGATTACGATCAAGCTCCAGGCAGTGCGACTCACTTATAAGGCCGATGACGGCGAAGAGTACATTTTGAATCTGATTGATACACCGGGACACGTCGATTTTACGTATGAGGTTTCCCGAAGCTTGGCGGCCTGCGAAGGGGCCTTGCTAGTTGTAGACGCGGCACAGGGAATTGAGGCACAGACGTTGGCTAACGTATATTTGGCGTTGGACAACAATCTGGAGATTTTGCCGGTGCTTAACAAGATTGATTTGCCAAGTGCTGATCCTGAACGGGTGAAGCAGGAAATCGAGGATGTTATCGGCTTGGATACGAGCGAGACCGTACATGCTTCAGCCAAAGCTGGAATCGGTATCAAGGAAATTTTGGAACAGGTAGTCAGAAGTGTGCCTGCACCTCAAGGAAATCCGGATAATCCGCTCAAGGCACTCATTTTCGATTCGCACTATGATCCTTATAAAGGCGTTATCGTATATGTTCGCGTTGTGGATGGTAGTATCCGAGCGGGTTCGAAAATTAAAATGATGGCGACTGACAAAACGTTTGAGGTTATTGAAGTTGGTGCTTTCATGCCGCGTATGAACATCGTGGACGAGCTGAATATCGGTGATGTTGGCTTTATCGTTGCCGGAATTAAGCATGTAGGTGATACGCGTGTCGGGGATACGGTGACGGATGCCAAAAATCCAACACTAGAACCGATGCCAGGCTATCGGAAAATAAATCCGATGGTATATTGCGGACTGTATCCGATCGAAACATCCGAGTATAACGATTTGCGTGAGGCGCTCGAAAAGCTGCAACTGAACGATGCTTCGCTCAGCTTTGAGCCGGAAACATCAAGCGCGTTGGGTTTTGGCTTCCGTTGCGGATTCCTTGGTCTGCTTCATATGGACGTTATTCAGGAACGGATTGAACGTGAATTTAACATTCCGCTGATTACGACGGCACCGAGCGTTATTTATCGCATTAAGTTGACGAATGGGGAAACGATCCAGATCGACAACCCATCGAATTATCCGGAAATCGGACGGATTGAACATGTGGAAGAGCCTTATGTAAAAGCGGGCATTATCGTGCCTAATGATTACGTAGGTACGGTGATGGAGCTTTGTCAAACCAAGCGTGGGGAGTACGTAAATATGGAATACCTGGATACGACGCGGGTAACCATTACGTATCAGATTCCGCTGTCTGAAATCGTATATGATTTCTTCGATCAGCTTAAATCAAGCACCAAAGGCTATGCCTCCTTTGATTATGAGATTTCAGGCTATCGCCAGTCCAACCTGGTGAAAATGGATATTCTGTTGAATGGCGAGCAGGTCGATGCGCTGTCGTTCATCGTGCATAGAGATCGGGCTTATCATCGCGGACGTATCATCTGTGAGAAGCTGCGCGAGCTAATCCCGCGTCAAATGTTCGAGGTGCCAATCCAGGCATCTGTGGGAACAAAGGTTGTGGCGCGTGAAACCGTTAAGGCGATGCGTAAAAACGTCTTGGCCAAATGCTACGGCGGCGATATTTCTCGTAAACGGAAGCTGCTTGAAAAGCAAAAAGAGGGCAAGAAGCGTATGAAGCAGGTCGGTAACGTAGAAGTACCACAGGAAGCATTTATGGCGGTACTGAAAATTGATGAGTAAAGCTGCTTGAATCAGCAGCATCGTATTAAATTCGGTACATCACAAATGTGTATGAATTGATTACAAATAGGTAATAACAGCATGATTCCGTATTAACTTAGGTCCACACACTCTGTGAGTACCCTAAGGTATTACGATCCGCTTGATTCCAAGCGGTATTCGTCCATTCTTTCATGGGGCATTTGCCGTGCATGGAGAATGGACGTTATTTATTTGAGCAAGCTATCCAGAGATGGAGTGTTTGTTATCTCAGTTGCAAAAATAGTATAACAACAGCATCTTTAGCGTATTTCTAAAGATGCTTTACTCTTACTGCAACACCTACACCACAAAAAAAATGACCGATGGTGGTGGGCAGCAGCGGAGTGGATGGAATCGTTCTGAAGAAGCGTTAGCGTTCGCCTTTATCCCGGGATTTTACCCTATTAAGTTTATTTACAAAGAAAAAATCCGGGGGTAACAGCGATCGGAAGAATGATCCATCCACGGAGCGTTCTCCCCCCTCTTCGCCATTTTTTTCAATCACCACACCCTGAATTGACAAGGAGGATCGGTATGACCGCATCCATACAAAAACATGAACATTCATCCGCGCCTCAAGCGGTTTATCTGCATATACCTTTTTGCACGAATAAATGCTTTTACTGTGACTTCAACTCTTACGTGCTCAAGGATCAACCTGTTATGGAATATTTGTATGCACTGGAACGGGAGATGGAACATACGGTCAAGCTTCGCCCGCCAGGAGAGATTAAAACCATTTTTGTCGGGGGCGGAACACCAACTACCCTAAACCCGAAAGAAATGGAATATTTCCTGAAGAGCGTCCGAACCTATTTCCCACACTGGGCGGAAGATATTGAGTTTTCCATGGAAGCCAATCCGGGCACAACTGATTTTGAAAAACTCTCTGTAATGAAAGAAGGCGGCGTCAACCGACTCAGCTTTGGTGTGCAGGCTTTTCAGAATGAGCTACTTACAGACATAGGTCGTATTCATAGTACAGATGACGTATATCGTAGTTTGGAAAACGCACGTAAGGTCGGATTGGACAATCTGTCGATTGACCTGATGTTCGGTTTGCCGAATCAAACGGTGGAGATGCTGCATGAAAGCGTCAGTAGAGCGCTAGAGCTGGAGCTTCCTCATTACTCTATCTACAGCTTGAAGGTTGAAGAAAACACACTCTTCCACACGCTGTACCAGAAAAATCAGCTACCGCTTCCACACGAGGACGATGAACTGGAAATGTACTTGCTTCTCATGCGTCGCATGAAAGAAGCCGGTTATGAGCAGTATGAGATTAGCAATTTTGCCAAACCAGGTTTGGGGAGTAAGCACAATATGACCTATTGGCGTAATGAGGACTATTACGGTCTCGGCGCTGGGGCACATGGATATGTTGGCAGAGAGCGTCATATGAACATTAAGGGCATTAACCCTTATGTGGAGGCTACTCGTAACGGTCTGCCGCGTCTGGATAGCTTTGAGGTGCCAGCGGCGGAAGCCATGGAGGATTTTCTCATGGTCGGTTTGAGAATGCTGGAGGGCGTTTCCAAGTCCCGCTTTGAAGCTCAATTCGGTCAGGCGTTGGAGGATACGTTTACAGCCCCTCTCGGAAAAATGCTGAATGCGGGGTTAATCGAATCGGTCGAGGACGGTTATCGTTTGAGTGAACGCGGCATTTTATTCGGAAATGATGTATTTGCAGAGTTCATCGGTTCCATTTCGGTAAATTCATAAGTTGTAGGCTTCGATACAGCACGTTTCAACTTCGTAAGCTAGGCAATCATTTTATAACACCATTCTGTCACAGCAGGGTAAATGGAGTATTGCGATTCTATGCGTAATGTTGTATATTTATTCATTATATGCGGCAAGCGGCAGGAGGAGAGCAAGATGGCTTCAGTGTGTAAAGATGTATTGTGCAGAAGTGCGGTTCCTGAGGATGTGGAGCCTTTATATCAAATGATTAGCGGCTATGCAGAGCGGGGGATTATGCTGCCACGTTCAAGGGAAGTGCTTACGCGCCAACTGGAGCTATTTATTGTTGCAGAGGTGGACGGTGAAGTCGTTGGTTGTGGTTCTTTATGCAAATTGGGCGCTGATTTGGTAGAGATTCGCTCTCTTGGCATCTCTGAGGGACATAAAGGAATGGGGATTGGCTCCAAGCTCGTGGAGGGTCTTATTATAGAAGCACGGCGGCAACGTATTCCTAAAATTATGGCATTGACCTACGAGGTCTCCTTTTTTATAAAAAACGGTTTTGATGTAGTAAGCAAAGAGATTTTCCCTGAAAAGGTATGGACCGACTGCATTCACTGTAGTAAACAAAACAATTGTGATGAGATCGCAGTGTTGAAAGTACTGAACTGACCTGTCAATAATGAGGTCAGTTCGTTTTTTCTATCAGGACGTAATCGTGCGTATGTTATACAGTCTACATTGTTTAATCCTGTTCATTTCTCAAATGTTTTGAGCAACGTGTATCCTTCCCAATCGGCAAGTGTTAAATCATCGTAATGTTTTATAGCCGAAACACTGTATTTTATTTGCTTGGGAATACTTGGACTGAATTCTTGCGGGTAAAATAAAATGGTATTCCATATGCTTAATAGTATTGTAGGAAACAAGATCAAGGCATAACACAGGGGGTCTTAATTTACGAATTAAATGGATGACTAAAATAATAAGGGCTGCATTCAGGATGAAAACCAATGGCAAAGCAACTATTCTTCCTAGTCCTGTATACGGAAACAACTCGTTTAAAATGTGAAACATACAAATTGTAGGTAAAAGTGCGATCAATGCGTATAAATGGTTGCGGCGAGTGGTTCTCAAATTCAATTCCTCCTCAAGGACAATGGAGTTATAACAGTATGTAGACAAGTCTCAAATTTTTCTAGTTTTTCTGAATCTCTATATATAAATACGGTTTTGATACGTTGAATAATGAGGTTTTCCGTGAAAAAGTGTATTCATTGCAGTAAATTAAACCGTTGTAATAAATCTCGTTTATTGAAAATACTGATCTGACTTGACAATGATCAGGTCGGTTTGGTATTTTTGTATTATCGGTTAGCACTCATCGCGAACGAGTGCTAATGATTCCATTTAACAATCATGCTATTATGGATAAACAACAAGGGGGGATTCGCTTGTTAACCGAACGTCAGAGACTCATTCTGAATGCGATTATTGATGACTACATTCGTTCGGCTGAGCCAGTGGGTTCCCGTAGCATATCCAAAAGGCAGGATGTCGGATTCAGCCCGGCCACGATCCGTAATGAAATGTCGGATTTGGAGGAACAGGGCTATCTGGAGCAACCCCATACTTCTGCGGGACGCATCCCGTCTCATAAAGGCTACCGCTATTATGTGGACCATCTGGTGCCACTGAATACACTGAAGCCTATGGAAATGCGGGAACTGAAAGCCTTTTACGCCGAAAAGCTGAATGTAATGGAGCAAGTGATCCAGCATGCGTCAGGCATTTTGTCGCATATGACCAATTATACTTCCATCCTGCTTGGGCCGGAGGTTTTTCATACTTCATTGCGTCATTTTCAGCTGCTGCCGCTCAACGAAACGACGGCTGTGGCTATTATTGTGACCAATACCGGTCAGGTGGAGAATAAAACGGTGGATATTCCACCGGGAATTTCGATTTCCGAGATGGAGAAGGTTGTCAATTTACTGAACAGCAAGCTCGTCGGTGTGCCGATTTATCAGCTTAAATCACGCCTTTACACCGCACTTGGTCAGGAAATGGAGAAGCATGTGTCTCATTTTGAGGACGCTATGAAAGTGCTGGATAAAGCACTGGATAATGAATCGGATCAACGCTTGTATTTGAGCGGTGCGACGAACATGCTCAATCAACCTGAATTTAAAGATGTAGAAAAGGTTAAACATATTCTCGATCTGCTGGAGGAAACACCAACGCTGCTTAAACTAATGACACCTGTTGCTGGAGCACCTGAAATTCAAGTCCGCATCGGCACGGAAAATGATCATGAGGCGTTTGCCAATTGCAGCCTGATTACTGCTACATATGCGGTAGACGGGGAAGCGTTGGGGACTATAGGCATACTGGGTCCGACACGGATGGAATATGCGAGAGTTATTAATATTTTGGGTATCCTGTCTAAGGATTTGACCGCAATGCTAACGCAGCGGTTTAAATAGAACAATACCGCACAGGTTGCGGTTCTACATGTTCCGCGTCGGGATACGGTTTGTATCCTGCGCAGGTGCATTGTTGCGTGTTTTTGTAAGGGTAGTTATGACTTGAAGGAGGTGAAACATTTTGAAGGAAGAACAAGCGTTCCAAGAAGAAAAACAACAAAATGTAAGCACAGAGGAAGCCGCCGAAACGAGCCAGCAGGAAGAGTCGGTTAATGAAGCGGCGGCACTGGAAGACCAAGAGAGCGAAATAGAGCTGACTAAGCTTCGCGCTCAGGCGGAAGAGCATCAGCAACGGTTTTTACGCGCTCAAGCGGATTTTGATAATTTTCGCCGTCGTACGCTGAAAGAAAAAGAAGACCTTGCCAAATATGCATCTATGAAGCTGGTTACCGAGTTGGTGCCTGTTCTGGATAACTTCGAGCGTGCGCTGGCAACAGCACCGCAAGGAGCGGACTCTGAGTCATTCACCAAAGGCGTGGAGATGATTTTCCGCCAGTTTGAGAGTGTGCTTCAGGCAGAAGGAGTCACGGCCATGAATTCGGTGGGACAACCGTTTAATCCTGATTTCCATCAAGCCATTATGCAGGTGGAGAGCGAAGAGCATGAGGAAGGCATCGTTGTTGAAGAGGTACAAAAAGGATACATGCTGAAGGACAAGGTGCTTCGTCCAGCGATGGTAAAAGTGAGCATGTAGCTTTTTCAATATACATTAGAAATACATCATTTTGATTCAACCATTCTGGCCTGCGGGCCTCGTATATACAGAAGGAGGAATTGTCCGATGAGCAAAGTAATCGGTATTGACTTAGGTACAACCAACTCTTGTGTGGCTGTTATGGAGGGCGGCGAAGCTGTCGTTATTCCAAATCCGGAAGGCGCGCGCACAACCCCTTCCGTTGTTGGTTTCAAAAAAGATGGAGAACGTACTGTAGGGGAAACGGCAAAACGCCAAGCAATTACGAACCCGGATCGTACAATCATGTCCATCAAGCGCCACATGGGTACAAATCATAAAGAAAGCATTGACGGCAAGGAATATTCCGCACAGGAAATTTCCGCTATGATTTTGCAAAAGCTGAAATCCGATGCCGAAGCTTACCTGGGCCAAACGGTTTCTCAAGCTGTTATCACTGTTCCAGCTTACTTCAATGATGGTCAACGTCAAGCAACCAAGGATGCAGGTAAAATTGCCGGTCTGGAAGTTCTGCGGATTGTCAATGAGCCAACAGCAGCTGCATTGGCATACGGTATGGAAAAATCCGAAGACCAAACGATCCTCGTGTATGACCTGGGTGGCGGTACATTCGACGTATCCATTCTGGAACTGGGCGACGGTTTCTTCGAAGTTAAAGCAACAAGCGGCGATAACAAGCTGGGTGGCGATGACTTTGACCAAGTGATTATTGATTACCTCGTAAATGAGTTCAAAAAAGATCAGGGCATCGACCTGAGCAAAGATAAAGCAGCTGTACAACGTCTGAAAGATGCAGCAGAAAAAGCGAAAAAAGAGCTGTCCGGCGTACTGACAACGACGATTTCTCTGCCGTTCATTACGGTAGCTGACGGCGTTCCACAGCATTTGGAGTTGAACCTGACTCGTGCGAAATTTGAAGAATTGTCTGAAGGTCTGGTAGAACGTACTTTGGGACCTACTCGTCAAGCGATGAAAGATGCAGGCATGAGCGCTAGCGACATCGACAAAATCGTTCTGGTCGGTGGTTCCACACGTATTCCGGCTGTACAAGAAGCAATCAAAAAGCTGACAGGTAAAGAGCCTCACAAAGGGGTAAACCCTGATGAAGTGGTAGCTCTGGGCGCGGCAGTACAAGCGGGTGTATTGACAGGTGATGTGAAAGACGTCGTTCTCCTCGACGTAACTCCACTGTCCCTCGGTATTGAAACTGCAGGTGGCGTATTCACTAAAATGATTGATCGTAACACGACGATCCCTACGAGCAAATCGCAGGTATTCTCGACGTATGCCGACAATCAGCCTAGCGTGGAAATTCACGTGTTGCAAGGTGAACGCGAAATGGCAGCAGGCAACAAAACGCTGGGCCGTTTCCAATTGGGAGATATCCCTCCAGCACCACGTGGTGTACCGCAAATCGAAGTTACCTTTGATCTGGATGCGAACGGTATCGTGAACGTATCCGCTACAGATAAAGGTACAGGCAAAAGCCAAAAAATTACGATCACATCTTCAAGCGGCTTGAGCGACGAAGAAGTAGAACGTATGATGAAGGATGCCGAGTTGCATGCGGAAGAAGATAAAAAACGCAAAGATTTGGTAGAAGCGAAAAACGCTGCGGACCAACTGATCTACTCTGTAGACAAAACGATTAAAGATCTGGGCGAAAAAGCTGAAGCAGGTGAAGTCGAAAAGGCAAATGCAGCTAAAGAAAATCTGCAAAAAACGCTGGAAACCGACAACCTGGAAGACATCAAAAAAGCTACTGAAGAACTGACTGAAATCGTTCAGCAATTGTCTGTGAAGTTGTATGAGCAAGCTGCTCAAGAAGCACAGGCTCAACAAGCTCAAGACGGCGCAGCAGACAGCAAAGGCCGTGACAATGTGGTTGACGCGGACTATGAAGTCGTTGACGAAGACCAGAAGAAGGACTAAGCTACGGATCGGGTAGTGGTAGCTTTATGGTACACCGATGCGTTATGATATACTGAATAGTAATTAGCAGCGTAGCTGCCTTGATAAATAACGATTAGCCGAAGGGTGACAGTTGTTTCCAAGATAAATTAGCATATTACGGGTTGTACTGCCTTGAAATGTGGGAAGGTCAAAGCCGGGTCATCCCGTGCCTTTGGCTTTCCTTTTATATGTAGTGCAGACACGTTGTAGGCATGGGGGTGGAACATTGGCTGATAAGCGTGATTATTATGAGGTGCTGGGCGTCGCGAAGGGCGCTTCGGATGAAGAAGTCAAAAAGGCTTACCGTAAGCTTGCGCGTCAGTATCATCCGGACGTGAACAAGGCTGCGGACGCGGAAGCTAAATTTAAAGAAGTAAAAGAAGCTTACGATGTTCTCAGCGATGGTCAGAAGCGGGCAAGATACGACCAGTACGGTCATGTAGACCCGAACCAAGGCATGGGAGGCGGCTTTGGTGGTGGTGCCGACTTCGGTGGCGGGTTTGGCGATATTTTTGATATGTTCTTTGGTGGCGGCGGCAACGGTCGACGTGATCCGAATGCACCGCAGCGTGGGAACGATCTTCAATATACGATGACGATTGAATTCAAGGAAGCGGTGTTCGGTAAAGAAACCGACATTAATATTGAACGTACGGAAACATGTGATACGTGTCACGGTACGGGAGCCAAAGCGGGTACTAAACCACAAACATGCTCCGTCTGCCACGGCAGCGGACAGGAAGAAGTGGTGCAGAATACACCGTTTGGTCGTATGGTTAATCGACGCGCCTGCTCCAATTGCGGCGGTTCCGGTAAAATTATCAAAGAAAAATGTACGACTTGTAGCGGTTCGGGTCGTGTACGCAAGCAACGTAAAATTCATATCCGCATTCCGGCGGGTGTGGATGACGGCGCTCAAATGCGTATCAACGGTGAGGGCGAAGGCGGTGTCAACGGAGGACCGGCAGGTGACTTGTATGTCGTGTTCCGTGTGAAGTCGCACGACTTCTTTGAGCGTGAGGGAGACGATATCTACTGTGAAATTCCGCTGACGTTCTCACAGGCAGCATTGGGAGATGAAGTCGAGATCCCGACGTTGACCGAGAAAGTGAAGCTGAAAGTTCCAGCAGGTACGCAAACAGGTACTTATTTCCGTCTTAAAGGAAAAGGTGTACCCAAACTGCGCGGCGTAGGTCAGGGTGACCAGCATATTAAGGTAGTTGTGGTAACGCCTAGCAAGCTGAGTGAGGAACAGAAGGATTTGCTGCGTCAGTTCTCTTCGCTTAGCGGAGAGCAGACACATGAGAATGAGCAGTCCTTTTTTGACCGTGTGAAGCGCGCCTTCCGAGGCGACTAAGCCAAAGTAGGAATCGCGGAGCTTCAACCATGAATCAGAGGGAACTATTCCGCAATTGCGGAATAGTTTCTTTTTTATATTCACGTAAACACATACATAACCATTTTTGTATAGGCATGTTGAGCTATTGAGGCTTAATATCAAGTAGAAAGGGGTGAGTTCCATCGAAAATGTACAGCCCAAGCTGCGTCGGGGTAAACCGCTATTAAAGCTCAGAGGTCTGATTACGCTGCTAGTATGTCTAGTTATGGCACTTGTGCTTCTGCCAGTAACCCTGTTATTTGCGGAGAGAGTTGAGCATGAAACTGAGAAGGGGCTCGAGGAAAGGGCAATGTCCATCGCGCGTACACTCGCCCATACGCCGCTTATTGTCGAGCAATTGCAACAGACAGGTTCGTCTCCTTCCATGCAGGAGTATGTGAAGAGGGTTTCAGCGGCGAATCACATCCAGTTTGTCGTGGTTATGGATATGAAGGGAATTCGTAAAACGCACCCGGATGCTAGGATGATCGGCAAAGCCTTTGTCGGCGGAGACGAGTATACTGCACTTCATGGTCATGAGAGCGTGTCCGTTGCGAAGGGGACATTGGGTTTGTCCATGCGCGCCTTTTCCCCCGTGTTCAGTTTAACGGGAAAGCAGGTAGGGGCGATTGTTGTTGGTATATCCATGCAAGATGTACAGAGGGCTCAGGAAGGCAACTACCGTCTTATTGCTATCGCCATTGGGATCGGAATGTTGATTGGCACAGGAGGAGCTGTTGTGCTGGCTCGTAAAATCAAAAATATGCTGGTCGGTCTGGAGCCGCCGGAAATCGCACGCTTGTTGGAGGAACGCAGCGCTATGTTGCAATCCATCAAGGAAGGAGTCATTGCGGTGGATGAATTCGGTCGTGTCATGCTGATGAATGCAGAAGCGATTCGTCTACTTAGGCAAGCGGGGATTGAAGATTTCTCATTCTCCGGACAGGAAATTACCGTTTATTTATCCGCTTTTCGATTGCAAGAGGTCTTGGAAGTAAGTACTCCACAGATGGATGAGGAAATGGAGCTGGGTGGGATAACCTTGCTGACCACCAGTGTTCCGATACGGGTCAAAGGAGAAATTGTGGGAGCGATTGTAACCTTTCGGGATAAAACGGAGATGAACCAGCTTGCGGAACGTTTGACAGGAGTGTCCCTGTACACGGAAGCACTACGCGCGCAGGCTCATGAATTTATGAACAAGCTGCATGTCATTATGGGGATGGTACACTTACGAATGTACGATAAACTGGAACACTACATTATGGATGCCGTTGAGCATCATCAAGTGGAGATTGGCTCCATTACCCGGCAGATTAGGGACCCGGTTATGGCGGGGTTTGTGTTGGGAAAATTAAGCCGGGCCAGAGAAGTAGGAGTGAGCTTCGAACTGACTCCGGGTAGTCACCTGCCCGAATCCAGTCAAACTCAAACGACTCATGAACTGATTACTATTCTTGGTAATCTGTTTGATAATGCGGTGGAGGCGATGGAATCTCTGGAGCACAAGCGGATTACCCTTTCACTTTATTATGAGGAAAACCAGAAGAACGGCTGTCTGACCTGCATAATGTGCGACAATGGACCGGGTATACCGGAAGGACTTGTAGAGGCGATATTTGAAAAAGGTTTTTCGACCAAGGGAGAGTCACGAGGGATGGGGCTTTATCTGGTGACGCAAAGCGTGAAAAGATTAAAAGGAAGTGTAAAGCTGATTCCAGCCGAGCAAGGGTGCTGTTTTCAGATTACGCTTCCATACATTATAGCGGGGAATGATGAATATGATAAATGTCCTGATTGTAGAAGATGATCCGATGGTTGCGGAATTTAACCGCAAATATATGGAGCAGGTAGAGGGTTTTCAATGTGGGGGTTGGGCTTCTTCTGTGGAAGAGGCTAAGAAATATATAGCTGAACAAGCCATTGATCTGATATTGCTAGATGTGTATATGCAGGAAAGTAATGGCCTCGATTTACTGTCATTCATACGGGAAGCGGGAATAAATGTGGATGTCATTGTCATCTCGGCTGCAAGTGACATGAACAGTGTCAAAAAAGCGATGAACTTCGGCGCGGTGGATTATTTGATTAAACCGTTCCACTTTAACCGTTTTCTAGAGGCCCTTACGGGTTACCGAGAGCACATTAGCATTGTGCGTGAGCGCAGCCTACTTTCGCAGGAGGAGCTGGACCGACTGATTTATCATAAAAGCTTGACTAAAGACTTGGCACGGTTGCCCAAAGGCATAACTAAATCCACGCTGGCTATGATATGGAATTGTATCCAGCGGCATAATAAGGTGCTATTTTCCACCGAGGATATTGCGGAGAGCGCAGGGATATCCAGGGTGTCTATGCGCAAGTACCTGGCTTTTATGACTGAGATTGAGGTGCTTTCCATGGAAACCATATACGGTACCATAGGGCGTCCTGTTTACCAATACCGAATATTGCCACAGGCAGAAGGAATCATGAATAGTTATATTTAAACCCTCCTTCCGATTACTTTAATTACAAAAGTGAATGATTAGTTTTAAAACCAAATAAAGCGTTTTCGAAGGTGTAGAATGGAAACATGATCATCATTCTTCACTTTATGGAGGGAGATTTATGGAAAATGCTACGAACCAGCCTGTTATTCAAAAAGGGCAGAGATGGAGTAAAAATTCTGTAGATGGCATTAGGATGCTGGGCAGGGTAAAGGTGGGAGTTATTCCTCTTCCGCTCTATGTCGTGATTGCGTTGATTGTTTATGCAGCTGCAATTACAGAAAGACTTCCGAACGATCTGTTGGGCGGGTTTGCCGTCATCATGATTTTAGGTATACTGCTCAGTGATCTAGGGGCCAAACTTCCGTTGCTCAAGCATATTGGCGGGCCGGCCATTCTGTCACTTATGGTTCCATCGTTAATGGTATTTTGGAATATGTTCAGTCCATCGGCGATGGGGGCTGTACACACGCTTATGAAAACCTCGAATTTTCTTTATTTCTACATCGCTTGTCTAGTAACTGGGAGTATTCTTGGTATGGATCGCAAAATGCTGATGAACGGAATTGTCAAAATTTTTGCTCCCATTATCATAGGATCTATTGCAGCTGTTGCCGTAGGGATGGTGGTGGGCATGGCTTTTGGCTATAGCGCCTATCATACATTTTTTTTCATCATCATTCCGATTATCTCCGGTGGAATTGGGGAAGGCATTTTACCGTTGTCCATTTCGTATGGATTGGTGCTGGGCAAGGATTCCGCGCTATTCGTATCCCAGTTTATCCCGGCTGCAATTATCGGTAACATTGTTGCAATCATAGGTGCGGGTGTTCTGAAGAGATTAGCGGAGAAAAAACCAATAACTTCAGGTAACGGGAGGTTATTGAAACTGGAAAAAGATGAAGGCAAGTTAGCTCCGGCAAACTTGGAACAATCGGTTTCTTTTCCATTGATGGGGGGAGGTCTGCTGTTGGCCTGTACTTTCTTTATTGTGGGTAAGCTGCTGGAACCGTATCTCCATATTCCAGGTCCGATCCTCATGATTCTGGCGGCGGCTTTAATTAAGTGCATTCAGATCATGCCGAACCAATTGGAGCAGGGAGCTTTTCATTTGTACAAATGTATAACGGCAAGTCTGACGTGGCCCTTGATGGTGGGATTGGGTATTTTGTATGTACCTTTAGATAGTGTCGTTGGGATTTTGACGGTTCCTTATGCCATCACCTGCGCATCTGTTGTGGTTGCATTGATTGTTACCGGATACTTCACAGGTAAATGGATTCACATGTATCCCGTAGAAGCTGCTTTGGTGACCAGTTGTCGCGGCGGACTAGGGGGCACGGGAGATGTAGCAATTCTGTCTGCATCCAATCGGATGGAGCTGATGCCTTTTGCGCAAATTGCAACACGTATTGGCGGGGCAGGCACGGTCATTTTAGCAACATTGTTACTCCAATTATGGAGCTGATGAGTTTTATACACAGGACTGAAATTTATAGCTAAATACAGACATGAAAGGACGGAGAAAAATATGAGCAGTTTAATAGATGAAATCAGAGAATTACACGAGGGTGGCAAAATGGAGACCTTACCGAAGAAGCGAATTGAAACGATGGAGGGGTTGTCCAAAGTTTATACGCCGGGTGTGGCTGAAATTTGCATGGAAATTGCGAATGATCCAGCCAAAGCGTACCAATTAACGATCAAAAAAAATACAGTAGCGGTCGTATCAGATGGAACAGCGGTACTTGGATTAGGAGATATCGGACCGGAGGCTGCTATGCCTGTGATGGAGGGTAAAGCGGTGTTGTTCAAACAATTTGCAGGTGTCGATGCATTCCCAATCTGTCTCAATACGAAGGACGCTGATGAGATTGTTCAAATTGTCAAAATGATCGCTCCTGCCTTTGGCGGCATTAATTTGGAAGATATATCTTCGCCACGCTGTTTTGAGATCGAGAGACGGTTGAAAGAGGAACTCGACATTCCAGTATTTCATGATGATCAGCATGGTACGGCAGTCGTTGTATTAGCGGGTCTGGTCAATGCATTGAAGGTATGCGGCAAAAAAATGGAGGATGTCAAAGTCGTATTTGCAGGTATCGGTGCGGCGGGTATGGCCTGCTCCCGTATGCTGCTCAAGGCAGGCGTACGCAATCTGATTGGCGTTGATCGGCAGGGAGCCATTCATCGTGATGTGGAATACAGTAACCCGCATTGGACAGAGTATGCGAACATGACTAATCCGCATAATTTAAGCGGAAGTTTATCCGATGTGATTGTGGGAGCTGATGTGTTCATCGGTGTGTCAGGCCCGAATATACTGAGTGTGGAGGATATACAGAGCATGGCAACTGATCCTATTGTGTTCGCTATGGCGAATCCGAAGCCGGAAATTGATCCGGCTGTAGCCGCACCTTATGTACGTGTACTTGCTACCGGCCGCTCCGATTTTCCAAATCAGATTAACAATGTGCTGTGCTTCCCGGGAATTTTCCGGGGCGCTCTGGATTGCCATGCTACGACGATTAATGAGGAAATGAAACTGGCTGCCGGACTTGCCATCGCTGATGCGATTTGTCCTGAGGAGCTAAGTGAAACTTACATCATACCGAATGTTTTTAATTCGAAGGTGGTTCAAAAAGTACGGGATGCTGTTATTCGTGCTGCATGGGAGACAGGGGTAGCCAAGTCGGGTGAAGCTCCGGCTGCTACTTTACACCCGTAAAAGTTATATTCTTCACAAACTATGGTTCACCGTCTTGGTCTGCTGTTCTCGATACCGCCTGCATCCGTTTAACCTTCGTGGGGAATATAAAGTCGTGCCAATGAGCAGGATATAACAAAGCGTAACGATATATGTTCTTGAACAGGAGTTGCGCTCAATATTACACAGGGGGATTTTGGGATGGGCGAAAAAAATATTTTGGCGTATTTCAAAAGTCCTGAGGAAGCACAGGGAGCCGCTAGAAAACTGGAAGCTCTCCGGGTAGCGGATGTGTCAATAGACCGATTTAGCCGGTATCCGCGACAGTCTACCGGCAACGCCGGACTGCCTGTATTTTCGGGACAGATTAGCAGCTTGTCCTCACTAACACAGGGAGTGGACTTTACAGATGCAACTCCAGCAATACTGGCTGCGGCTGATCCGGCTGCCAGTGGCATGAGTGATGGAGGACAGGGCGGACCGACGGGCCGCGATATTTTGTTGACTGCTGTGGTGGACGAATCCATTCATCATCAGGCGATGTCCATCGTGGAACAAGCGGGTGGAATGCTGTGATAAGTTTGGAAGGAGCAGTGACCGATGTCTCAAAACAAACGGTTTGATAAAGTGCTGACCAAAACTGAGAAAATCAAACGCGCGCAATCTGTCAAAAACGAGGATGTTGAATTTTCGGCAGAGCAGGCAGATGCTGAGGATCTGGAAGCGATCCGGCGTAGCGAAGTAGCTGACCGTCGTCAGCAGCGTATTATAAACGACAGCGAGTAGAATGCAATAAGACGGGTATCCCCATCAATAAGGTTGATTTGTGGGATAGCCCGTCTTATTTGTGTTCTTTCCTCTTTCTATTAATTATCCGCTATATGCAGTTGCGCTAAAAACTAGAGGACCGGAGACGAAAGCAGTAGTCGCAGGCGTTTGATTTTCAATAATCAGTTGATAGTTTTGCACGCCCAGAGGCGCAACATCTACCGTTTCGACATTAAGAATAATGTTGTTGTCAAAGATATTGGACTCCAGTCCGTAATAAATTTCTTGTCCAGCTCTCCATATCCGTACAAGTACTCTAATGTTGCCCGCACCAACAAAACGCAAGCCTATGGATGCTTTTAACTCTACCCGGTTGTTGAGGGCTCCAGGAACAGCAGGATCAATAAATACAGACGTCGTAGCAATTCCAAGTCCGGCTGGTGAAATCGGAACAGGAAGGTTTATACCATTGGTAATAGGTGTGATAACACTAGCATTATAATCCAAAACTGTTTTTGCCATAACTAAATCGCTCCTTTGTTCGAATATAATATATGGTACGTAGTAGAGTTAAGGGTGCTTGGACTAAAACTGTGGACAACATGCATAAGTTCTGCAAAGACATCGTTTGCTCCGATGATACTACCTTTTTTGAACTCATATGCTTGTATATAGTACAATGTAATGTATGCATGTGAAATGAGGAGGAAATGTAAACCATGTTGTGGAATGAAATTACAATACATACAAGCGAGGAAGCCGTCGAAATGATTTCGAATTTTCTGCATGAAGCAGGTGCAGGAGGAGTTTCCATTGAAGAATCCGGTTC
The DNA here is from genome assembly GCF_059772165.1 of Paenibacillus sp. TY11. NCBI lineage: Bacteria > Bacillati > Bacillota > Bacilli > Caryophanales > Paenibacillaceae > Paenibacillus > Paenibacillus sp. TY11. The sequence continues at coordinate 18,211 of NZ_JCBAIQ010000017.1, read as the reverse complement.
GCTCAACAAACCGCGGGATACGTCTTATGGACAGTGGTACGATCGCCCCTTGAACGACATTCCTGAAGGACAAGCGATCATCAAAGGCTATTTTGCCGAAGAAGTGGATATGGACAGTATCCGTTCGCAAATTGAGCCGCGCGTCGAAGAATTGAGAACATTCGATATTGACCCTGGTGAGGTTCAGTATGAGCTGAAAACAGTTGATGAGGATGATTGGGCAAATGCCTGGAAGCAATATTTCAAGCCTTTGCGTGTGTCGGACCGTCTAACGATTAAACCGACTTGGGAAGACTATGAGCCTGCGAGTGAAGATGAAAAAATCATTGAGCTGGACCCTGGTATGGCTTTTGGCACCGGAACGCATCCTACGACATCACTTTGTCTGAGAACGCTGGAATCTGTGATTAAGGGTGGAGAAGAAATCATTGATGTCGGCACGGGCTCCGGTATCTTGGCCATTGGAGCAGTAAAGCTGGGAGCGAAGCATGTGCTTGCCTTGGATCTGGACCCGGTGGCGGTATCCAGTGCGCGGGAAAATACGCGTCTGAACGGACTGGAGGAACGCATCACCATTAAAGAAAGCGATTTGCTATCCGTGCTCAATGCAAGCGATCCAACGCTTGGTATTCAGTTGCCGGTCAAGCTGGTGGTTGCTAATATTTTGGCCGAGATTATTTTGCTGTTCATTGATGATGTATATAAAGCCCTGGAACCAGGTGGTATTTATATTGCTTCTGGGATTTGGAAGAACAAAGAAGAGGTTGTCGAAAGCGCGTTGAAAGCAGCTGGCTTTGAGATTGCTGAAATAAGCCGGGATGAAGATTGGCTGGCGTTTGTGGCGAGAAAGAGGTAAGCATGGATTTTTTACAAAATATTTTTCGTGTGAATTTAAATGTTCTTCCATTTTACTTGCTGGCTGTGATCATATCGTTTACGGTACATGAGTTTGCACATGCGTATTATGCCAATAAATTTGGCGATCCTACAGCCAAGCTGCTTGGGCGCGTGACTTTAAATCCGGCAGTGCATATTGACCTGCTGGGTACGCTGTTGCTGTTGATCGGGGGCTTTGGCTGGGCCAAGCCGGTTCCGGTTAATCGTGACAATTTTAGCCGTCCGCGCCTCATGGGCATTATCGTATCGGCTGCTGGTCCGCTGAGCAATCTGCTGCTTGCATTTGTTACTACTCTGATCTATGCCGTGCTCCTTCATTTTCAAGTATTGCCGGGGATGGAGAACCAGCGGGTGGCTCAGGCAATCTATTTGTTTATCAATGCACTGATCAATTTAAATTTGTTTTTGTTTATCTTTAATTTGATCCCATTGCCTCCACTGGATGGATACCGGATTGTGGAAGATGTGGCCCCCACTCCTGTACGCCGTAAACTTCAGCAATTTGAACAGTGGTCGATCTTTATTTTTCTGCTTATACTGGTCATTCCGCAGGTTCGAGCTGTAACGATTGAACCTCTTTACACGCTGGCCCAGATGATTTATATACAGTTTTTGCAGTTCTCTTTTTATATCACTGGATTATTCGGAGCCTAAGGGCTCCTTTTTTACGAGAATAGGTAGGTATAACCTGAATGGAAGAGGGAACAGACTGGTCATACAGGCGCAAAAGATGATATGATGTTGCTTGGTGATTTATTCGGATTTTGTACGGAACGTCAGTGGATAACAGTTATTTTTAGAATGAGGATTTTGCAAAAATCCAATAAGCGACTTCCAATGAACAAGATATAGATCGAAATGGTCTAGTTCGTCTAGATATTGCACTTTGGAGCGACTGGAATCGAATTTTGCAAAATCCAGGAATAGGTGTGAGAGAGAATGCAGCGTTATTTTATTCCAGCAGAGCAATTTCTGGAAGATCACGTGATTGTTGCGGGTGAGGACGCGCGGCATATCGCCAAAGTCATGCGGGGCCGTAGTGGTGACAAAATTATAGTCAGTGACGGAGTATCTAGGGAAGCGCTGGCTGCATTGGATACGATTGAGCAGAACCATGTTACGGCGACGATCATTGAGCCGCTGGAGATGACCTCTGAACCACATGTGCAGGTCACCATCGCTCAGAGTCTTCCTAAAGGAGACAAGATGGAGACGGTGATGCAAAAATGTACAGAGATCGGAGCAACCGGGTTTGTACCGTTTTTGTCCGAGCGTACGGTCGTACAGTATGATGCCAAAAAAGAAGGCAAGCGACTGGAGCGTTGGCGCAAGATTGTGAAGGAAGCGGCTGAGCAAAGCCACCGTAACCGGATTCCGGAAATTAGCGCGCCCATGACGTGGAAAGAACTTCTGGCTTCTTTTGCTGGGTATGATTTGATATGTTATTGTTATGAAAAAGAGCAGGGTCGGCAGCTACGGGATGTAATCCAGCCTTTGGCAGGACAATGGGCGTCGACGAACAAGCCGCGTGTTCTGCTGGTGGTAGGCCCGGAAGGCGGCTTTACTGAAGCGGAAAGCCTGGAGGCCGAGCAGGCCGGGGCACAGTCTACAGGACTGGGAAGACGTATTTTACGTGCTGAGACCGCAGGTATGGCTGCATTGGCATGCATTTTATATGAGACAGGAGAAATGGGAGGGGTTTAGTATGCCGTCAGTGGCATTTTACACATTGGGCTGTAAGGTAAACTTTTATGATACAGAAGCGATCTGGCAGCTGTTTAAAAATGAAGGTTATGAGCAGGTGGACTTTGATGAGCAGACTGCTGACGTCTACCTTATTAATACATGTACCGTTACGAATACCGGCGATAAAAAGAGTCGTCAGATCATTCGCCGTGCGATTCGGCGGAATCCAGATGCCATAGTGGCAGTGACGGGCTGTTACGCCCAAACTTCTCCTGCCGAAATTATGGATATTCCTGGCGTTGATCTCGTTATCGGGACTCAGGATCGGGACAAAATCATTCCGTTCGTGCAGGAAATTCAAGAAACACGTCAACCGGTTAACGCCGTGCGCAATATTATGAAAACACGTGTATTTGAGGAAATGGATGTGCCTGATTTTGCTAATCATACTCGGGCGTTTTTGAAAATTCAGGATGGTTGCAATAACTTCTGTACCTTCTGCATCATTCCGTGGTCGCGGGGTCTATCCCGCAGTCGTGACGCCGCCAGCATTATTGCACAGGCGCGTCAATTGGTGCACGCGGGCTACAAGGAAATTGTGCTCACAGGTATCCATACAGGCGGTTATGGTGACGACATGGAAAACTATGACCTGTCTGATCTGCTTTGGGATTTGGAGAAGGTGGAAGGGCTGGAGCGTATTCGTATCAGCTCGATTGAAGCCAGCCAGATTGATGAAAAAATGCTTGATGTGCTGAACCGTTCCACCAAGCTGGTTCGTCATTTTCACATACCGCTTCAGGCGGGAGACGACACCGTGTTGAAACGGATGCGTCGCAAGTACACCACAGAAGAGTTTTATAACAAAATGCTTATGATTCGCAAAGCAATGCCAGATGTAGCGATTACAACGGACGTGATTGTCGGCTTCCCTGGGGAGACGGATGAAATGTTCCGCAATGGCTATGAGCTGATGAAAAAAATCGGTTTTTCGGAAATGCACGTGTTCCCGTACTCCAAGCGCAGTGGAACGCCTGCGGCGCGTATGGAGGATCAGGTGGACGAAGACGTGAAAAATGCACGTGTGCATGAGCTGATTGAACTGTCAGAGCAAATGCAACTGGCGTATGCTGAGAAGTTTGTCGGTCAGGTGCTGGAGGTCATTCCGGAAGTTGCGCCGAAAGGGACCGAAGATAGCGGCATGCTTCACGGTTACAGTGACAATTACATTCAACTGGTGTTTGAAGGTACTGAGGATCTGGTGGGCAAGGTGTGCCGCGTGAAACTGACGAAGGCGGGCGTTAATGAAAGTGAAGGTCAATTGGTCCGCGTACTGGAGAACGGGCTGCAAACAGCTCTGTAAGAATAAAAAAAGCCTGAACAGGCAATAGAGATGGCAAACAAGGATTTCGCCTTTCCTTTCAGAGAGGACGGAATCCTTGTTGCGCAAGGAAAGGAGATTACAGAATGGCAGCAAAAAAGGAAATTTCAGCAGGCGGCGTTGTGTTTCGCAAACAGGGGGAGCAGCTTGAAATTCAACTCATTACCGACCGATATGGCAAGGTATCCTTGGCTAAAGGAAAAATGGAGTTGGGAGAAACAATTGAACAGACGGCTTTACGTGAAATTCGCGAGGAAACAGGGTTGAACGGGCGGATTATCCAGCATGTAGATATGATTGCTTATACGTATCAGCATCCTGAATTTGGGGAAGTGGATAAGGAAGTCCACTATTATCTCGTAGAGGCACTGGATGGGGATTTACAGGCACAGATCGAAGAAATTAAAGGAGTTGCGTGGCATACGCCTGAGGAAGCATGGCGTCTCCAGCGCCAGGGCGGATATGACAACAATGATGTCATTTTGAGCAAGGCGCTGTCCATGCTAGGAATTAACGTTTGAATCTGTGGGGAGATATACGATGCTCTAAACGTGTCCATACAGGTAGATAGCAGAGGGGCAAGACCAGCAGAGAGCTGATGACGTTAAACAGGGTTTGGGCATGGGCTACCTTGGCTCCGGACTCGGTAGATATCCAGGCAGCCGCCATTTCCAGCCCAGGGATCAACGGCATAAAGAGCAATGCTCCGCCTACGTTCAGCAGCACGTGGGACCAGGCCACAAATTTGCCGGACACGCTGCCGCCAACAGCGGCAATCAGGGCGGTTACGCAGGTGCCTACATTGGAGCCGATGACGATGGCGATCCCCACATCAGCTGGCAAGGCGCCCGCAGCGGCAAGGCTGATCGCCATGCCAATGACGGCTGCGCTACTGTGAACCAGTGCGGTCAGGCAGGCTCCAGCAGCGAAGGCCCACCACATGTTGGCCGCAGCGTGATCAAGAAACCAGCGGAATAGTCCGGCCTGTTCAATCCAGGGGCCGACCGTTTGCATCACGCGGATACCCGCCAGAATCAACGAAAATCCGGCAAAGACGAGGCTGATATATTGTACAGCCTGTGGGCGGCTAAGCCCATTGGAGCCGGGTGAAGCTCCGTCAGACGCATACTGGCGGCCGGGGACAGCTTCCCCCCACAGGACGGCGGTGCTCCAGCAGAGCAGTGAGCCGCATAGCAGCGGAACAGCCAGCTTGCCGAGCTGGAGCCCCATCAGCTCAGTGGTTAGACAGGTGCCAATATTGGTGCCAAGAATAATACCGAGCGTGCGGCCGTAGGTCAGCAGCCCGGCGTTGACCAGTCCGATCGTCAGCACCGTTACGGCGGTGCTGCTTTGCAGCAGAGCGGTAATGCCTGAGCTGAACAGCATACCCCGCCAAGGGGAAACGGTGGCCCGGTTCAGCCAGCGGGTGAGGAAGGGGCCAGCCAAATGCCGGAGAGCTGCTTCCATCAGCTTCATCCCGCCCAAAAAAATAAGCAGCCCACCGCACAGCGGCAAAATAACGTGTATAAACACGGGCTTATCCCCCTTTCTAGGTGAAAAGTGTTTGAATTCAGATGCTACGTAAGTGTAGTGAACCTAGAGTGCTTTGATACTTCCTTGAAATCACTATATCTTTACCAGCGACTTTTAAGCGACGACCGAAGCATATCGCTTCTCCACAGTACCGTTAAAACGCTTATGTAACAGCCTATGATCTGTAGAGGACAGCCATGACAAGCATGGCCGAGCCGTTTTTATGGAAACGATAATTGTTGTAGTATCTTCACAAGTTTTACAAGTGTGATGTTGATATTAAGACGGGTAGTAGCGCAGTGGTTCATTTGAACCTGGAGAAGCGGTAGCGTTCGCCTGAAAGCTTTCCAAAGGAAAGCTGCTTCGGAAGTATAAACCTAGGGGGATTCTTACCTTTAAATGTTTTACCTAATCTCAAAAATCCCGTTGCAGCAGCGATCGTAAGATCAAATGAAACGCGGGGCTGCGCCCCATCGAACACCACACTTTTAAGGACTTTGAGTAATCCAAGAATGGGAGTGAAGGATTTGCCTTCAGTAATATTAGAACGCAGCCGTAAAAAAAGGCTGGAGCACGCACACCCTTGGGTGTTTAAAAACGAAATAGCCAAGATTGAGGGTGATCCAGAGGCAGGCGATTTGGTCAGCATCGTTAACCATCAGGGGCGTTATTTGGCGACAGGTTACTATAATCCGGCTTCACAAATTACAGTGCGTGTGATGTCCTATGAGCCGCTGGAAGCGATGGACCAAAGCTTTTTTGCCAAACGCTTCCGGAATTGTCTGGAGCACCGCGAACGTTTTGTGACCGGGGGAGACGCTTATCGGTTGGTGTACGGCGAGGCTGATTTTTTGCCTGGACTGATTGTAGACCGTTTTGGTGATGTGTTGGTCGTGCAGCTGTTAACGCTTGGCATGGATCGGCGCAGGGAAGAAATCAGGGATGCGCTCGTTGAGGTAGTTGGTCCTGTTGGTATATATGAACGCAGTGATGTGTCCATCCGCGAGCTGGAAGGATTGGAACAGACGAAGGGGCCTTTGTACGGTGATTGCCCGCGGCATGTGGTGGTGACGGAAAATGGCTTGCAAATCAAGGTCGACATCGTAGAGGGCCAGAAGACTGGTTATTTCTTTGACCAGCGTGAAAATCGTGCAGCAATTGCGCCGTTAATGACAGGTTGGGGAGCACGTAGCGGAATTACGCTACAAGAAGTAGCGGCAGACCCAGAGGATGCTGGCACAACGGTCATGAAGCCTGTGAATAAAAGTGGTAAGGTTGTTGAATTCCCGTTCTGGGACGGAGCAACCGTACTGGAGTGTTTTTCACATACGGGAAGCTTTACGCTCAATGCTTGTAAATACGGTGCTAAAAAAGTAACTTGTCTTGATATTTCTGAGCATGCGATTGAAAGTGCGCGGGATAATGTCAAGCTGAACGGTTTTGAGGAACGCGTCGAGTTTGTCGTCGACGATGCTTTTCAATATTTGCGCAATCAGGTTAAAGGTGTAGAGGAACGCAACGCGCGAGCCGGGGGCAAAGGAGATACATCCAAGCCACTGACAGCAGGTGGCGGACGCACCTTTGATGTGGTCATTCTTGATCCGCCAGCTTTTGCTAAAACGAAGAATGCTGTCAAAGGAGCTACACGGGGATATAAAGATATCAACCTGCACGGGATGAAGCTCGTCAATGAGGGCGGCTATTTGGTGACGGCAAGCTGCTCGTTCCATATGCGGCCGGAGCTGTTTTTGGACACGATTAAGGAAGCGGCGGCAGATGCTGGCAAAATCCTCCGCCTGGTAGATTGGAGAGCGGCTGGTAAGGACCATCCTCAAATTTTGGGTGTGGAGGAAGGCCATTATTTGAAATTCGCCATCTTTGAGGTGCGCAGCCGGACACAGCTGTAGGTTTCAAACAAAGCCAAAGTCAACCACCTTTTTGGTGGTTAAATAGGTGAAATAGGTAAAATAAACTCGTTTTAGGTATAAATCAGTCCTGTAGAGAAGGCATGCACCAAGCCAACCTGCGGGACTGTTTGTTTTTTAGAGGGGGGATCAATTGCTACAACATGGCAAACGTACGTTCTTTTCTCCCTTGCCTGATATGCTATACTGTTTAATAGAATGTTGTTCGTTGGAAAGGAGGCCGCATCATGTCGGTCCGCTTGTTGATTGGCCGCTCTGGTAGTGGTAAAAGTACGTTAATCCGCAATGAAATGACGTCTATGTTACGCGAGGAGCCGCTAGGTAAGCCTATGCTGTTACTTGTACCGGAGCAATCGTCATTTGCTTCTGAACATGCGTTGCTTACAGAAGCCGGAAACGGTATTCAGGGGTCGGTGCGCGCCCAAGTGATGGGATTTCATCGTCTTGCCTATTTAGTCATGCAAGAAACCGGGGGTTCAGCACTGGTGCCTGTAACGGAAGAAGGCAAGAAGATGCTTTTATATAAAATTATTCGTCGTCGCAAGGATGAACTGAGTTTGTTTAAGGATTCGGGAGACCAGCTCGGCTTTGTAGATCGGTTGAATACGTTGTTTACGGAGCTAAAGCAGTACGGAAATGATACTCGGTCAGTACCGGAGCAACTGGAGCGAATGAATGCTGCGGGGGAGTCAACTCCGATTTTGCGCGGCAAGCTCAAAGATATCAGTCTAATCTATGAAGATTTTGAACGAGAGCTGACGCTTAGATATATTGACGGTGAAGATACGCTGCGCATGCTGGCAGAACAGATTGCCGAGTCTTCCCTTGTGCGCGGAGCAGATATTTGGATGGATGGCTACCGCAGGTTTACACCGCATGAATACAAGGTGGTGGAGCAGCTTATGCTGCACGCTTCTTCGTTGACGGTGGCGCTGACTTGCAGCCGCAGCTACGAGAGCGGACAGCTTCCGCATGAGCTGGATTTGTTTCATCCCTCAGCGGCTACGTATGTAAAGCTCAAAGGAATGGCAGACGAGCTGATGATAGAGACGCAGACACAATTACTGCGCCCTGATCCGCTGCCGAGATTTAAGGAACGTCCGGCGTTGGCGTATTTGGAGGCTAACTTCGAATATCGTACAGGGCTGCGAAATCAGGAACAACGGATGCGGCTGCAGCAGCTACGAGAGCAGTGGACAGAAGAACAGCCGGAAGGCATAAAACTGTATGCTGCGGCGAATCGCCGCGCTGAGTTGGAAGGGGCTGTACGCGAAATGCGTCGTCTGGCCCGAGATGAGGGCGCGCGTTATCGGGAGATGGCCCTGTTTGTGCGTCATATTGAAGATTATGAGCCTTGGGTGGAACCGATATTCAAGCAATATGATGTTCCGGTATTTTTGGATCAGCGGAGAAGTGTATTGCATCATCCCTTGGTAGAATTGATTCGGGCTTCGCTGGATATCGTGCAGCGGCGTTGGCGATATGAGGATGTATTTCGTGCGGTCAAAACAGACCTTCTACTGCCGCTGGATGGTCGGGTGAGCCGCGAGGAGATGGACCGTCTGGAAAACTATGTACTGGCGTGCGGAATACAAGGCAGCCGTTGGACAGACGGTCGGCCTTGGCAGGCTGTGCCCAGCTTGTCGCTGGAGCTGGGGGAGCAGGAACGGAATCGTCAACGGGATGAAACGTTGGATTTGATGGAGCTGTGCCGGGATGTGATCGTGACGCCTTTACGTGCGTTTGAGAAACGTATGGGTAAGGCACGAACTGCGCTTGAGAAGTGTGAAGCGGTGTATCTGTTGCTGGAGGATGCAGAAATCGGCCACAAGCTGGACGCCTTCATTCATCAGGCTGAGGGAGCAGGAAATCCTGAGCAGGCGAAGGAGCATCGTCAGGTATGGGATGCGGTGCTTGAACTACTGGATCAAATCGTCGAAATGATGGGTGACGAGAGACTGGATACTTCTTTGTTTGCGGGTGTGCTGGAAACGGGATTGGCTGAGTTCCGTATGGGACTTGTTCCACCAGCTCTGGATCAGGTTCTGGTCGGAAACACGGACCGTACGCGTGTAGCTGGTATTCAACATGCCTTTGTGCTAGGTATGAACGAAGGTGTGATGCCGGCTGTGTTCCACGAGGACGGTGTTCTGAATGAGCAGGAGCGTACGGCATTAAACGAGCGAGGTGTAGAGCTGGCGCCGGACATGACGAGACGACTGTTGGACGAACGTTTTCTCGCTTATACGGCCCTTACCTCAGCCGGTAAAAGCCTGTGGATGAGCTATGCAGTGACCGATGAAGAAGGGAAGTCGTTGCTGCCGTCAGAGTTAGTACGACATGTGCGGCAACTGTTTCCTGGTCTGGACGAACGTCCGCTGGCTGGATACCCTTTGCCTGGGGACGCTTGGACGACGCAATGGGAGTATGCTTCCCATCCGTCCGAGGCTTTGCCGCAGCTCATTGCGCAATTACGGCATTGGCGGCGTGGCGGTGACATTTTATCCCCCTGGTGGGAGGTATATAACTGGTATGCCAGCCAGCAAGGGCGTGAGAAGGACAAGCTTCGCCAGCTGTTGACCTCACTTTTTTACGAAAACCATGCCGAAATGCAGAAGGAAACGAGCCGCCGTCTGTACGGCAGCAAGCTGCGTACCAGCGTATCTCGTATGGAGCGTTTTGTAGCATGTCCGTTTTCGCACTTTGCCTCTCACGGTCTTCGTTTGAAAGAACGTCAAATGTATCGCCTGAAGGCGCCGGATATCGGACAATTATTCCATGCAGCGCTTGGAGAGATGGCAATCAATTTGCGTAAACGCAACGTCAGCTGGGGTAGTCTCAGCACCGAGGAATGCCGCCAAGAGGCGGAAAGTACAGTGGAGCGTCTGGCTCCTCGTCTGCAAGGCGAGATTTTAATGAGCTCCAAGCGGTATGGCTACATTTTGCGCAAGTTGAAAGACATCGTGAGCCGTGCTTCGTTGATTTTGGGTGAACATGCGCGGAGAGGTAGCTTTGAGCCAATTGGGCTGGAGTTGGACTTTGGGCCGGGTCAGCAGCTTCCTCCGTTAAGCTTCCGGTTAGATAACGGCGTTGTAATGGAAATTGTTGGACGGATTGACCGAGTAGATGTGGCAGAGGGAGAAAAGGGGTTACTTTTGCGTGTCATCGATTACAAGTCCAGCCAAAAGGATCTCAAACTTCATGAGGTGTATTATGGCTTGTCCCTGCAAATGCTCACGTACCTGGACGTGCTGCTGAATGCGGCGGAGGAATGGTTGGGCGAGACTGCTTATCCAGCGGGTACACTGTATTTTCACGTCCACAATCCGATGTTGCAGTCGCCTAACGGTCTTAGCGCAGAACAGGCCCGTCAGGAGCTTTTGAAACGTTTTAAGATGAAGGGGTTATTGCTCGCGGATCGGGATGTGGTTGGACAAATGGATACAGCATTGGACAAGGGATACTCCTCTATTTTACCTGTTGCGGTGAAAGCAGACGGCAGTTTTTATAGCAGTGCTTCGGTTGCTTCGCCGGAACAGTGGGATAGTCTGCTAGCTTCGGTGCGCGATAATATTCGAACGATTGGAACACGGATGACAGAGGGCGATGTGGCCATTGAACCTTATCGTATCCAGCAAGAGACGGCATGTACCTTCTGCTCTTTTAAGCCTGTTTGTCAATTTGACGACAGTCTGGAGGGCAGTGGCTACAATCAATGGGGTAAACCGGGTAAGGATCAGATCTGGAATCTGCTGGGTCATACACAGGAAGGGAAAGGAGGAATGGACCAATGATAGGCACGTCAAACACTAAAGGCATGCCGAAGCCGGAAGGCAGTATGTGGAGTGATGACCAGTGGCGTGCCATTTCGGAATCCGGTAACAACATGCTGGTCGCGGCAGCGGCAGGGTCTGGTAAAACAGCGGTGCTCGTAGAGCGTATTATTCGTAAAATCGTCGATCCCCAGCTCGGCTTCAGTGTGGATCGGTTACTGGTAGCGACCTTTACGAAGGCTGCAGCCGCCGAAATGCGTCAACGGATACGCGAAGCGTTGGAACGTGTGCTGGAACAGGAACCGGAAAGTGAGCATGTACGCCGCCAGCTATCGTTGCTGAATCGGGCCTCGATTACGACGCTTCACTCATTTTGTATGGAGGTCATCCGCAGGCATTATCAGGACATTCCCCTTGATCCCGGTTTTCGGATTATGAATGAGCATGAGACAGAATTGCTGCGCCAGGAGCTCCTGGAAGAACTGTTTGAGGAGAAATATGAGGCTCATGATGAAGGCAGTACATTCCGCAGACTGGTCGACTGGTTTAGTGGAGAACGCACCGATGATGCAATGTACGTGCTTGTTCAGCGGTTGTATGATTTTTCTCAAAGTCATCCTTGGCCCGAGCATTGGCTGCGGGAGACGGCAGCAGCATTTCGTGTACAGGATGTAGCCGCTTTGGGAGAGACTCCCTGGGTTCGCAGCATTTTGGCGGATGCCGCACTGTCTCTACGTGGAGCAGCTAGCTTGTTGGAACAGGCACATGAAACAGCTATGCAGCCCAGCGGCCCCGCACCTTATGCCGTGACGCTGCAAGAGGATGCGGCCATGGTGAAGGGATTGCTGCAGGAGTTGGAGACACAGCCGTGGGCATCCCTGTATGATCATTTTCAGGCAGCGTCCTTCGGTAAGCTCAAGCCGGTCAAAAAAGATCAGACCGAGCCTGCATTGCAGGAACGGGTTAAGACGCTGCGCGAGGCAGCCAAAAAAATGATTACAGATATGAAGGCTTCCCTGTTCGGTAGGAGAGCAGAAGCTTATTTGGAGGAACTGCATGCGACGGCTCCTTTGATGGACGAACTGGTAGAAACCGTGATTGTATTCGGGGAACGATTTCAACAGCATAAGCAGTCAAAAGGGCTGGTGGATTTCGGGGATTTGGAGCATTATTGTCTGAAAATATTACGACATCCCGACTCTACGCCGTACAAGCTACTACCTTCCGACGCTGCGCTCGAATACAAGGCGCAATTCGACGAGGTGCTGCTGGATGAGTATCAGGATACGAATACCGTACAGGAGGATATTGTTAGGCTAGTATCACGCGAGGAACCGGGTAACCGTTTTATGGTAGGAGACGTGAAGCAGAGTATTTATCGGTTTCGGCTGGCAGAGCCGGGTCTGTTTTTAAATAAGTATCAACGGTACGGTATGCAGGAGCAGGAAGATGGGTTTTTGATTGATCTGGCGCGTAATTTCCGCAGTCGGGAGGAAGTTGTCGATGCGGTCAATTTGGTGTTCCGCCAGATTATGAGTGTGGATGTGGCGGAAATTGAGTACGATGAACGAGCGTGGTTGGTACACGGCGCATCCTATCCCGAGCAGATGGAGAAAGACGCTGCATCTGCATACGCACCTGAACTGCTGTTAGTTGATAGAGGCGGGCGTGGTCTTTCCGAGGCTTCGGAGCTATCCGAAACGGGAGAAGAATCTGCTTTGCAGGAAAGTGAGCTGGCCGAGCTTGCGGAGTTGGAAACGGCACAGTTAGAGGCTCGTGCGATCGCGCAACGGATTAAGGAGCTGACTGGAGATACTGGACAACCACTGTTGATTTACGACAAAGGATTAAAAGCGATGCGTCCGGCAGTCTACGGCGATATTGTCATTTTGCTTCGTTCGGCAAGCGTGTGGGCCCCCCTAATTGTGGAAGAACTGCGTCTTGAGGGTATTCCGGCCTCCGGGGAGCAGACGACAGGCTTTTTTAAAGCAACGGAAGTAGAGGTGATGTTGTCTCTATTACACATTATTGATAATCCACAGCAGGACATCCCGCTTGCATCCGTGCTTCGTTCGCCGATTGTAGGCTTGACCGAAGATGAACTGGCACAAATCCGGTTGGAGAAGCCGGATGGATTGTTTTATGGCGCTTTGCTGGCGGCAGCAGAGGCTGACCAGCTGGAGGAGAGCGAAAAAGGGACCTCTGCTGACATCATGGAGCTGGACCTTTTCACTGAGGACTCGTTATCTTCATCTGGCTTTGGCAATAGAAATGACGGGAATACGTTGTCTGCCCGACTACGTTCATTTTTGCGTAATTTGGAAGCATGGCGGCAGGAAGCCAGACAAGGTAGCTTAAGTGCATTGATTTGGAATGTGCTGGAGGAAACGGGGTATCTGGATTGGGTGGGCGGACTGCCTGGCGGCTCACAGCGTCAAAGCAATTTGCGGGCGTTATATGACCGAGCGAGACAGTATGAGACTTCTACGTCAAACCGAGGATTGTTCCGATTTCTGACCTTCATTTCCCGTTTGCGGGAGCGAGGCGGTGATTTAGGATCAATTAGCGGGGGGACTGAACCCGATCAGGCTGTCCGCATTATGACAATTCATAAAAGTAAAGGACTTGAATTCCCTGTCGTGTTTATTGCTGGGACGGCAAAAATGTTCAATCAGCAGGATTTGAACGCGCCGTTTCTTATGCACAAGGAGTTGGGTTTTGGCCCCAAATATGTAGAGGAACAAAACCGTGTCAGCTACCCTACGCTGCCTAATTTAGCGATCCGCCGACGCTCACAGCTGGAGCTGTTGGCTGAGGAAATGCGGGTGTTATATGTGGCGCTTACGCGTCCGCGTGAAAAGCTTATTATGACCGGAACGGTGAAGGATCTCGCTTCGCGCGCAGCGGGTTGGGCACGTGCCAAAGAACATACGGAAACTGTCTTACCAGACTATATGCTGGCGGCAGGCCGCAGCTATCTGGACTGGATAGGTCCCGCTTTGATTCGGCATCCTTCTGCTATTGCGTTGAGGGAAGCGGCAGGTAGTCAGGATGGGTACTATCACAGGCTGGTACACATGCCGGGGACAGACTGGTTATTTAAAATCGTAGCTTCGGAAACACTTTCCGGCTCTCGTGTGAACTCAGATCATGAGGAAGAGGTGTCGGGCGAAGAGCGCCAACAGAAGACAGAAGCACTGAGAAATGCGGAGCCAATCAACAGAAGATGGACTTCGTCTGGTTCAAATTCATTTGAAGAAATGACCGGAGACAAGTCAGATGTGGAAACCGTTAGTGGAGCTACTGTAGAGAATGTATTTTTTGGTGAGGAATCCGAGTCTATATTGGATCAGCCTAAAGGCATGACCGTAGGGAGTGAAACGGATATTGCTGCTGCTCTTTCCTGGACCTACCCGTATGAACGGGCCGGCAAGACGGCAGCCAATACGTCAGTTACCGAGATGAAAAGATGGCTGGAAATGCAGGAGATTGGATCGGACGATTGGCTGAATCTCTCTACCTCCTTACTAGCAGAGTTACCGGAGGATAGGGAAGATTCTCATACTGGGGGCAGTCAATTACACTTGCGCAGACCTAAGTTTATGGGAAATCAGAGACTGACTCCAACGGAACGAGGAACGGTCTATCATACGTTGCTGCTGCATTTACCGCTAGATGGGGTGATGAGCGCTGAGGTTATTGAGGAAACAAAGGCTCGTTTGCTGAATCAGCGCATGTTACTGGATGTTCATGCAAAGGCGCTGGATACGGATAAAATATTACGTTTTTTCACTAGTGAGCTGGGTGGCAGAATGCTGGGGGCATCCCATGTTCAACGTGAGCTTCCGTTTACTTATACCATGCGGGCAACCGATTACTGGAACCACAGCTTACCATCGGTGCTGCCAGGACAAGAGACAGATACGGAAGGTGTGCAGGACGACGATAAAGTGCTGATGAACGGGATTATTGACTGTCTGTTTGAAACTCCCGAAGGACTCGTGCTGCTGGATTATAAAACAGATCAGATATCCGAATATCGTACGCTGTCACATTTAACGGACCAATATCGTTTTCAATTGGAGCTGTATGCCCGTGTGATCGAAGAGATTACAGGCAAAAAGGTTGCTGAGAAGTGGCTGTATTTTTTAGAGGCTGGAGAGAGTGTACGGCTGTAGTTATATAGATAGGGAGAGGAGGAATAGCATGCGGATTTTGCATACAGGTGATTGGCATTTGGGTCGCACGTTGGAAGGACGCAGCCGTTTGAAGGAACAGGAGGCGTTTTTGGAAGAATTGGCGAAAATGGCTGACGATCAGCAGGCCGATTTGATTATGATGGCTGGAGACGTGTACGACTCAGTCAATCCTTCGGCCGCCGCCGAGCAATTGTTTTATGAAACATCTGCCCGTCTTACGGCTGGAGGAAGACCGTTGGTCGTCATTGCGGGCAATCATGATCAGCCGGAAAGGGTATCCTCGGTCACGCCGCTGGTGAGCGGGCGTGGAATAACATTGCTGGGACTGCCCAGTGGCGAAGCGGTACGTGTTCATACACCGCGAACGGGCGAAATGGCTTGCATTGCAGCCTTGCCATATCCCTCCGAGTCTCGTCTGAACGAGCTATTGTCTGAAGACGGAGATGAAACAGTATTACGCGAGGCCTATAGCCGCCGTGTAGGTATGCTGATGTCACAGCTGGGTACAGCGTTTCGGCCCGACACCGTTAATTTGTCGATGAGCCATATTTATGTGCTCGGCGGGCTGGAGTCGGACTCGGAACGCCCGATTCAGGTCGGGGGAGCTTATACCGTAGATCCGTCTGCTCTGAGCATTGGGGCGCAGTATACGGCTCTGGGACATTTGCATCGTCCCCAATATGTGAAGGGAGACGGGCTGATGCGTTATAGTGGCTCTCCGCTGGCTTATAGCTTTTCTGAAGCCGGACAAGCCAAATCGGTTACGTTAATTGACGTGGTTGCAGGCAAGCCTGCACAGGTCGAGGAATTGTATATTACCAGTGGACGCCCATTAGTGAGGTGGCGCGCACGGGGAGGTCTGGAGGAAGTATATCGCTGGCTGGACGAAGGACTGGATGCCGATGCCTTTATTGATCTGGAAATTACGCTGGATGAAGCGATGTCGATGGGAGATATTCAGCGGCTGCGCAAAAGCCGTGAAGGCATCATTCATATTCGCCCCATGTATCCAGAAATGGCTGCCGCACAGTTGGAGCACCAACGATCAGAACTGCCGGTTCATGAGCTGTTCCGGGCATTCTATCAGCGGCAGACAGGCGGAGCACAACCGGATGACGGATTAGTGCAGTTGTTTCTGGAACTGGTGGAACAGGATGATGCAAGGGACCACGCTGAGGAGGATGATGTATGAAACCGATCCTTCTGAAACTGGCGGGGTTGCAAAGCTACCGGGAGTCGCAGGAAATTCGTTTTGACGATTTGACCGAAACGGGACTGTTTGGAATTTTTGGCCCAACCGGTAGTGGCAAATCAACGTTGCTGGATGCCATTACGTTGGCTATGTACGGTAAAGTGGAGCGGGCGGTGAATGGTACTCAAGGCATTATGAATCATGCCGAGGATACGTTGTCTGTTGCATTTACGTTTGAATTAATGTCAGCTCAAGGACCTCGCCGTTATCGTGTAGAACGACGTTTTAAACGCGCTGGAGGCGTATCGGTTAATAATACGCT
Organism: Paenibacillus sp. TY11; assembly: GCF_059772165.1. NCBI lineage: Bacteria > Bacillati > Bacillota > Bacilli > Caryophanales > Paenibacillaceae > Paenibacillus > Paenibacillus sp. TY11. The sequence continues at coordinate 1,303 of NZ_JCBAIQ010000017.1, read as the reverse complement.
TAGCCGCTTTATTGCGTATACAGAGGACGGCGAGGAAGTGCTTGCCGACAAGGTGCAGGATGTGACGCGCTGTGTGGAGGAGTATATCGGCCTGAAAATGGACGATTTTACACGCGCTGTTGTATTGCCGCAAGGAAAGTTTGCGGAATTTTTGTCCTTAAAGGGCAGCGAACGCAGACAGATGCTACAGCGTTTATTCCATCTGGAGAAGTACGGAGATCAACTTGCACAGAAGCTGAGCCGCCGTGTGAAGGACAATGACATCGCACTGAAAGCATTGGAAGCGGAGCAGCAAGGGCTGGGGGATGCGAGTGCTGAAGCGCTTAAACTTGTAGAGCTGCGTCTCAAAGAGGCGTTTGCCAATGCAGAGGCTTCGCGCCGCGAGCTAGAGCGTGTTTCACGTGAATCGGAGGCTCTGAACAAAACACGTGAGCTGGTCATCGAGCTTAGCCGAAGAGCGAACGAGCTGGAGGAGATGGCAGCACAAGAGCCAGGTATTGCTTTGCTGGAGCGTAAGCTGCGACAAGCATCTGCAGCCGAGGCATTGCTGCCTGCACTGACGGATTGGAAGGAAGCCGTTGCTGAAGCGGAAAAACGGCAAAAGACTGCCGAAGAAGTGGCAGTTCTGGCCGCCTCCGCGCAGGAGGCGGCGCTTGTGTCTGCGCAAGCAGATGAGCAGGCCCGGCAAGCACTCAGTGCCGAAGAACCGAAGCTATTGCTTCGGATCGACCAACTAGAGCAGGCGCTTCAACTGGAGCGTGATACGGAAGCGTTGCGTACCGAACGGGAACGTCTGGCGGCCGAGCTTGTGCATAGCGAACAAACCCTTGCTGAACATGCCGAAGGACTCGCAAAGGAACAAGAGCTACAGACGCGAGGTTTGAAGCGTCAGCAGGAGCTTCAACAGGAGCTAAAGCAAAATGAAGTGCGGGCAGATGAGCGGCGTATGCTGCAAGAGGCTGTGCAACGACTGCAACAGTTGGAGATCGCGAATGAGCAATTGCGTGAAGCTGAACAGGAGTACGCCGCTCAGGAGAAACGGCTTGCGCAAGCTGACGAACGTTTAAAGTTAACGGAGCAGGAGACGCAGGAGACGGAGTCGCGGCGTTCTGCCCTAGCTGCACAGGCGGCTGAAGGCATTGAGGCATTGCTGACGCTGGAGGCAGAGATCACCGCCGATATGTCGGCACTGGCTGCCGAGGAGGAGCAACTGCGCCACGAGCTCCGCGCCGAGGAGCTGGGCCGTCTCGCACAGCACCTTGCCGCCGAGCTGCGCGAGGGTGAGCCGTGCGCAGTGTGCGGC